>DATDMA010000447.1:0-99659 GCA_036519015.1 Pseudolabrys sp. | reverse complement strand
CCGATCTTGGTGACGAAATGTTTCGCGTCGCTGGTGATCTCGGTGAGGCCGGGCCCTTGCGTCTCCACGCGCAGCGTCGCGCTGGCAATGACCTGCGGCGTTGATTGGACGATCGCTGAAAGACGGCCTGGCATGGGATGCTTTGATAATCGGAGGATCAGTTCTGAAGCACTCAATTCTTGCGCGTCATGTCGTCTTGAAGAGTCTTCATCATCTCCATCAGCCGGCGCCAGGCATTCTCCACCGCCGCACGCGCGCGCGCGATGTCCTCGTCGGTCGGCATCTTCAGACCGCCGCCCTGGTCGGACTTCGGCGTCAGATCGCCCGGCGGACGCGGCGGCGGAGTTGGCGACGCACGCAACGTGGCGATCTCTTGCTTCATACGTTCGACCTGCTCGCGCAGTCGATCCATCTCCTGCTCCAGCGCGGCGCGGTCTTCCGGCACCGCCTGACAGGCCCAGCCGACGGCGTGCGCCGAGCACAGGGTGACCTGGCCTGTTTGGGTATCGAGCCGCAGGAAGCCGTCCTCGACGCGCCTGAAGCTGAACCGGCTTGGCGGCCCGACCGGCGCGTTGTCTTGCGCCGCGGGCGGTTGTGTGGTGCCAGGCTCGGTATTCTGCGAGAGCGCCGGCGGCTCCGGCACCGAGGTAGCGCCCGACGCCGGCGTCGCCTCCTCCACGATGATGATCTGCGGATCGGCGAACGCGGGCGGCACGCCGAGCGCGAGGGCTATGGAGATGGCGAGCATCGTAGTCCGCATGGCGGTGTCCGCTCCTCCGTTTCGCGCCGGGATGCGTTTGACCGTAGCACCCAGGCCGAGCCGCCTGAACCCGATCTTCCGCACTTGCCTGTTGATGAAGCTTCCGCACCGCACGCGGAGCTCGCAAGCACGGCGGAAAATTACGCGTTTGTTACCCTATATCAAACACTTATGCCGCAATCACGGTTCCTTGACTCAGGATAAGTCGATCAGTATGGTCCGCGCGGCTTTTAGGGCGGTGGGGACGTAAGCGGAGCCTTAAACACGCGGGTCGCAAGCATGGCTGACGGCACGCGTAACAAGGGCAAACGCACAGAACCGCCGGACGAGGAGGCTGCTCTCTCCGCGAGGCTCAAGCGTCTCGGCGAACGGCTCAACACTGTGAGCCGGCCATCCGAAAACGGCTCCGGTCCTCGACAGGTGGCCGACGCTTCGGCCTTCGCCCGCGGTTTCCGGCTGTCGACCGAACTGGTCGCAGGCGTGCTCGTGGGTGCCGGGCTTGGCTGGCTGATCGATCGCTGGCTGGGAATCTCGCCTTGGGGGCTCATTGTGTTTCTGATGCTTGGCTTCGCCGCCGGTGTACTCAACGTCATGCGGGCGGCCGGGGTCGCCCCCGATAGGCATTTAAGCGACTAGAGACGGACATGCACTTCGACCCAATCCACCAGTTCCGCATCGTCGATCTCTTTTCGTTTAAGATAGGCGACACGCCAATCGCCTTCACCAATTCAGCTCTCTTCATGTTCGTGGTCGTGGGCTTGCTCACGGTTTTCCTTGTCGCCGCCACTGCGCGGCGCGGGTTGGTGCCTTCGCGCTTCCAATCGGCGGCGGAGATCTCATACGAATTCGTCGCCACCACAGTGCGCTCGACCGCCGGCGCCGAGGGCATGAAGTTCTTCCCCTTCGTGTTCACGCTGTTCATGTTCATCCTGACGCTGAACATGATCGGGTTGATTCCCTATTCTTTCACCGTCACCACCCACATCATCATCACCGCCGCGCTGGCGATCACGGTGTTCCTCACCGTGCTGATCTACGGCCTGATCCGGCACGGCCTGCACTTCTTCAATCTGTTCGTGCCGAAGGGCGTGCCGATCTACATCCTGCCGCTGATCGTTGCGATCGAGATCCTGTCCTTCATGTCGCGGCCGATCTCGCACAGCGTGCGTCTGTTCGCCAACATGCTGGCCGGCCACATCACGCTGCAGGTGTTCGCCTACTTCATCGTTCTGTTGGGCACTGCGATCGGCGTGGTCGGCTGGATCGGCGGCATTTTGCCCTTTGCGATGATCGTCATCCTCTTTGCGCTGGAGACTCTGGTCGCGTTCCTGCAGGCCTATGTCTTCGCCATCCTCACCTGCATCTATCTCAACGATGCGATTCACCCGGGCCACTAACGGCCCGAAACGAACCGAACAAGCGGAAACAAGAAGGAGCTTGATTATGGATCCAGTGGCAGCAAAGTACATTGGCGCAGGCATCGCCTGCATCGGCATGGGTGGCGCCGGCGTCGGCGTGGGCATCATTTTCGGCAACTATCTCGCCGCGGCTATCCGCAATCCGTCGGCCGCCCAGGGCCAGTTCGGCAACCTGATCTTCGGGTTCGCCATCACCGAGGCGCTCGGCATCTTCTCGCTGCTGATCGCGCTGCTGTTGCTGTTCGCGCTCTAGGAAGAAGCGCGCCCAGGCGCTGGAGCTGACGATGGCCGAGACGACGCACACCACAGTGACCGAGCACGTTCCGAAGAGCGAGGAACACGGCAACTTTCCGCCATTCGACGCGCATACCTTCGCGTCGCAGCTCATCTGGCTCGCGATCGCCTTCGTCCTGCTCTACGCGCTGATGTCGAAGCTGGCGCTGCCGCGCGTGGCCGCGATCATCGATAACCGGCAGAAGGCGATCGATGGCGACATCGCCGAGGCCGGACGGCTGAAGACGCGGTCCGACGAGGCGGTGGCGGCTTACGAAAAGGCGCTGGCCGATGCCCGCGCCCGCGCGCAGGCCCTCGCCAACGAGACCCGCGACAGGCAGGCCGCCGAGGCAGCGGCCCGCCGCAAGACGCTCGAGGACGAGCTCAACGGCAAGCTGGCGGAGGCCGAGAAGACCATCGCCGCCACCAAGCAGGCCGCCATGGTGAATGTCCGCGGCATCGCCGAGGACGCCACCCGCGCCATCATCGAGCGGCTGCTCGGCACTGTGCCGAGCGACCAGGCGGTGAGCGACGCCGTCGCCGGCGCGCTCAAGAACTAAGAGGGGCTGGCGATGCTTCAAGACACAGAAGTTTGGGTCACGCTGGCCTTCCTCGTGTTCGCCGGGGTGCTCATCTATGTCGGCGTGCCCAAACTGGTGACCAAGGCGCTCGACGAACGGGCCGCCCGCATCAAGGCGGAGCTCGACGAGGCCCGCAAGCTCAAGGAAGAGGCCGCGCAGTTGCTGGCCGAGTATGAGCGCCGGCGGCACGAGGCCGAGAGCGAGGCGGAGGGGATCATCTCGGGCGCCAAGGCCGAGGCCGAGCGCATGGCGATTGAGGCCAAGGTCAAGATCGAGGAATTCGTCGCCCGCCGCACCAAGATGGCCGAGACCAAGATCGCGCAGGCCGAAGCCCAGGCCGCCGCCGACGTGCGCATCGCCGCGGCCGAGGCCGCCGTCGCCGCCGCCGAGCGCATCCTGACGCTGGAAGCCAAGGGCGAACGCGCCAACGCGCTGATCGCCAAGGGCATCGAGGACGTGCGCAAGAAGCTCAACTGAGCGGCGTTCGAAAGCCTCTCCGATACGAAATGGCCGGGCTCGCCCCGGCCATTTTCGTTTTGGGCACGATTCTCATATATCTTCACCGTTATTATTCTACCACCTGTTCCATGCAGGCTATGCGTATCAGCGCGCGAGAAGTACCTTCCACAACTGATTCGTGACATTGCGTGGGGGCCGGAAGAACCGGCCGCAGCGTCGGGGGACCTGTGGTCATCTTCGATTGCAACGGCGTGCTGGTCGACAGCGAGCCGTTGGCAACAAGCATCGTGTCGCAGGAATTCATGCGGGCCGGCTTTCCGGTGACGCCTGACCTTGTCGCGCGCTATTTCACCGGTCGGCGCCAGACCGACATGTTCGGCGAGGTCGAGATCGCAGCCGGTCGCAAGCTGCCGGTCGAATTCGCCGCCACCGTCGCCGCGACGACCCTGCAACGCTTCCGCGCGGAGCTGCGCGCGACCGCGCACGCGGCGCACGCGCTGTCCTGGCTGCGCGGTCCAAAATGCGTGGCCTCGTCCTCCTCGCTCGAGCGCATCCGCGTGAGCCTGGAGAGCACGGACCTCATCCGCTTCTTCGAGCCTTATCTCTTCTCCGCAAGCGACGTCACCAGCGGCAAGCCGGCGCCGGACCTGTTCCTGCACGCCGCCAAGATGATGCGCGTGCTGCCGCGCGAATGCATCGTGGTGGAGGATTCGGCGGTCGGCGTCGCCGCGGGCTTCGCCGCCGGCATGACGGTGATCGGCTTCGTCGGCGGCAGCCACGCCGGCAGCCAGCTCGGCACGAACCTGATCGCGGCCGGCGCCCGCACGGTGATCACCGACATGCGTGCGCTCAAGAGCGCGGTGATGGATCTGCGCGGGTGGTAGGAGCTCTTGTCCCGGACGCGGCGCAACACGAGCGTTAGCGTAGTGTTGCGCTGCAGATCCGGGACCGTATCAATCTCCGAATTTGCGAAGGTCCCGGGTCTGCAGCGCACCACGAAGACGTGCTGCGCTGCGCCCGGGACAGGAGCCCCTCAGCTTTGCTTCGGCTTCGCCGCGGACTTGCGCTTGGCCGGCGGCCGCTTCTTTTCCGGCGGGGCGCCGAGCGGATCGAAGCCGACATAGATCACGTAGGAATCGATATTGCCCGCCGGCTGCGGCAGCGGGAAGCTGATATCGGGCTCGATGTGGGTGAAGGTGACGCGGTCGACGTCCGCGGAGACCGTCACGCTCTCTTTGCCGAATTTCGAGGTGATAGTCTTCGGCGCGACGCCTTCCTGCACGACCGCGATGCGCAGCGGCACGTCGACCGTACCGGGGCCGCCGGCCGGGCCGGTGATGACGCGGCCTTCGATCCCGACCTTCATGGTCATGACGCCGTTGGCGACGTGGCATTCGCGCGCGGTGCGGATGAGGCTGCCCTGATAGCGAATATCGAGAGCGGCCGGCTCGGCCTGACCCGGCTTGCTCCCGATGATCAGGGTCGATGCGCCATTGCGCACCTGGACCCCCGGACATTCGATGTCGGTGTCGGCCTCGGGGGCGCCGGCCGCTGCGTTGGCATCGGTGGCCGTGGCCTTCGACGACGTCTTGAACAGGTCCAGCGGCGATGTGGTCAAAAGGCTGCTGGTGCTCGTGCTGCCGCAGCCGGCCAAGGCCAGCGCCGCAACCATAGCCAGCGCGGCCCCTGCCGGCGCCGCGTGTCGGTTAAGCTCCCCACCCATCTCTTTGCTCGCGTTTCTAAAGAGGTCCCCAAACCGGCCTTATAGCAAGCCAAGCGTGGCGAGCCCAAGGCGGTACTGGGCCGGCCCATCAAGGCGGCGGGTTACGGCCATGTATAAAGCCGACGTATTAAGGCGGCGTATTGGTCCGCCCGGCCGGGGTCAATCCGGGTCGTCCCTCAGGCGGGCATAGAGCAGGTGGTCCTGCCAGATGCCGTTGATGCAGAGGTAGCCGCGTGCGTAGCCCTCGCGCTTGAAGCCGGTCTTCTCCAGGAGGCCGATCGAGGCGGCGTTGCCCGGAATACAGGCCGCCTCCAGCCGATGCAGCCGCAAAGTGCCGAAACAGAAAGGGATCAGGGCCCTCACGGCGGCGGTCATATAGCCCATGCGGGCAAAGGGCTCGCCGACCCAATAGCCGATGCTGCCGGCCTGGGCCACGCCGCGCCGGATGTTGGCCAGCGTCAGCCCGCCGACCAGGGCGCCGTCGTCGTTGCGGAAGATGAGGAAGGCATAGGCGAGGTCGCCGCGCTGGTCCTCGGCGTAGCGCTTGAGCCGCCGGCGGAAGGCGCTGCGGGTGAGGTCCTCGGCCGGCCAGGTCGGCTCCCAGGGGGTGAGGAAGTCGCGGCTGCGCTCCCGCACCGAGGCCCATTCGGCGAAGTCGCTGCTCACGGGCGTGCGCAGCAGGACTCCCTTGCCGGTGATGGCCGGAATGATGTCGCCGAAGCTGACAGTGCGGAAGAACGCCATGGCGGTGCCGGCGAGCGCTCCGGTTGGTCAGGCCGCGCGTCGCACAAGACTTTCCGCGATTGCGGCCGTGCTTTCAAGTCCGCTTCCGGGCCCGAGCGCGGCGATCGCCGGCCGCCCGCGCTCAACCAGCGCGCGGCCCGCGGCCTGCGTACTCTCCACCGTCACGGCATCGACCTTGGCGACGATCTCGTCGAGCGCGATCGGCCGGCCGTAGGCCAGCATCTGCCGCGCGATCTGTCCGACGCGCGCCTCCGAGCTCTCCAGCGCCATCAGCAGGCCGGCCTTCATCTGCGCCTTGGCGCGGTTGACCTCGGCCTCGGTGATGGTGTCGGTGGCATTGCCGATCTGGTCGATGACCACGCGCATCAGCTCGGGCGCGTCGGCTTCATCGGTGCCGGCATAGAGGCCGAACATCCCGGTGTCGCTATAGGGCATGTGGAAGGCCTGGATGGCGTAGCAGAGGCCGCGGATCTCGCGCACTTCCTGGAACAGGCGCGAGGACATGCCACCGCCCAGCACGCTGGTGAAGACCTGGAGGCTGTAAAGGTTCTCGTCCTTCACCGGCAGGCCTTGCAGCGCCATGGCGATGTGCACCTGCTCGAGATCGCGCGTCTCGACTCGCATGCCGCCACTGAAATGCGCCTGCTCCGGAACGGGCCCGGCCGGTCCGACGAAGCTGGCAAAGCGTTTCTCGACTTCGGCAACGACCTGTTGATGGTCGACGGCGCCGGCGGCCGCAACCAGCATGTCGGGGCCACGGTAGTTGCGCGACAGATAAGCGCGCAGCCGCGCCGCCGTGAACGAACGCACCGTCTCCGGCGTACCGAGGATGGAGCGGCCGACCGGTTGTTTCGGAAACGCAGTCTCCTGCAAGCGATCGAACACCAGATCGTCAGGCGCGTCTTCCGTCGCGCCGATCTCCTGCACGATGACGTTCTGCTCGCGCCGCAATTCCTCCGGGTCGAAGGTCGGCGCGGAGAGGATGTCGGAGAGCACGTCGAGCGCCAGCGGCACATCGGCCTTCAGCACGCGCGCATAATAAGCCGTAGATTCCACGCTGGTGGCGGCATTGAGGTCGCCGCCGACCGCCTCGATCGTCTCCGCGATCTGCCGCGCGGTGCGCCGCTTGGTGCCCTTGAAGGCCATGTGTTCGAGCAGATGCGAGATGCCGTGCTCGTCCGGCTTCTCATCGCGGCTGCCGGAGCCGATCCAGACGCCGAGCGAAGCGGATTCCAGATGCGGCATGCGGTCGGTCACTACCGCCAAGCCGGAGGGAAGACGGGTGACTTCGACGCTCATGCCGCTGCTCCTTCACGCGCCGCTCGCGACGCCGATGATACGAAACGCTCTACTGCCCCTTGATCGGCAGGCAGGACCGTGACGCGCTCAGTTCGCGCATATAGGTCGCCCAGCCAATCCGGCAATGCCGGCTCGACCCCGCAGGCCGCCTTCACCGCGTCGGGAAACTTGGCCGGATGCGCAGTCGAGAGCACAACCATCGGTACCGACGGATCGCGCGTTTCCTTTTCGGCCACGGCCAAGCCGACTGCCGTGTGCGGATCGGCGCAATAAGAGGCCTCGCGCATCCAGGCGCGGATAGTCGCGGCGCTTTCCTGCTCGTCGGCGCGGTCGGCCGAAAACAGCGCGCGCATCTTTTCCAGCGCGTGCGCTGACACCGAGAAGCGGCGCGACTGCGCCAGCGATCCCATCAGCGAGCGCACCGCATGCGCGTCGCGGTCGTAAGCGTCGAACAACAGCCGCTCAAAATTCGACGAGATCTGAATGTCCATCGACGGCGACGCGGTCGCTACCACGTCGCGGGTTTCGTAGGTGCCGCTGGCGAACGTGCGGGCAAGGATGTCGTTGACGTTGGTGGCCACAACAAGGCGATCGACGGGCAGGCCCATCTTCGACGCGACATAGCCGGCGAAGACGTCGCCGAAATTGCCGGTCGGCACGGTGAATGCAACCTTGCGGTGCGGCGCCCCGAGCGCGACGGCAGCGGTGAAGTAGTAGACCGCCTGCGCCACGATGCGCGCCCAGTTGATCGAGTTCACGCCGGAGAGGCGCACGCTGTCGCGGAAGGCGTGATGGTTGAACATTGCCTTCACCAACGCCTGACAATCGTCGAAAGTCCCCTCAATCGCGACAGCGTGTACATTGCTGTCCGCCGCGGTCGTCATCATGCGCCGCTGCACCTCGGAGACGCGGCCGCGCGGGAACAGCACGACCACATCGACCTGGGCGCGGCCCCGGAACGCCTCGACCGCGGCGCCGCCGGTGTCGCCAGACGTCGCCACCACGATGGTGGTGCGTTCGCCGCGCTGGCGCAGCGCGTAATCCATCAGCCGCGCCACCAGCTGCATCGCCAGGTCCTTGAAGGCGAGCGTCGGCCCGTGGAACAGCTCCAGCACGAACAAGCTCGCATTGAGCTGCACCAGCGGAACCGTGGCGGGATGGCGGAACGTGCCGTAGGCCTCCTGCGCCATGCGGGCGATATCGGCGTCCGGAATACTACCGCCGACGAAGGGGCGCATCACCTCGACCGCCACCTCGGCATAGGGCCGTCCGGCGAAGCCGGCAATGGTACCGGGCGCAAGCGCAGGCCAACTTTCGGGCACATAGAGACCACCGTCGCGGGCGAGCCCTGCGAGCATCACCTCGACGAAATTCAGCGGGGCCGCCTCGCCCCGGGTTGATATGTAACGCATTGATTTTATTATATTTATTTAGTGTGTGGCCGAGCCTGTGTCGGCCACACTATCCCCCATGGGGGGCTTTCACAAGGAAGGCGGGAGTACTCCTTGCGGGCCGCCATCAAACCGGCGGCGTCAGGCGACGAGGCCGCCTCCCTCAAGATAGACGATCGAGCCGGTCGCAAACCCGTTGCCGATGAAGGCGTGGATCTGCCGGGAGATGTCCTCGGCCAGACCGACCCGGCCAACAGGCAGCCCGGACGCAGCTTTCGCCAGCATATCGCGGCGCGCAGCCTCGGGCATGGCGGCGCGGATCGGCGTATCGATGATGCCGGGCGAGACCGCGTTCACGCGGATGGGGGCGAGCTCGAGCGCCAGCGCCCGCGTCAGCGATTCGAGCGCGCCATTAGCCGCGCTGACGATCGCCGAACCGGGCCGCGGCCGGATGCTGAGAAAGCCGGAGACCAATGTGAGCGATCCGCCCGGACGAATCTCGGCCGCGCGGGCGACGCGCCAGGCGCCCCAGAACTTGGCTTCGAAGGTGGCGCGCACGTCGTCCATGGATACGGTCTTGAACGGACCGGTGCGGAGTTGCGCGGCGGTCACGACAACGTGGTCAACGGGACCGCTGGCGCGGAAGAGCGCGACAACGCTTTCGTCACTTGTGACGTCCGTCGCGATCCCAGTCACGCCCAGCTTCCCCGCCGCGTCCTTCAGGCGCTCGGCATTGCGCGAGGCGATGACGACATCGGCGCCCTCGGCTTTCGCCTGCTCGGCCACAGCAAGGCCAATGCCGGACGAGCCTCCGACGACGACGATTTTCTTTCCCGCGAGCGACATACTATTTTTTCCCTTTCGCATTGAGGGCGCGCACTAAATCACGCAGCGCGGCCTCCGACAAATTACGCGAAGGGATTTCATATCGTGAAGGCAAGCGATCACACGCGGCGACGGAGTCGTCCGACGAGCCAGACAATATAAACGCCGGCGAGCGCCAGCGCCAAGCCGAACCATGTGATCGCATATTGCAGGTGGTTGTCCGGCAGATGCACTTCGAGCTTCGCCGGCAGCGGCAGGCTGCCCGCCGGCACCGGAGATTCCTGATCGATGTAGAACGGCGCCGAGGTGTCCCACTTCTTCGCCTGCGCCATGCTCTTGGGATCCCGCAGATACCAGACATTGGTTTTCGGATCGTCGTCCGGCGTGAAGGTGCCGCGCGCTTCCGGCCAGCGCAACACGCCGACGATGTCGACGATGCCCTGCGGCGCGCCGGCCGCGCGCGTCGTCGGGTCCTTGCGCTCAAGCGGCACGAAGCCGCGGTTGACGAGGACGATGCTGCCGCCGAGAAGCCGCGCCGGCGCGAACACGAAATAGCCGGGTCCCTTGATGTCGGACCGCAACGCCGAGCCGGCCGCATAGACCAGTGCTTCTTCGCCGGCGATGATTTCAGCCGGGAATGTCACGCGGCGGAATTCGTCTTTGTCCTGGGTGAGGCGCGGCCAGTCGCCACGCGCAGGCAGCGCGGCCGGCGCACCATCGAGACGCTCGGTCAGCGTCGCGATCAGATTCTCTTTCCAGACCTTGCGGTCGAGCTGCCAGACGCCAAGCCCGATGAGGATGGCGATGCCGACGACGGCGAACACCGTCGCTCCGATGATGCCGCGGCGGGGCTTCTCGCGCACGATGTTCAAGCGTCGCTCCGGCGCTCGAGCCGGCCCTCGGCCGCCTTGTGATGGTATTGCAGCGCGATCAGCAAGCCTTTGATCAGGCGCAGCGGCGCCAGCGTGACGATGAGAACCAGTGGCAACCACAAGGCCGCGTGCAGCCAGTAAGGCGGCTGATAGACGACCTCCGTGATCAGCGCCGCGCAGACGACGATGGCGCCGCCGATGAGGATGACGAACACCGCCGGCCCGTCGCCGGCATCGGCGAAATTATAGTCGAGACCGCAATGGTCGCAGCGCGGCCTCAGGCCGAGAAAGCCTTGAAACAACTTCCCCTCCCCGCAGCGCGGACAGCGGCCGCGCAATCCGCGTGCGATCGGCAGAGGACCGGGCAATGCTTTGTCGGTCATGGCTCCGCTCCCCAAAGTCCGCTCTATTCGCACGCAATATCAACTACAGATCTGAAAACAAAAGGGCGGCGTTGCCGCCGCCCTTTTGCGAACTGTGCCGGTGGCGGTCAGCCTCCGTGGGCGGCGCTCGCCCCGGAGCCCCACACATATATGCAGGCGAACAGGAACAGCCACACCACGTCAACGAAGTGCCAGTACCAGGCGGCGAACTCGAAGCCGAGATGCTGGGTCGGCGTGAAGTGGCCCTTCAGCACGCGCACCAGGCAAACGATCAGGAAGATCGTGCCGATGATCACATGCGCGCCGTGGAAGCCGGTCGCCATGAAGAAGCTGGCGCCATACATGTTGCCGCTGAAGGCGAAGGCGGCGTGAGAATACTCGAAGGCCTGCACGCAGGTGAATGTACCGCCCAGCAGGATAGTGAGGATGAGGCCCCACTTCACGCCCTGGCGGTCGTTCTCGAGCAGCGCGTGGTGCGCCCAGGTGACCGTGGTGCCCGAGGTGAGCAGGATCAGCGTATTCAGGAGCGGCAGGTGCCAAGGGTCGAAGGTCTCGATGCCCTTCGGCGGCCAAACGCCACCGGTGAAGGCGACGCGCGCGACTTCCTTCGCTGCATCGGGAAACAACGCGGTGTTGAAATAGGCCCAGAACCAGGCGACGAAGAACATCACCTCGGAAGCGATGAACAGGATCATGCCGTAGCGGTGCGAGATCTGCACCACGCGGGTGTGGAATCCGCCGTGCTCCGCCTCGTTGATGACGTCGCGCCACCAGCCGACGAAAGTGTACAGCACGCCGAGCACGCCGATGCCGAACACCACCGGAGCGGCGGCGTACATATGATGCATCCAGGTGATCGCGCCGACCGCCATGATGAAGGCGGACACCGAGCCGATCGCCGGCCACGGGCTCGGATCGACCAGGTGGTAGTCATGATGCTTGGCGTGAGCGTCGGCCATCGTCGTCGTCTCCGTTCAACCCTCATGGGAGCGCCAGAGGCGCCCCTCTTGTTTAATTAAGCGTGCTCGATTTTCCGTCCGGCGCCTCGGCCACCGGCCGCACCGAATCGGGCAGCCGGTAGAAGGTGTAGGACAAAGTGATTGTGTTGAGATCGTCCTGGTCGTGGTCTTTGACGATCGAGGGATCGACATAGAACACGACCGTCATCTCGCGCGTCTCACCCGGCTTCATGGTCTGCTCGGTGAAACAGAAGCAGTTGATCTTGTTGAAATAGCCGCCGGTGGTCGGCGGCGAGACATTGTAGGAGGCCTGCGCCGTGACGGTCCGCGCCGCTTCGTTGACGACCTTGTAGTGGACGGTCGCCACCTCGCCGATACGCACCTTGATCTCGTTCTGCTCGGGCATGAATTTCCACGGCAGGCCGGGCGCGACGTTGGAGTCGAAGCGGATGGCCAACGTGCGGCCAAGAATCTGATCCGGCGCCTTCTCGGCGACCTGCGTGGTGCCGGCGAAGCCCGTGGTCTTGCAGAACCAATTGTAAAACGGCACCGCCGCATAGGACGCGCCGATCATGGCGGCGACAAGCACGCCGCAGCTGGCGGCGACGATCATGTCGCGCCGCAGCGGCCTTGTGTTGTCCCCCGGCTCGGTCATGGTCAGATTGGGCGGATAAGCACGCCCGGTCCCTTCACCAGCGTCATC
The DNA here is from genome assembly GCA_036519015.1 of Pseudolabrys sp. Lineage (GTDB taxonomy): Bacteria > Pseudomonadota > Alphaproteobacteria > Rhizobiales > Xanthobacteraceae > Pseudolabrys. The sequence continues at coordinate 87,269 of DATDMA010000447.1, read as the reverse complement.
ACATAGAACAGGATTACGAGAGCGGCGAGCGCGAGCGCAATGGCGACCGAGCGCGAGCGCTGGGCGCGCCTCTGCGCCTCGGTGAGCACGATGCCCTCGTCTTTCTCAGGCGTCTCGTTCATGACAATACCGGTGTTCACGCCGCCAACCGGGCAATGAGCCCGCCCCATCCGCGCTCGATCAGCAGCACAGCGAACAACAAGAACAGATACAGGATCGAGAAGGCAAAGAGATGCCGGCAGGCGCGCTCGATCGGCCGGCGCTCACGCAAGACCTGGACGGCGAGCACCAGCATGATTGCGCCGGTCACGACCGCCGTGAGGCCATAGAGCGCGCCGGTATAGCCGAGCGGCCACGGCGCGATCGCGAGCGGCACCAGGATCAACGTGTACAAAAGGATCTGCCAGCGCGCGCTGACGTCGCCGGCGACGACCGGCATCATCGGAATGCCGGCGCGCTTGTAGTCGTCGGCCTTGTAGAGCGCGAGCGCCCAAAAGTGCGGCGGCGTCCAGAAGAAGATGATGAGGAACAAGAGCACCGGCTCGAACGAGAGCGAGCCGGTCACCGCGACCCAGCCGATCATCGGCGGGAAGGCGCCGGCGGCGCCGCCGATGACGATGTTCTGCGGCGTCGAGCGCTTGAGCCAGACCGTATAGACGACCACGTAGAAGAAGATGGTGAAGGCGAGCAGCGAAGCGGCAAGCCAGTTCACCAGCAGGCCGAGCGTCATGATGGAGAAGCCGGCGAGCGTGATGCCGAAGGCGAACGCCTCGCCCGGCTTGACGTGGCCCATCGGCACCGGCCGGCGCGCCGTGCGGGTCATCACCGCATCGACGTCGGCGTCGTACCACATGTTGAGCGCGCCGGCAGCGCCCGCGCCCACCGCGATGCAGAGCAGCGCGGTGAAGGCGGTCATCGGGTGCAGCGAGCCCGGCGCGACCGCGAGGCCCACCAGCGCGGTGAACACGACGAGCGACATCACCCGCGGCTTGAGCAAAGCAAGGTAGTCACCAACGGTGGCGAGACTGGGCTCGGCCGGGCCGAGCTCCGATCCTGCGGCCCTGCGGCCGTGGAAGTCTGCGCCTTCGCTGATGAGTGACATGGTTTACGCCGATTTCCCTACTTGATCCGCGGAAGCGTCTCGAACTGATGGAACGGCGGCGGCGAGGACAGCGTCCATTCCAGCGTCGTCGCGCCCACGCCCCAAGGGTTGTTGCCCGCGACGCGCTTCTTGGCGAAGGCCTCGATCACGCCGAACAGGAAGATAAGCACGCCGCAGCCCGCGATATACGAACCGTAGGACGATATCTCGTTCCAGCCGTGGAATGCGTCCGGATAGTCGGCGGTCCGGCGCGGCATTCCGGCCAGCCCGAGGAAGTGCTGCGGGAAGAAAATAAGGTTCACGCCGACGAAGGTGACCCAGAAGTGCAGCTTGCCGATGGTCTCGTTGTACATGTAGCCGCTCATCTTCGGGAACCAGTAGTACCAGCCGGCGAAAATGGCGAAGACCGCACCGAGCGAGAGCACGTAATGGAAGTGCGCGATCACGTAATAGGTGTCGTGCAGCACGCGATCCACGCCGGCATTCGCAAGCACCACGCCGGTCACGCCGCCGACGGTGAAGAGGAAGATGAAACCCATCGCCCACAGCATCGGCGTGCGGAACTCGATCGACCCGCCCCACATCGTGGCGATCCAGGAGAAGATCTTCACGCCGGTTGGAACCGCGATCACCATCGTGGCTGCGATGAAGTAGGCCTGCGCACCGGTTGAGAGGCCGACCGTGTACATGTGGTGCGCCCAGACCACGAAGCCAATGCCGCCAATGGCGACCATCGCATAGGCCATACCAAGATAGCCGAACACCGGCTTCTTCGAGAAGGTGGAGATGACCTGGCTGATCATGCCGAAGCCGGGCAGGATCAGGATGTACACTTCCGGATGACCGAAGAACCAGAACAGGTGCTGATACAGCAGAGGATCGCCGCCGCCCTCGGCGCTGAAGAAGGTCGTGCCGAAATTGCGGTCGGTGAGCAGCATCGTGATGCCGCCGGCGAGAACCGGCAGCGATAGCAGCAACAGAAACACAGTCACCAGGATCGACCACACGAACAGCGGCATCTTGTGCAGCGTCATGCCGGGCGCGCGCATGTTGAAGATGGTGGTGATGAAGTTGATGGCGCCGAGGATCGACGACGCGCCGGCCAGATGCAGCGCGAGGATGACGAAGTCGACCGCGGGACCCGGATGGCCGGAGGTCGACAAGGGCGCATAGATCGTCCACCCAGTTCCCGCACCCAGCGCGCCCGGCTCGCCTTCGACAAACAACGAGGTCAGCAGCAGCGCGAAGGACGCCGGCAGCAGCCAGAACGAGACGTTGTTCATGCGCGGGAACGCCATGTCGGGAGCCCCGATCATCAGCGGCACGAACCAGTTGCCGAAGCCGCCGATCATCGCCGGCATGACCATGAAGAAGATCATGATCAGGCCGTGGGCCGTGGCGAACACGTTGTATTCATGCGACGAGGGGAAAAACTGCATGCCCGGGTTCTGCAGTTCCAGGCGGATGGCGATCGACAGCAGGCCGCCGATGATTCCGGCCATGACCGCGAACACCAAGTACATCGTGCCGATGTCCTTGTGGTTCGTCGAATAAACGAACCGCCGCCACCCGGTGGGATGCTCGTGCGCCTCGTGTCCGCCGTGTGCCGCAGCCGCGTTGCTCGCCATCATTCCTGTCCTTCGACCGTTTCTCGCCGTCAGATTATATTCGTGTTCTTATATATGTTACCGCACCTCGCCGGCCGCGGCGACCGCGGTCGGAGTGGTGTCGTCGGTGGCGTACTTCTTCTTGGCGCCATCGAGCCACGCCGTGTAGTCCTTATCACTGACGACATGGACGACGATCGGCATGAAGGCGTGATCGCGGCCGCAAAGTTGTGAGCATTGACCGTAATATGTGCCTTCGCGCTCGGCCTTAAACCAGGTCTCGTTCACGCGTCCGGGAACTGCGTCGATCTTGACCCCGAAGGATGGAACCGCCCAGGAGTGGATGACGTCGGCGCCGGTGGTGATCACCCGAACAACCTTGCCCACCGGTACGACCATTTCATTATCGACCGCCAGCAGGCGCGGCTGGCCCGGCTTGAGGTCCTTGTCCGCCACCATCAGCGAATCGAACTCGAACTTGCTGTCGGGGTAGCTGTAGCTCCAGAACCACTGCTTGCCGGTGGCCTTCACGGTCAGGTCGGCCGGCGGAGTGTTGAGCTGGTAGAACAGCAGGCGGAACGAGGGAACCGCGATCGCCACCAGGATGAGGACCGGGACCACGGTCCAGATCACTTCGATGGTCGTGTTGTGGGTCGTCCGCGAGGGCACCGGGTTGCTGCGGGCGTTGAACTTGACGACCACGAGGACCAGCAGCGTCAGCACGAAGACGGTAATCGCCGCGATGACCCACAGCAGGAAGTCGTGGAACCAGATGATGTCGTCCATCACCGGGGTGGCGCCGGCCTGAAGGCCCAACTGCCACGGATGCGGCTGGCCGGTGACCGGCTCTGCCGCCAATGCGGCGCTTCCGCCGAGAACGGCCACGCTCGTGACCACGAATGCGATCAACCGCTTAAGCACTATCATTGTCGAATGCGCTCCCTCGACGAGAAAAACGGCCTTGTTCAAGGCGCCTTTTATTGCCGCCTTTCGTAACGCACGATCGGCGGTCCAACCCCGCCAGACACGGCATTTGCCACGGGCGTGGCAGCTTGGACTGTGCGGCGGGACGGGGGAAATCCCGGCTTTTCAAACCACAATTTGTAAACCGCCGCAATGCACTCGATTATATCCGACCGGCGACAACCGTTTTACCCCCAAGCCGATTCCCAGCAGGCTTCCGGTGGGCTCAGTGGGCATTCCGCGACCGCACGCCGCAGCGTCGCGCGCGACCGAACGCCGCATTTATGCCATGGCGCCCCGGCTTGGATGCCGCCGGGTGGACCACGGGGTGTCTGTCGCTGCGCGCTTGCTTGACAGGATTGGCCGGGCATGACCCAACGGGGACGATTAACATACCGACGGGGGCAATGATTCGGCCGCTGCCGGCGGCGGGCGGACAGGTAAGATCCGCGCCAAAGGGCTAACCTATGAGCATTATCGACCTTGGTAAGCGTGCGCTCCGGCAACGGGCCTGGACGACGGCGCTGGCCGTCGCGATCGGACTGGCGCTGATCCCGACCGAGCGGGCCGCGGCCCAAGGCGCCGTGAAATCGGTGCACAGAGACTGGCAGATCCGCTGCGACACGCCGCCGGGCGCCAAAGCCGAGCAATGCGCGCTGATCCAGAGCGTGACCGCGGAAGACCGGGCCAATGTCGGCCTCACCGTGATTGTGCTCAAGACTGCCGACCAGAAGAGCCGGCTGATGCGCGTGGTGGCGCCGCTCGGCGTGCTACTGCCGTCCGGGCTGGGGCTGAAGATCGACAACGCCGATATCGGCCGCGCCGGCTTCGTGCGTTGCCTGCCCAACGGCTGCATCGCCGAGGTCGTCATGGACGACACGCTGATCGGCAAGCTGCGCAACGGCAAGACCGCAACCTTCATCATCTTCCAGACGCCGGAAGAAGGCATCGGCTTTCCGAGGAGCCTCGCCGGGTTTGGCGAGGGCTATGACAAATTGCCCTAGTCTCTCTATACCCTCCCCCTTGCGGGGAGTGTCGACCGCCGTAGCAAAGCGAAGGCGGTCGGGGTGGGTGTCTCAGTTATTAACAAGGACCCCCACCCCGCTCGCTACGCTCGCGACCCTCCCCGCAAGGGGGAGGGTAAACAAAGCGAGCGGCCGCGGCGTCGAATGAATCAGGTCTTCGTCACCGTCAGCGAATAGCGCGAATCGGCGGCCAGGCATTCGGCCTCGGGCAGGCCGAGCTCTTTCCGCACGATGTTGGTGCCGAGCACCATCGAGACCATCTTGTAGGTCGCGTGGCGGCGGCCCATGCCTTCGCGGCCCATGCCGCAATCGGACGAGATGATCAGCCGCTCCGCCGGAATGTATTTGAGCGCCTCACGAATCAACGCGGCGATGTCGTCCGGACGCTCGACCTGAAGCGTGTGATGGTCGATGACGCCGATGACGATCTTCTTGTCCGTGATGTGCTCGCCGATCGCCTTGAGATCGTCCGGGCCGGATGAACAGGTTTCGAAGGTGATGGCGTCGGCGTCGATCGTGTTGAGCGCATCGAGCGTCGGCTTGTAGCTCTGCACGTCCTTGAAGATGCGCTGCTGGCTCGGATTGCCCCAGCAGGTATGGCACCAGACTTCGGTTTTGGCGCGTAGGCCTTTCACTGTGCCGTTGAAGATCTTGACCAGATCGCCGACGTCGAGCTTGCCGAAGGCCTTGCCGCGCACCGGCACCATGTGGATCTGCGGCTCTTCCATCTGGATCACCGGGCAGCCGGCATCCGCGAGTTCGTTGAGTTCCTCGTTGAGCGCGGCGCTGAGCGCCAGCGTGCGCTCGACCGGGTCCTTGTAATAGTCGTCGGCGACGGAGGCCGCGAGCAGTTCGGGCAAAATGGTGCCGTATTTGACCGGGCGCCTGGTCATGCGCTGCGCCACCTTCCACATCGCGCCGTATTGCAGATTGCCGCGGCCGACCGGCCCGACGATCTTGGGGAAGACGCGCGCCTCGAGGAAATCGTGCAGGATGTGTCCGCGCGGGTAGGCAATCGCGCCGACATTATAGACCGACGCCTGCGGCGTGGTGCTGAAACCCGTCATGTGCGCCGGCGCGTAGCTCTGCCAGCTCATGCCGCCGACTTCCTCGTCGTAATGTGCGTCGCCGTCGGTGCAGATGTCGAGGCCGGCAATTTCCTGCGCGCGCAGGAAGGACGAGACGGCGTCCTCGTATTGCTCGCGGTAGCGCGAATTGACCATGGCTTCGAGGAAGCTCTTCGAGCCGAGCGTCGCGGTGTACCAGGTGGGGCGCGGCAGCGATCCGATGATCGATGTCGGCAGCATCACGTTGGCCGAACCCTTGAACATGCGTCCATCCCTTATTTTTGGTCGCGCAAATCTGCGCATTGCCTTTTCATTGTCCCGACGCGGCGCGTGAAATCAAGCCGGGTATCGGGCTTCTCCGCGTAGCATCTTGCCGGCCCGTTTGGCAATCGATTGCCAAGAATTGCCGCCAGCGCTAGGCTGCCGGCAAATCCGGGCCATAACCGGACAACATGGAGGGACCTCATGGGCATTCAGGGACGTCTTAGACGCATGGGCTTATCGGCACTCATAAGCGCCGCCGCACTCGCCGGCCTCGTGCGTGCGACTACGACCAGTTACGCCGCCGATCCGCTGCGCATCGGACTGAGCATCAGCCTCACCGGACCGACGGCGCCGGCGGGCAAGCAGGTGCTCGCGGGCCTCGAGATCTGGCGTGAGGACATCAACGCGAAAGGCGGGCTGCTCGGCCGGCCGGTGCAGTTCGTCTACTACGACGATCAGGGCAACCCGGCGAACGGGCCGGGCATCTACGAGAAGCTGATGGGCATCGACAAAGTCGATCTGCTGCTCGGGCCCTACAGCACGCAGGTGATCGCCGCGACTTTGCCGACGATCATGCAGAAGAATCGCACGACGCTTGGCATCTTCGGGCTCGGCTCCAACAACGCGTTCCACTATTCGCGCTATTTCTCGATGAATTCGCAGGGCCCCTCCCCCGCCAATTATTCGAAATGCGTGTTTGACCTCGCTGCCGAGCAGACGCCGAAGCCGACGCGCGTGGCGCTGGTCGGCGCCGACATCGAATATGCGCGGCACGCGCTCGACGGCGCGCGCGAGAACGCCAAGGCGGCCGGCCTCGAGGTCGTGATCGAACGCACTTATCCGCTCTCGACCACCGACTTCACACCGATCGTGCGCGCGCTTCAGGCAGCCAATCCGGACATTGTCTTCGCGGCGACGCTGCCGGTCGACACCGCCGGCATCATCCAGGCCGCCAATGAGATCAAGTTCAAGCCGAAATTGATCGGCGGCGCGATGCTCGGGCTGCTGGTCACCGGACTCAAGCAGAAGCTCGGGCCGGCGATCAACGGCTACATCAGCAACGAATTCTATATTCCAGCCCCGAGCCTTCAGTTCGAGGGAACGGCGCGCATGTTGCAGGAATACCAGAAGCGCGCTTCGAGCCTCGGCACCGATCCCCTCGGCTTCACCTATCCGCCCTATGCCTATGCGGCCGGACAGATCCTCGCCCAGGCGGTGACCGAGACGAAATCGCTGAACGACGACACGCTCGCGGCTTATTTGTCGAAGACGACTTTCGACACGGTGATCGGGCCGATCAAGTTCGGCCAGGATGGAGAGTGGACGACGCCGCGCATCATCTGCCTGCAGTTCCAGGGCATCACCGGCAGCGAACTCGAGCAGTTCCAGGACTGGAAGCGGCAGATCGTCGTTTATCCGAAGGAATACAAGTCGGGCGATCTGATCTATCCCTTCGAGAAGGCTCACCAGTGAGGGGGAAACAGGATTGAGGAAAGCGAAACGCTCGCGGCCGACGCTGAAGGACATTGCGCGCGAAGTCGGCGTGCATGTGTCTACGATCTCGCGGGCGCTCAATCCACGCAGCACGCACGCGGTCTCGCCCGACTTGATGGAGAAGATCAAGCGGGCGAGCCGCCGCCGCGGCTACGCGCCGAACGCGGCGGCCTACCTGCTAAAGACCAACCGCTCGCGCACCATCGGCGTCATCATCCCCGACATCACCGATCCGGTGTTTCCGCCGATCATCCGCGGCATCGAGGACGGGCTGGCGCGGCACAATTACGTCGCCATCCTGGCGAACACCGACGGCGACGCGCGGCGGCAGGCGCGCGTGATCGAGACGATGCGCCCGCGCGGCATCGACGGCCTGATCCTCGCCAGCGTGGCGCGTCACGATAAGGAACTGTCGGCTCTCACCGCGGACATGCCGGCGGTGACGGTAAGCCGGCGCACCGACAATCCGCGTTTTTCATCCGTGGTGCACGACGAGGACGACGGCCTGCGCCGCGTGCTCACCCACCTCGCCTCGCTCGGCCATCGCCGCATTGCCGCCATCGCAGGTCCGCAGACGGTGTCCACCGGTTACAATCGCTATTCGAGCTATGTGCGCTACTGCGAGGAATTGAGCGTTGGATTGAAGCAGCCGCTGGTGTCCTTCGCGCGCGCCTTCAACGAAATGGAAGGCGAGCGCTGCGCCGAGGAGCTGCTGGTCGCGGATAAGCCTTTCACCGCCGTGGTCTGCGCCAATGACCGGCTCGCGGTCGGCGCCATCACCGCGTTCCGCCGGCACAAAATCGAGTGCCCCGGCGACGTCTCGATCACCGGTTTCAACGACATGGCGCTGGCCGACCGGCTGTCGCCGCCGCTGACCACGATCCGCGTGCAGCACACCAAAGCCGGCGTCGAAGCGGCCGAACTGATTGTCGATATCGTCGAGAACGCAACGTCCGAACCGCGTCACATCGTGCTGCCGGTCGAGTTGATCGTGCGCGGCTCGACCCGAGCTCTCACCGACGGCGTAAGCGAAACGGCGGGGCACTCCCGCAACAGAAGAGAAGAGTTGTCATGAAACTAGGGTTTGTTGGGCTCGGCGCGATGGGACAGTTGATCGTCCCGCGCCTGATGTCGGCGGGGCATTCCGTCATCGGCTGGAACCGCTCGCGCGATAAGGCGGAGGCTTTGATCAAGGACGGCATGGGCTGGGCGGACACGCCGCGCGAGGTCGCCGCCCAATCCGAGATCGTGTTCTCCATCGTCACCGACGCCAAAGCGGTGAAGGCCTGCGCGCTCGGGCCGGACGGCATCATCGCCGGCCTCGCCAAAGGCGGCATCTACATCGACATGAGCACGATCGAGCCGGAGGAAAGCCGCGCCGTCGCGGCCGAGTTCACCAAGGCGGGATCGTTCATGATGGATGGGCCGATTTCGGGAAGCCCCGTCACCGTCGTCCAAGGCAACGCTTCTGTGATGATCGGCGGCGACGAGGCCGCGTTCGAGCGCGCCAAGCCGGTGCTGCTGGCGATCGGGCCGAAAGTCACGCGCATCGGCAGCAACGGGCTCGCCTGCCAAATGAAGATCGCGGTCAATCTGCTGTTGATGGTCGAGGTGATCTGCTTCGGCGAGGCGGTGGCACTCGCCGAAAAAGGCGGCGTCTCGCGCGAAGCCGCCGTCGACGCTATCCTCAAGAGTGTCGCGGCCTCGCCGGTACTCGGCTATCGCGGCCCCTTCATCCTCGAGGGCAAAATGCCGGCGGTGCCACTCGCCGACGTGACGCTGCAACAGAAAGATATGATGCTGGCGCTCAATCTCGGCCGCCGGCTCGGCAGCCCGGTGCCGCTCGCCGCCGCCGCCAACGAGATGATGAACGCCTGCCGTGGGCTCGGCATCGACGCCAACGACTTCGTCGTGGCGCATCAGGTCTATCGCAAGCTTGGAGGACAGTCATGACATCGCAAAGCGAAAAGTTCGGAGCAGCTCTGGCCAAAGCCGTGAAAGGCACGGCGGCCGCAATGAAGGAAGAGAAGGAAATGCCGCAGATGTACCGCACCAATTTGCGTGACGTGCCGAAGGTCGAAGGCTTGAAGCGCGACGACGGCTGGGTCGACATGCAGGTGCAGTTTTTGATCGACAAGAAAACCGCCGGCGCCGATCACGTGGTCGGCTGGACCGTGCTCAAGCCGGGCGCGCGCCACGAGAACCATCGCCATCACAAGGCCGACGAGTTCTTCATCGTGCTCAAAGGCAAGGGCCAAATCTACACCGACAAGGGCGAGGTGCCGTCGGGCGAAGGCGACGTGGTCTATTCGCCGCGCGGCGTCTGGCATGGCTTCAACAACACGTCGGACGAAGACGTGGTGCTGGTCTGGGGCTGGATGGGCGCCGGAACGATCGAGGATTCGGACTACGAAGTGCACCCGGAGAGCCATAAGTAAGAAGAAGAACCGCAAGAGACGCTTGCTTTGCCCTCCCCCTTGTGGGGAGGGTAAGAAAGGAAAATCGCATATGGCTATCCTCGATAATCCGCTCATCAAGAAAGGCATGGCGGCGCAGTTCGCCGACCGGCGTGCGCGCATCGCGGCGGGCGAAAAGCCGCTCGGCTGGAAAGTAGGCCTCGGCGCGCCCGCGAGCCTCAAGAAGCTCGGCATCGAAGCGCCGATGATCGGCTTCCTGATGCAGCGCGCGCTGCTGCCGTCCGGCAGCACCGTGTCGCTGAAGAACTATTTGCGGCCAGTGGCCGAGCCGGAGATCGCCGTGCGCATGGCAACCGATCTCGGGCCCGACGCCACGCCTGACGCCGTCATGGCGGCGATCAAGGAACTCACGCCGGCCATCGAACTCGCCGACCTCGATCCGGTGCCGGAAGCCGCCAACCTCGATGTTGTGCTCGCCGGCGACATCTACCAGCGCCAGGTGCTGCTCGGTGAGGGCGCGCAGCCCGGTGGCAGCGTGCGGGGCCTGACCTCGCGCGTGCTGCGGCGCGGCGTCGAGGTGAACCGCACGAGCGACCCGGAGGCGTTGACCGGCAAGCTCATCGAGATCGTGGCGCATGTCGCCACCATCGCCGCCGCCTTCGGCGAAAGACTCTCGGCCGGCGACATCATCATCACCGGCTCCATCACGCCGCCGCCGATGATCGAGCCGGACGAAGTCGATTTCGTCCACGCGGTCGATCCGATCGGCGAGGTATCGGTGAAGTTTACCAGGGACTGATCACGCACCCTGCTGCGCCAACGGCGGATCGGTGCGCAAGACGAACTGGAACACGGCGCCGCGCGGCGTGTTCGGGGCAACCCACAAGCGGCCATTGTGCGCCTCGATGATCGACCGACAGATCGACAGGCCCAGCCCCATCCCGTGCGCCTTGGTCGTGAAGAGCGGGTTGAAGATCTGATCGGCATCCTGCGAGCCGACGCCCACTCCGGTGTCGGCAACCGACACCAAGACGCCGCCGCCGTCGTAGAGATTTGACCTCACAGAGAGGGTCCGCGGCTCGTCCTTGTCGGCCATCGCGTCGATGGCGTTCGTCATCAGGTTCAGGAGCACCTGCCGCAACTGGACTCGATCTCCATTGACCAGCGGCAAATGTCCATCCGGCTCCGTCATGACCATGATCCGGTAGCTCTGCAGATCGCTGTGCACCAAGGCCAGCGCCTCGCCGATGAGCTCGTTGACGTCGAGCGACGTCCTATTCCGGCCCTCCTTCTTGAAGATCGCGCGAATGCTTTCGATCACCGCGCCGGCCCGGTGGCCGTCGGCGGCGATCTGTTCGAACGTCTCCTTCGCTTTGACGCAATCGGGTGCCGGGCGATCGAGCCACCGGATACCGGCACTGGCATTCGTGATCATCGCAGACAACGGTTGCTTGATTTCATGGGCGATCGTGGCCGCCACCGCGTCCCCGGTCGCGAGCCGCGCTTCGCGCTCGCGGCGTTGGGCGAACACCGCGCGGAGAAGCTGCGCGTAAAGAACCGTACTCTCATACAGCAGGACAAACAGGACGAGACTGCCGGACAGGAGCCCGCAGATCCGGCTGGCATACCAGCCGACGCTGAAGCGGGTCGAAAAGTTGAGACATAACTCTGTCGTATACGCGCACATCACCACCATCAGCCAAAGATCGAGGACCGAGCGCCGACGGACCCACAGCACGACGAGCGCAAGGACGCACAACAGTGCCGAGAACCAGACACCATAAGTCCAGAGGGGGGTAATATGGGTCGCATCGATCATGAGACGAGGCAGCAGTCCATCGCCCGCTATGATGAGAAATGTCGCTCCACACACGACGAACGCGATCACGGCAACACTCGAAAGAATGGCCGCACCCACAGAGTCCACCGGCTTCGGCGGATCCGCATCCTTCAATAAGGCATATGCGATGACGAACACGGGAAAACCGGAGTGCCACAGCATGTAGAGCCAGGTGGCGCTCTGCAGTCCGGCGCCGAGCAGGCCTGTTGGCGCAAACAGGCCCGGAAAGGTCAGCACCCACGCGATGACGACGAGCGCAGTGAAAAGATATCCACTCGCGATCACGAGGACGGCACGCGAACGCAAGATGGAGAACTGGGCGAACAGCAGGACCGCGGTGATCGAATCGTTCACGAAACTTGCCGTCGCATAAGCCGGCACGATGGCGTCGATCCGCGCCAACTGGATCGTCGAGAGCCGACCGGCCGTGATGAATATCAAGGCGGTCAGCAGGGCCAGCACAATGATAAGGGCAAGCCGTTTCTGCCCCCGGCTGGGCGACAAGCTCGTGAGGATGAAATTTTGTTCCTCCGAAGCAACGGTGGCCTTGTTCGCCATCGGAGCGCCCTTTCGCAACGGCCGGAACGCGCGGAGCGAAATTCGCGACGCTCAGCCGCGATTTGGCATCGTTTCTCCCGAAGTCGGTAGCCGTCGCTATTATGCGGAAAGTTCCGCGAGGCGCCACAACCGCAAGTCACGACTTTCACGCCTGCGGGAGCGGAACTTCTTTACAGCGAGCACCCATCCGTATCACGGTGCGTTGCGCTGCCAACCGAAGAGCAACTCGTGAATCCCTGGTCCCTGCTGGATACGGCTCAAGTGCCCGGCGGAGGAGGCGAGCTTCGCCTCATGCGGCGCGGCGACGAATTCTCCATCATGTTGGGAGCCAACCAACTGATGAGCAGCCGCCTCAGCGGCTCCGAGGAGGCGCTCGCGACACTCAGCTGTGAGCGAATGCGGGCGCGCGAGCGGCCGCAGATCCTGATCGGCGGATTGGGCATGGGCTTCACGCTCCGGGCGGCGCTGGCCGCGCTCGGGACCAAGGCCCAGATCGTCGTCGCCGAACTGGTGCCGGCCGTCGTGGCATGGGCGCGCGGCCCGATGGCGGAGGTGTTCGGCAGAAGCCTGACCGATCCGCGCGTCAGCATCCGTGAAACGGATGTCAGCCATCTGATCCGGGCGAGCCGGTCGATGTTCGATGCGATCCTGCTCGACGTCGACAACGGGCCCGAAGGGCTGACGCGAGAAGCCAATGATGCGTTGTACGATCGGAACGGACTGAGCGCCGCGCGCGCGGCGCTGCACCCCGGTGGTGTGCTTGCCGTATGGTCGTCGGGACCGAATCCGGGTTTCACACAGCGGCTTCGCAACGTCGGCTTCGACGTGGACGAGGTTCGCGTCCGCGCCAACGGAGCGCGCGGCGGTTCGCGGCACATCATCTGGATGGCGACCGCGCCGAAGGCATGAGCCGTTTAGGTTGGATCAGTATACTTGCGAGAGAGGCCGCGGACGCGCGGCCTCTCCTGTCGCAATGTCGCTAGCGCGGCGGCGCGAAGCCAAAATCGCGGCCGAAGAACTCGGTGGACATCATCTTACCGCTCGGCATCATGCTGTCCTCGCCCATGTAGAAGGCACCGCCGCTATAGTAGATCATCGTTCCTGGCGGCATCTGTCTGAATTTCTGCATGATCATCGCGTGTTGCGCATCGCTGGCTTTCATCCGATGCATCTTGCCGTTCGAGAAGACATAGATATTGCGGTCGTTCACCGTGCTTTCCTCTTGCGCCAAGGCTGGCACTACGGACAGCGCGAGAGCTGTGGCCAACAACAGGCTCGATACGATTTTCATCAGACGTCTCCCTCGTCCAAGCGTTTCGTGGACTTGCATTAGGCGACTGCAATGACCGCCGCTTCAACGCACGTTTGCTCGCATCACGTCACGCTTGTGGGATCGCGTGGTGACTCTTGCGCCCATCGCCAACACACGCGCGTGATGCCCTGGCGATCCTGATACGCATGAACCCAACCTGCCGCGACGAGACTGCGCGCGCACGTGATGCATCAACCGGTCGATCTAGCGGCAGTTTCGGTCTCAGATCGGCGGCGAACATTAACTCCGGTTAATTCGCCTTGCGCTAGGGCCGCCTAGACTTCAGGTTGTGGGAACTCCGCGATGGCGGACCGGCCCTCGCCAAAGGGCCTCAGACGTCCTATTTGATGCGGCGAACAGTTCACGCCCCCGGAGAAAAACCTCATGGATCCAGCCATGTCCTCGCTGATCGACCGCGCCGGCCTCGACCGGGACAAGGTCCGCACGCTGATCGGGCGTGGGCTGGAGGGGGCCGATGACGGAGAATTGTTCCTGGAATATCGCCAGTCGGAAGTGCTGGTATTCGACAATGGGCGCCTGAAGCAGGCGACCTACGATACGGCCCAGGGCTTCGGCCTCCGCGCGGTGAAAGACGAGGCGGTCGGCTATGCCCATGCCTCCGACATGTCGGAGGCGGCGCTCGCCCGCGCGGCCGAGGCCGTGCGCGCGGTGAAAGGCGGCCACGCCGGCACCTACGCCGAGGCTCCCGGCCGCACCAATCGCAAGCTCTACGGCGACGACAATCCGCTGGGCCAACCGGCCTTCGACGCCAAGGTGAAACTGCTCGAGCAGATCGACGCTTATGCGCGCGCCAAGGACCCGCGCGTGCGGCAGGTGTCGGCCAGCGTCGCCGCCACCTGGCAGGTGGTGGAGATCGTGCGCGCCGACGGCGAGACCTATCGCGATATCCGGCCGCTGGTGCGGCTGAACGTGTCGGTGGTGACCGGCGACGGTGACCGGCAGGAGTCAGGCAGCTTCGGCTTTGGCGGCCGCGAGGGCTACGAACGCTTCATCACCACCCATTCGTGGCAGGGCGCGGTGGACGAAGCCGTGCGGCAATCGCTAGTCAACCTGGACGCGGTGCCGGCGCCGGCGGGCGAGATGGACGTGGTGCTCGGCTCCGGCTGGCCGGGCGTGATGCTGCACGAGGCTGTCGGCCACGGCCTTGAAGGCGACTTCAACCGCAAGAAGACATCGGCTTTCGCGGGCCTGATGGGCCAGCAGGTCGCGGCCAAGGGCGTGACCGTCGTCGACGACGGCACCATGCAGCAGCGACGCGGCTCGCTCTCCATCGACGACGAGGGCACGCCGACCAACCGCACCGTGCTGATCGAGGACGGTATCTTGGTCGGCTATATGCAGGACCGGCAGAACGCCCGCCTCATGGGCATGAAGCCGACAGGCAATGGCCGGCGCGAATCGCACGCGCATGTGCCGATGCCGCGCATGACCAACACTTACATGCTCGCGGGCCAGCACGACCCGCAGGAGATCATCGCCTCAGTGAAGAACGGCCTTTATGCCGTGAGCTTCGGCGGCGGCCAGGTCGACATCACCTCGGGCAAATACGTCTTCCAGTGCACCGAGGCCTACAAGATCGAGAACGGCAAGGTCGGCGCGCCGGTGAAGGGCGCCATGCTGATCGGCAACGGGCCGACCGACCTGCATCGCATCACCATGATCGGCAACGACTTCGCGCTCGACCCCGGCATCGGCACCTGCGGCAAGAATGGCCAGGGCGTCCCCGTCGGCGTCGGGCAGCCGTCTCTGCGCATGGACCGCATCACGGTCGGAGGAACGGCGTAATGGCGTCCCTGGAACGCAATACCATGCCGCAGGACAAGCCACGCACTGCCGGCTGGGCCAAGAGCATCATCGATATTGCCGTGATCCTGCTTGTGGTCATGGCGGCCAAGACCGCGATCGCCGAGCCGTTCTATGTGCCGTCCGGCTCCATGGAGCCGACGCTTCTGATCGGCGACGAATTGCTGGCAACGAAATTCCCGTACGGCTACAGCACCGCGTCGCTGCCGTCGTTCTTCGTGCTGCCGAACTCGCCGCGCCTCTTCGGCGCGCTGCCGAAGCGCGGCGACGTCGTGGTGTTCCGCTGGCCCGGTAACCGCTCGCAGATCTGGGTGAAGCGCGTCATCGGCCTGCCCGGCGATCGCATCGAGTTGCGCGACGGCCACGTCATCATCAACGGCACCCCGGTCGGCCTCACGCCAGACGGCACCGGCCAGGCCGAGAACGAAGACGGCTCCGACGCCACCGCGGCGCGCTACATCGAAACGCTGCCGGGCGGCCGCCAGCACACGATCTTCAAGCTCACCTCGCTCGACCCGCTCGACAACGTGCCGGAGACGGTCGTGCCGCCCGGCCATCTGTTCGTCATGGGCGACAACCGCGACAATTCGGCGGACAGCCGCGTGCCGTTGCGCTCTGGCGGCGTCGGTATGCTGCCGGTGGACGACCTGGTCGGCCGCGTCGATGCGATCGTCGGATCGTGGGACCTGGGCATCAGGGACAAGCCGGTGTGGACCTGGCCCTCGGGCCTGCGCCTGTCGCGATTCTTCACCGCGGTGCATTGATCGCACTGTCATTCCGGCGCCAGCCCCGTTGGACCGGAACCCGGAATTTAGGGCTACACGGGTGTGACTTGTCTTCAAAACCTATGCGCATTATCATTGCGCATGGAGGCGCCTATGCTTGGTGAGCGCCAAGTCCGCAAACGGGCCGTCAATCTGTTCGTCGAGACCGAACTGCTCGACGAAGCGAGACGTCTGCGCATCAATCTCTCGGAGACGCTGGAGCGCCGCCTGCGCAAGATCGTCAAGGCGGAGCAGGAAAAGCGCTGGCTGGAAGAGAACAAGGCGGCGCTGGCCGCCTATAACCAGCGTGTCTCCAGCCATGGCCTGTTATCGGACGACGCCGGCCTGCTGTGACGCGATGAAGCAGTTCGACATTGTCGCCAATCCCTTTGCCCGCAGCCGCGAGCGGCAACCTTTCCTTGCTTCGTTGCAAAGCGACCTGCTGGCGCACAATCTGGATACCACGGTCGTTGCCCCGCTCGAGCCCGCGGCGTCCGGCACATTCGCGGACCGGCTTAATCCACGCGTCGAGATCGACGGTCAGCCCTTCGTGCTGATCACGCAGGAGCTCGTCACCGTGCGCACGAACGTGCTCGGGCAGACGTGCGGCTCGATCGCGGGCGAACGCGATGCGATCATCAACGCGCTCGATCTGCTGTTCACCGGGTTCTGATCAGAAATAGGCGATGCTGCGTCCGCAGGCGGCGACCGCCAACCAGATCGCCAGCGAGAGGATGCCGGACCTGCGCGCCGCCTTCGGCAGCGGCGCGAGCGGCGGCAAGTCCTTCACCATCGGAGCGGTGTAAAGCTCGAACAGGGCGATATTGATCAATCCGATCACGATCAAACCCAGCTTGAATTGGAAGACCGGATTGACGGCGACGTGGCTCGCCTCCGCGGCGAACAGGACGAAGCCGGTGACGGCGAGACCCGAGAAAGCGACGAGCGCGGCGCGCCGCGCGCCTCTCAGCACATGGCCCGGCGACGTCGCCGCGAAGGCACCCACCATGCGCAGGTCCATCACCGCGATCGCGCCTGCGAAGCAGAACAGAAAAACGATGTGGCCGACATTGGCCGCCGGATAGAGCCACAGCGACTGACGGATCCCCGACGCGAGACCGGATTGCTCCAGCGCAACGAAGATTGCCGGCGCTGCATGCTCCATAAGTGTCTGACTTTCGGAATCGCGCTAGCGCATCTCGTAGGTCTTGCCGTCGACGGTAATGCGCTCGGCACGCATCTCACCCTTCTCGGCCGTCGAGGGATAGCCGAACGCGGTCACGGTCTTGCCGGTGGCGATCACGTCCGCAGTCGCGCCGCGATTATTCATGCGGAAGGTCGGCGCCAGGGTCACCGTCCATTCCTTGTCGCCCTTCACCGTGATGGTGGCATGCGGGTTCTCGAACTTCGACGTGAGGATCGGCCCACTGACGGTCACCGGATTGGCCGCATCGTAACTGCCCCAGCCATGGTGAGCCGCGGCCGGTCCTACCAGCGCAAAAACAGCAATCAGAGCGATGCGCTTGGACATGATCCCACCCATACCCCGCCTGACGCCAATATAACATGCGACACGTCGAACCGGCTATCGCACCACCCCGGAAATGCAGCACGGCTTATGGCGCGGGCGGGTGATCCTGTCCTTGAGGTAGCAGCGCGGCGCGGGGCCGGCATAGCCGGGCCGCACATAAGTGAAGGCGCGGCAGCGTTTGTCGCCGTCGCAAGCGGCCTTGCAGGCGTCATCGCCGGAATCGGCCGGCACCTCGATATTGCGATAGTCGCCGCCGAGGCGGTCGATGGAGAATTCGACCGGGCCCTTGGGCTCGATCACCCCGGCACCCCGCACCCCGGACACGCAGCATTTGTCTTCGGTCCGTGTGGGCACTTGGCTTTTCAGCTCGCACATGGCGGCGACGGAAGCAGTGCGCGGATAAGAGAAGCTCCACGCCCGGCAGCGCGCATCGCGTTCGCAACGGGCCGCGCAGGCCGCCGGATCGCCGCCCTTCACCTCGAATTTCAGATAGTCGTCGCCACGGCGATCGTATCCGCTCTGCGCCTGCGCCGGAGCGCACAGCGCCAGCACGAACAGCGCAAGCGCGCCCCAAAGACTGACCAGAACCCGCATACGCGCCCGCTCGACCTTCGCAGTGCCGCAACCTCAAGCCCCGCGCATGGTAACGCAACCCCTGGCGAATGTGCAGGTGCGGGACGCTGTCATGACATCACGAGCGCGTTGGCCAAACCACAGAAACAAAACATAAAAATTAAAGCGCCCGCCGGAGGGGCCGGCGGGCGCTGGATCCGGCCGCGAGAGGGGATTGTCGCGGGTGTCGGATCAAGCGGCCGATGAGAGGGATCGGCCGTTTCGCTCTGTTCAGCGTACGGTCACACCGCGTGGCGCGCCGGACGATCGGTGTGCGGGTGGCTGAACCCGGCATCGACGCGGGTTTCGATCTCGGCCCGCATCAGCGCCCGGTTCCAGCGGCGCTCAAGCGCGCGCTCGCGCAGCAGCGCCGTCGGGTCTTCCCAGAACGGCTCCGAAAAGGCGTCGCTTACGTCGGACCGGGTGAGGCCGATGTCGGCCAGCATGCGGCGGTCGAGGCCGGCCAGCATGGCCGCATCGCGCCGGTTACGGCGAGCGCGCGCGACTTGCCCGGCCCAATAGGTCCCAAAGGCCATGAGCGCGCCAAAGGCTCGCAACGCAGCGCTGCCGGTGATGGGAAGGACCTGGTAATGCGCGGTCATCTGAAATCTCCATGGAGTTCACGGGTCTGGGGCGCATTGGCCCCCAAATCCGGCACCGGAACCACCCGAAAGCCCCACCCGATTCCTAAGGGAAGGCCTCCCGCCAATAATATGAGCCGGGAGGATTGATTAGTGAAACGAATGTTTTTAATCTGACCGATCAGAACTGGTGATGTAGTCCCGCCGGCCTGAAAAGGGCCGGCCAGTAAGGACGTTAGCCATGACCGCACTGCTCGACGTCGACCAACTGCGCACTTTCATCGCCATCGCCGAGACCGGCAGCTTCACCAAAGCGGCGGATGTGGTGGCCAAGACCCAGTCCGCCGTCTCGATGCAGATGAAGCGTCTGGAAGAGCGGCTGGAGCGGCCGATCTTCGCGCGTGACGGACGCGCGTCGAAGCTCACCGAGGATGGGCAGCGGCTGCTCGATTACGCGCGCCGCATCGTCAAGCTCAACGTCGAGACGCTGGCCGCATTTTCCGACGATGAGCTTTCGGGCCGCGTGCGGCTCGGCGTGCCGGACGATTATGCCGACCGCTACCTGCCGGAAATCATGGCGCGCTTCTCGCGCGTCTATCCCGGCGTGGAGTTGACGGTGATCTGCGAGCCGTCGAGCGACCTGTTCGAGCGCATCGACGCCAATGAGATCGATCTCGCCATCGTCACCAATTGCGAATCAAAACGCGCGGTCGAGACCTTCCGCCGCGAGCGGCTGCTCTGGGTGACTTCGAACCGGCACTCGACGCATATCGAAGTGCCGCTGCCGCTGGCGCTCGGGCGCCCGACCTGCTCGTGGCGGCGCACCGCGATCGACCGGCTGGAATCGTCCGGCCGGCCCTATCGCGTGCTCTATTCAAGCTCGAATGCCGGCGCGGTCGCGGCGGCCGTGCTCTCCGGTCTCGCGGTGTCGGTGCTCGCCGAATCGGGTTTGCGTCCGGGCATGCGCGTGCTCACGGCGGCGGAAGGCTTCCCCGAGCTGCCGCCGTGCCATGTCGGCCTCATACGCAATGCGCATGAGAGCTCGACCTTGGCGAACGCGTTGGCCGAACACATCGTCTCATCGCTCGACAACTTGTCGGAAGCGCAGGCGGCGGAGTAGCCGAATTCGTCATTCCGGGACGCGCCGAAGGCGCGGACCCGGAATCCAGAAACACGACGGGTTTTCTGTGGCTTGGATTCCGGGTTCGCACGCTAACGCGTGCGCCCCGGAAGGACCGGATCACCGCGTCGGCGTGCGCAGCACCAGCACATTGCCGCACATCACGGCGACGAGGCCGAGAATTGCAGGCTGGCTCCATTGGTAATCTTCCGCGAAGGTCGACACGATCAGCGCCACCACCGGATACATCACCGTCGTATAGCCGGTGCGCGCCGGGCCGATACGGCGCAGCAGCGTGAAATAGGCGCTGAAGGCGATCACCGAGCCGATGAGCGAGAGATAGAGCAGTCCGCCGAGATAGGTCGCGCTCCACTCGAGTGTGAAGGTCTTGCCGCGCGCGGCGGAGAACAGCGCCATGATGATGGCGCCATAGGCCATGCTCCAGGCGGTGGAAGCGAATAACGGCAACCGGCGGCGCTGCGCCGCGACGGACAGCATGTTGCCGAGACAGAACGACAGCGTTCCGCCGAGCGACAGAGCAAGTCCGATCAGCGCCGCGGCGTCCACGCGCATGCCGCCGAGTTCGGGATAGAACATCGCCGCCACACCGGCGACACCGAGCATGCCGCCCAAGACGATGCGGCGCTCGATGCGCGCGCCGAAGATCAGCGCGGCGAGCACCACATTGCCGATCGAGGCGAGCGAGAACACGATCGATAAGAGGCCCGAGGCGACGTGCTGGGCGCCGTAGTAGAACAGCACGAAATTGGTGGAGAAGATCGCCAGCCCAAGGCCGAGCAGATAGCGATGCTCGGTGAGCGGAAACCAGAGCGGTTCGCCCCGCAGCGCCGCTATCGCGAACATGATTGGCGCAGCGATGGCGAAACGCCAGACCACCGACACTTCCGGCGCGACGACGCCGACCTGGTAATGCATTGCGATCCAGGACAGGCCCCAGATCAACACGGACGCGGTATAAAGCGAAAAATCGAACGGCGTGAACGGCGCCTGCGCGGGCGGATTGCGGACGGTCGCTGACGTTTCCGTCTTCATGTCGTTCAACAAATCTCAGCCGCTTTGGCGTCGAGCACGCGGACCAAGTCAGCGGGCGCGAGCTCGACCTGAAGCCCGCGGCGCCCACCGTTGCAGACAATGCGCGGGAACGCCATTGCGGACTGCTCGATGAACACGCGCGTGCGCTTCTTCTGGCCGAAGGGCGAGATACCGCCGACATGATAGCCGGTGATGCGCTCGGCCTCGGCCGCGCCGAGCATGGCCGCGCTTTTTGCGCCGGCCGCGGCGGCGAGCTTCTTGAGATTCACCTCGCGGTCGGACGGCGCCAGCACGCAGACCACCGTGTCGCCTGCCCGCGCCATCAGCGTCTTCAACAGCCGGGCCGGCTCGATGCCCAATGCTTCCGCCGCCTGCATGCCGATGCGCTCGGCGTTCGGATCATACTCATATTCGTGCAGCGCGAAGGCGACACCGGCTTTTTCCAGCGCGAGCGTCGCGGGTGTGGATTTGGCCATGATGAGTGCCTCCACATTGATAGCGACGGGCGCCGCGCTCGATCCGTCACCCTGAGGTGCTCGGCCGGAGACCGAGCCTCGAAGGGCGACGGCCACGGCCGTTCATCCTTCGAGGCTCGCTTCGCTCGCACCTCAGGATGACGGATCGAGTCAGCCGACTTAACTCAAGAAAAAATTAATACGCATACTCGTCGAAAATCGGCTCGACCGAACCCTTCCACGGGCCGTTGAATTTCTCCAGCAGTTCCTCGGCCGGCGTGATGCCGCGGGCGATGCTCTCTTCCAGCGGGCGCAGATAGCGCGTCTCGTCGCGGCCATTGCGGTCGAGCCGCTTGCGCCGCGTGAGGCCGCGCGCGGACAGTCGCAGCGTCTCTTGCGCCAGCGTCAGCATGTTGCGGCCGCGGATCTCCGCGTTGAAGCCGAGCCTGGGCACGTCGTCGCGCAGCTTCTGCCGCTCGTCCGCCGTCCAGTCCTTGACCATGTCCCAGCAGGCGTCGAGCACGTCGTCGTCGTAGAGCAGGCCGACCCAGAACGCCGTGAGCGAGGGCAGCCGCCGCCACGGGCCACCATCGGCGCCGCGCATCTCGAGATAACGCTTGAGCCGCACCTCGGGGAAGATCGTGCTCAGGTGATTGGCCCAGTCGGAAATGCACGGGCGCTCGCCCGGCATCACATCGAGCTTGCCGGCGAAGAAATCGCGAAACGACTTGCCCGCCACATCAATGTATTTGTCGCCGCGCTTGACGAAATACATCGGCACGTCGAGCGCATAATCGACGTAACGCTCGAAGCCCATACCGTCCTCGAATGCCCAGGGCAGCATGCCGGCGCGATTATTGTCGGTGTCGGTCCAGATCTGAGAGCGGAAAGAGAGGAAGCCGTTCGGCTTGCCTTCGGTGAACGGCGAGTTGGCGAACAGCGCGGTCGCCACCGGCTGCAGCGCCAGCGAGACGCGCAGCTTCTTCACCATGTCGGCTTCGGAGGAGAAGTCGAGGTTCGCCTGCACGGTGCAGGTGCGGTACATCATGTCGAGGCCGTATGTGCCGACCTTCGGCATGTAGTTCGTCATGATCTTATACCGGCCCTTCGGCATCACCGGGATTTCGTCGCGCGCCCAGTTCGGCGTCATGCCGAGGCCGAGGAAGCCGATGCCCAAGGGCTTCGCTACTTCGCGCACTTGCGCCAGATGCGAGAACAATTCCGACGCGGTCTGGTGCACGTTTTCGACCGGCGCGCCGGACAATTCGAACTGGCCGCCTGGCTCCAGCGAAATCGCGCCGCCGCCGGTCACGTCGAACAGGCCGATGATGTTCGCGCCTTCCATGATCGGCTCCCAGCCGAGCAGATGCTGCATGCCTTCGAGAAGGGAGCGGATGCTGCGGCGGCCGGCATAGGGCACCGGCCGGTGGCCATCAACCGTGAAGGGAAATTTCTCGTGCTCAGTGCCGGCGCGGAATTGCGACTTCGGCTTGCAACCCTTTTCGAGCCAGGCGACGAGTTCGTCGCGCGTCTCGATTGGGGTCATGTCGATCTGGTCACGAGCCATAGAGGATTCCGGCGACTTTTATTGTGTCGCACGATCTTGTCCGAAAATCCGTACCCACTTTTCGGGATCATGCGTGGAAGGGCGGCGACCTTAAACATGGGAAGCGGGAAAGGGCAATGCGAGACGACTTGCCATGCTCGTGAGGCGCGAAGGGCGGCTCTGGTCGGTCTTGACAGCGCTGCGCGGCCGAATTTCCAATTTTGCCGTTCTATTTTCGTTCTTTGCGCAAAGCCCGACATGCTTTATTGATTGCCCCGCATGCCGCAGTTCACACCCCATCAAGACGCCGCGCTCGAAACCGTCGCCCGCTGGCTCAAGGACAAGCCGGGCAGCAATGGGACGCCGCCCGTGTTCCGGCTGTTCGGCTATGCCGGCACCGGCAAGACGACGCTCGCCAAGCACATCGCCGACCATGTCGACGGCGAGGTGAAATACGCCGCCTTCACGGGCAAGGCGGCCTCGGTGATGCGCGGCAAAGGCTGCCACGGCGCCTCGACGATCCACAGCCTGATCTACCGCGCGCGCGAGAGCGGCGAGGAAGTGCCGAGCTTCGACCTGTGGGATGAGGCGCCCGCCTCGAAGGCGGCACTGATCATCATCGACGAGTGCTCGATGGTGGACGCCGAGCTCGGCCGCGACCTGCTGTCGTTCGGCGTGCCGCTTCTGGTACTGGGCGACCCGGCGCAGCTGCCGCCGATCCAGGGCGGCGGCTTCTTCACCGGAGCCGAGCCCGACGCCATGCTCACCGAGGTGCATAGGCAGGCGCAGGACGACCCGATCGTGCGGCTGTCGATGGATGTCCGCGCCGGCGAGTATCTCGAGCCCGGCCGCTACGGCGAGACGGAGGTGGTTGCCAAGAGCGACCTCGATCCGCAGCGCGTGCTCGAGGCCGACCAGGTGCTGGTCGGGCGAAATGCGACGCGGCGCGCCTACAATAATCGCATGCGCCAGCGGCGCGGCTTCGAAGGCGAGTTTCCCTCGGCCGGCGACAAGCTGGTGTGCCTGCGCAACAACCGCAAGAAGGGCCTGTTCAACGGCGGCCTCTGGACGGTGAAGGACCGCGGCGGGCGCAAGACCGGCATCATGACGATGCATCTCCTGCCGGACGACGAGACGGCGCGACGCGGCGTGAAAGTGTCGGTACGGCCGGAATGCTTCACCGGCGGCATCGAGCTGCTCGATTGGCAGCGGCGCAAGCCCTACGACGAATTCGACTACGGCTATGTGCTCACCGTGCACAAGGCGCAAGGCTCGCAGTGGGACGATGTGGTGTTGTTCGACGAGTCTTTTGCGTTTCCCGACAGCCGCGAGCGCTGGCTGTATACGGGCATCACGCGGGCGGCGAAGCGGCTGACGGTGGTGGTGTAGTTGCTTCTACAAATTTCGTGTGAAGCACGAAGGCGAGGCACACTCTCTTCCCCTCTCCCCTGGGGGGGGGAGAGGGTGGCAAGCGCGGAGCGATAGCGAGCGCGAGCCGGGTGAGGGGGAAAGTGAGTCTCGATAGGCACCTGCCCCCTCACCGGCCCTCGCTGCGCTCGGGCACCCTCTTCCCCCAAGGGGAGGGAAAGAGAGCAAGTGGCTCGGCGTTCAGCAAAAGATCAAGCCGCCTCTTTCTTCTTTATCGGCGCGAAGCGGCCATAGAACGTCTCGTTCTTCTCGGCGAGATCGAGCAGCAGCTTGTTCGGCGTAAACCTGTCGCCGAATTTGGCCTCAAAGCGCCGGCACAATTCGACGAACTTCTTCGGCGTCATCCTATCGATCCACGACAGCGTGCCGCCGGAGAACGGCGCAAAGCCGAAGCCGAGGATGGAGCCCACATCCGCCTCACGCACGTCGGTCAAGACATGCTCCTCGAAGCAGCGCGCGGTTTCCAACGCCTGGATACCGAGCAGGCGCAGTTTCAGCTCCTCGATATCGATGAGATCGGGATTGAGCTTCACGTGCTGGAGTTGCGCGAGACCCGGCCACAGCTTCTTCGGCTGGCCTTGCGGATAATCGTAGAAGCCCTTGCCGTTCTTACGGCCGAAGCGCTGGCCTTTCTCGACCATTTCATCCAGCAGCCGGCGTTGCCGCGGATCGATGGCATCGGCGCCGAGATCGGCCTCCGTCGCCTTCAGAATCTTCCAGGCGAGATCGACCGCCACCTCGTCGTTGAGCGAGAGCGGTCCAACCGGCATGCCGGCCATGCGGCCGACGTTCTCGATCATCGCCGCCGGCACGCCGTCCATGAGCATCAGGTGGCCCTCGCGGATATACGTGCCGACCACGCGCGAGGTGTAGAAACCGCGCGAGTCGTTCACGACAATCGGCGTCTTGCGGATGGCGCGCACGTAATCGAGCGCGACGGCGAGCGCTCTGTCGCCGGTATCTTTGCCGAGGATTAACTCGACCAGCATCATGCGGTCGACCGGCGAGAAGAAATGGATGCCGATGAAGCGCGCGGGCTCCTTGAACTCGGTCGCCAATGACGTGATCGGCAGCGTCGAGGTGTTGGAGGCGAAGATCGCCTTGTCGCCGATCACCGCCTGGATCTTGGCGATGACATCGGACTTTACTTTGCGGTCCTCGAACACGGCTTCGATGACGAGGTCGCAGTCTTTCAACGCGCTGTAGTCGGGCGTCGGCGTGATCTTTTCCAAGAGCGCATCGCGCTCGGCGCCCTTCATGCGGCCCTTCATCACGCGGTCGCTGAGCGCCTTGTGCAGTCCGGCCTTGCCTTTGTCCGCCGTCTCCTGATCGCGGTCGATGAGCACGACCTCGAGCCCCGCCGCCGCGCTCACCTGCGCGATGCCCGCGCCCATGAAGCCAGCGCCGACGATGCCGATCTTCTTCAGCGTCGAGGCCGGCTCGGCGGCCGGACGGCGCGCGCCCTTGTTCAGGTCCTGCATGGAGACGAACAGCGAGCGGATCATCGCCGCCGCTTCAGGCGAGCGCAGGATCTTGGCGAACCAGCGCGACTCGACGCGGAGCGCGGTATCCATGTCCAATTGCAGGCCTTCATAGACGACCTGGAGGATCGCGCGTGCAGCGGGGTAATTGTCGTAGGTCTCGCGGCGATAGATGGCATTCGCCGCTGGGAAGGTCATCATGCCGGCCTTCGAGTAGACGAGACCGCCGGGCAGCTTGAAGCCCTTCTCATCCCAGGGCTTCACCGCCTTGCCGCCGGCCTTGATCCAGTCCTTCGCCGCCTTGACGAGATCGGCCTGCGGCACGACCGCGTCGATCAGCTTCATCGCCTTGGCGCGATCGGTCTTGAGCTGGTCGCCCTTGAGCAAAAATTGCAGCGCATCGGCGGGCGGCAGCATGCGCGCGACGCGCTGTGTGCCGCCGGCGCCGGGAAACAGACCAATCTTGATCTCGGGCAGGCCGAGCCGCGTCTTCGGATTATCGGCGGCGACGCGATGATGACAGGCGAGCGCGAGTTCGAAGCCGCCGCCCATCGCCGTGCCGTTGAGCGCGCAGACAAAGGGCTTGCCGCAGGTTTCCAGGCGGCGATAAAGCAGCGAGAGCTTGCGGCTTTCCTCGAACACCATGCCGGCCGCGGCTTGCTCGCCCTGCGTGCGCACCATATCGGTATAGATCGTGGCCATGCGCTCCAGCATGGTGAGATCGGCGCCGCCGCAGAACGCCTCCTTGCCGGAGGTGATGACCGCGCCTTTGATTGCCTTGTCGCTCGCGACCTGCCCGACGAGCTTTCCCAGCTCCTCGATGGCGTTCATGGTGATGACGTTCATCGAGCGGCCGGGCATGTCCCAGGTGATGAGCGCAATGCCGTCGCTATCGATGTCGAGCGTGAAGTCGGTCATGGGTTAGCCCTTTGCGAAAGTTTCTCAGTCGTCATTCCGGGGCGCCGCGCAGCGGCGAACCCGGAATTCAGATGCACGCACAGTGTTTGCGTCTGGATTCCGGGATCGCGGGCAAAAGCCCGCGCCCCGGAATGACGATTAGTAAGGCTCGCCGCTTTTGTGCAGATAGCGGCGGGTCTTGGCATCACGTTCCATCATCAGATCGACGTCCGGATAGTGCACCCGCTCTTCCGCCGCGCGGGTGCCGACCTCGAAGTAGACCGCGTCGCCATCCGAGCGATTGACCAGACGGTGCGCGTTGCCGCTGCCGGCCTTGAAGCCGGCGGCGTCACCGCGCTTGAGCACCACCTCGCCGTCATTCTCGATCAGCACGAGCTCGCCTTCCAGCATGAAGATGAACTCGTCTTCCTGCTCGTGATAGTGCCGCAGCGACGACGCCGAGCCCGGCGCGATGCGCGTGATGTTGACGCCGAATTGCGTGAGGCCGATGACATCGCCCAGTGCCTGCTTGTGGCGGCCGGCGCATTCGGCCTGGAACTCCGCCGGATAAAATGTCCCGCTCTTCACCGGCACCTTGGCGATGTCGACTTTCGGCATTCCTCTCCCCTGCTCTTTCTTCTTCTCCCCTCCCCCTTGTGGGGAGGGGTCGGGGGTGGGGGTCATCGTTCTCGCAATCACCCCCACCCCGACGCACTTCGCGCGTCGACCCTCCCCACAAGGGGGAGGGTAAGCGGCTCACACCCGCTCGATAATCGTCGCAGTCCCCATCCCCGCGCCGATGCAGAGCGTGATCAGCGCGGTCGATTTTCCGGAGCGCTCCAACTCGTCGAGCGCGGTGCCGAGAATCATGGCGCCTGTAGCCCCTAACGGATGGCCCATGGCGATGGCGCCGCCATTGACGTTGACCTTGGCGGGATCGATCTCAAAGGCCTGCATGTAGCGCAGCACCACCGACGCGAAAGCCTCGTTGATCTCGATGAGGTCGATGTCGGACAGCGACATGCCGGCCTTCTTCAACACCTTCTGCGTCACGTCGATCGGCCCGGTGAGCATAATCGCCGGCTCCGAGCCGATATTGGCGAAGGCCCTGATCCTTGCACGCGGCTTCAAGCCCGCACGGCTGCCTGCCTCCTTGCTGCCGATCAGTACGGCGGCGGCGCCATCGACGATGCCCGACGAATTGCCCGCATGGTGCACGTGATTGACCGCCTCGATCTCGGGATGCGCCTGCACCGCGACCGCATCGAAGCCCGCCATCTCGCCCATCTGCACGAAGGACGGCTGCAGCGCGGCGAGCGTCTGCATCGTCGTCGACGGCCGCATGTGCTCGTCTCTGTCGAGGATGGTGAGGCCGTTGACGTCCTTCACCGTCATCACCGATTTCTTGAAGCGGCCTTCTTCCCAGGCCTTCGCCGCGCGCTTCTGGCTTTCGACGGCGTAGGCGTCGACGTCGTCGCGCGAGAAGCCGTATTTGGTGGCGATCAGATCGGCCGAGATGCCTTGCGGCAGGAAATAGGTTTCGACCGCGATGGTCGGATCGACCGGCCACGCGCCTCCCGACGCCCCGATGCCGACGCGGCTCATCGATTCGACGCCGCCGCCGATGGTCATGTCGTGCTGGCCGGACATGATCTCGGCCGCGGCGAAGTTCACGGCGTCCAGGCCCGAGGCGCAGAAGCGATTGATCTGCACGCCCGGCACGCCGTCGCCGAAGCCGGCCACCAGGGCCGCCGCGCGCGCGATGTCGCCGCCCGCCTCGCCGACCGGATCGACGCAGCCCAGGACCACGTCGTCGATGAGCGTGGTGTCGAGATTGTTGCGGTCGCGTACGGCGGCCAGCGTCTGGGCCGCGAGATTGAGCGCGGTCACCTCGTGCAGCGAACCGTCGGCCTTGCCGCGCCCGCGTGGCGAGCGCACGGCGTCGTAGATGAATGCGTCGGGCATGGTGTTATCTCCGTCTCTCGGCTATCGTCCCCGCGAAGGCGGGGACCCATACTCCGCAGTCCCTCGATAGTCCGGTGGCTATGGGTCCCGGCCCTCGCTTCGCTCGGCCGGGACGACACAACAACTACAAACTCCGCGCGATTAGCAACTTCATGATTTCGTTGGTCCCCGCATAGATGCGCAGCACGCGCGCGTCGCGGTAGAGCCGCGAAATCGGATATTCGTCCATATAGCCATAGCCGCCGAACAATTGCAGGCAGCGGTCGATCACTTTGCCTTGCGTGTCGGTGAGCTTGTACTTGGCCATCGAGGCGGTGACGGTGTCGAGCTTGCCATCGACATGCTGGCCGATGCAATGGTCAAGAAACACCTTGGCGATGGTGACTTCCGTCTTGCACTCGGCGAGCTCGAACTGCGTGTTCTGGAATTCGATGATCGCCTTGCCGAAGGCCTTGCGCTGCTTGACGTAGTCGACGGTCAGCGCCAGCGCCCGCTCCATCATCGCAACCGCGTGCACGGCGACGATGAGACGTTCCTGCGGCAGCTCCTTCATCAATTGGTAGAAGCCCTGGCCTTCCTCGATGCCCAACAAATTCTCCGCGGGCAAACGCACGTCGTCGAAGAACAGTTCCGAGGTATCGGCCGAATCCATGCCGAGCTTTTTGAGCTTGCGGCCACGGTGGAAGCCGGGCGCGTCATTGGTCTCGACCACCAGGAGTGAGGTGCCCTTGGCGCCGGCGCTCGCGTCGGTCTTGGCGACGACGACGATGAGATTGGCGTGCTGGCCGTTGGTGATGAAGGTCTTGGAGCCGTTGAGCACGTAGCCGTTGCCGGACTTCTCGGCCTTGGTGCGCACGCCCTGCAAATCGGAGCCGGTGCCGGGCTCGGTCATGGCGATGGCGCCGACCATCTCGCCGGTGGCGAGTTTGGGCAGCCAGCGCTGCTTCTGCTCCTCGGTGCCGTAATGGAGAATGTAAGGCGCGACGATGCCAGAATGCAGCGGCGCGCCGAAGGTGTCGAAGCCGGCGAGCGAGAATTCGCGGTTGATCACCGCCTCATGCGCGAAGGTGCCGCCGGCCCCGCCGTATTCCTCCGGCATCGAGGCGCAGAGCAGACCGGCCGCGCCGGCCTTCGTCCACACATCGCGCTCATAGATGCCGGCCTCGTGCCAGCGGTCGATGTGGGGCGCGAATTCATCGCCAATAAAGCGCCGCGCCTGCTCTTCGAGCAGGACGAGGTCCTCGGTCATCCATGGCGGACGGGGAAGGTTGAGGGCGTCCATTGTACCGGCAGTTTTGGGCGACTCGTGGGGGGCACAATAGTGCGGGCGTGTGACAAGAGCGAGGGGGCTTCACCCTCCCCTGCAGAGGGAGGGTCGGCGTGCGAAGCACGCCGGGGTGGGGTGCCTTTCTCGGGCTGTCACCCCCTCCCGGTTCGCTCCGCGAACCGACCTCCCCCCTCCAGGGGGAGGTGAAGAGAGGGTGTGGCACGGTCCGGGCAAATCCTACTTCGCCGCCGCGCGCGCCGGATCCTTGACCTTCTCCACCTTGTCGAACTCGACGTTCTGATAGGTGCCACCGACCTTCTCGACACGGCGGATATAGACGTTCTGCACGATGTCGCGCGTCTCCGGGTCGATCGAGATCGGCCCGCGCGGGCTTTCCCAGGCCATGCCCTTTGCGGCGGCGATCAGCGAATCGCCGTCGGCCTTGCCGCCGCTCTTCTTCAACGCGGCGTAGATCAGGTCCATGCCGTCCCAGCCGCCGATTGAAAACACATCAGGGTTGCGCTTGAACGCGTCGTTATAGGCCTTCACGAAAGCCTTGTTCTTCGCCGAGTCGTGCGTCCAGCCGTAATGGAAGACGGTGATGATGCCGAGGCCGCCGTCGCCCATGCTCTTGAGCGCGTTGTCGTCCATGGTGATCTCGCCCTGGCCCATGATCTTGATCTTCTTCGGGTCCATGCCGCGTTCAGCCAGGGCTTTGGCGAAAGCGGGCGGCTGCGCGCCGCCCGGAATGAAGACGAAGATCGCTTCCGGATTGAGGTCCTTGGCGCGCTGCACGAAGGCGGAAAAATCCGCATTGGCGACCGGCATGCGCACCGAGCCGACGACTTCGCCGCCCGCGCCTTTGAAGCCGTTCTGGAAGGACGTCTCCGCGTCGATGCCGGGACCATAGTCCGACACCATGGTGTAAACCTTGCGCACGCCGTTCTTGTAGGCCCATTGACCGAACGCGGTCTCGAGCTGCGGAATGGTCAGCGAGACGCGCGCCATATAAGGGGACTTGGTGATGATGATCGAGGTCGCCGCATTCATCACCACCATGAACTTCTTCGCTTCGGCTGAAACGTCGGCCGCGCCGAGCGCTTCCGGCGTCAGCGTGAAGCCGGCGATGATGTCGACCTTGTCGCGCACCACCAGTTCCTGCGCCAGACGCTTGGCGACATCCGGGTTCGGGCCGCCGGTGTCCTTACGGATGAACTCGATCTTCTTGCCGGCGACAGTGTCGCCGTGCTGTTTGACGTAGAGCTTGATGGCATTGTCCATCTGCGCAGCAGTGTCGGCGAACTGGCCGGAATAGGCCATGATCAGGCCGATCTTGACGGTGTCCTGCGCGTTCGCCGAGGATGCGGCAAGCAATGCCGCGGTAACAATCAGAAACGATCCTCGCATGAGCTTCCTCCCGAGAGCCGTTTCATTGGGCGACGGCTTGCGCAACAGACTAGCCGCAATCGGCAGGCGCGTCACGGAGGAGCAAGGGTTTTGAAATTCGCAATCTTCGATCACTTGGACAGCAATGGGACCGCGTTGGGCAGCTTCCTCGAGGAGCGGTTGCTCCTGCTCGAACGCATCGAGGCCAGCGGTTTCCACGCCTATCAGCTCGCCGAGCATCATTCGACGCCGCTCGGAATGGCCTTCAGTCCCAGCGTTTTTCTGAGCGCGGCGATCCAGCGCACGCGCAAAATCCGGCTGGGGCCGCTGGTCTATGTGCTGCCGCTCTATCATCCGCTGCGGCTCTATGAAGAAATCTGCATGCTCGACCATCTGAGCGGTGGGCGGCTGACGGTCGGGGTAGGCCGCGGCGGCGCGCTGCTCGAACACCAGCGCTTTGGGATCGATCCCAACACCGCGCCGGCCATGTATCACGAGGCCTTCGCCGTGCTGATGCGCGCCTTTGACAGCGACGTGCTTGACTTCGAGGGCAAGTTTTACAGCTACAAGGACTACGTGGTGCAGGCAAAGCCGGTGCAGCGCCCGCATCCGCCGATCTGGTACGGCGCGCCGAATGCCGAGGCCATCGCCTGGGCGGCGCCGAAAAACATCAATGTCGTATCGCTCGGGCCCGCGGCGCGGGCGCGCGCGATCTCGGATCGCTATCGTGCTGAATGGAGCAAGCTCGGCCGCGACGCGGCGAGCCTGCCTGGCATCGGCATCACGCGACATGTGGTCGTCGCCGAGACCGACGCGGAGGCGAAGCTCATCGCGCACGCCGCCTATCCGCGCTGGCGCAACGCGATGGATTTCATCTGGCGGCGCTCGGGCGTCGACTTCTCGCTGAAGGAGATCTACCCGGCCGACTTCACGGCGCTGGAAGCAATAGGCCACGGCATTGCCGGCTCGCCGGCGACCGTGCGCGACTATATCGAGCGGCTGCAGGACGAGACCGGCGTCAACACCGTGCTGTGCCAGATGGTGTTCGGCGACATGCGCTTCGACGATGCGGCGCGCTCGATCGAATTGTTCGGCCGCGAGGTGATTCCGAAGTTTGCGTGAGACGCGCGCCGGCCTCTCATCTCCCCTCCCCTCCGCGAGCACTTGCGGGCGGAGGGAGGGTGAAGACGGCGCGCGCCTGTGTTACGACCACGGGACGAAGCCCGGGTTTCATCACCATGACGACACGTGCGGACAGCGATTCCGCCGACGCGATCGAGTCGGCCTATGCCTGGGTGCGGCTCTGCACGGCCGTAGCGCTGTCGACCATCGGCGGCGTCGGCATGTGGTCCGTGGTGGTGGCGCTGCCCGCGATCCAGGCCGATTTCGGCGTCGACCGCGGCGCGGCCGCCCTCCCCTACACCCTCGGCATGATCGGCTTCGCCGGCGGCGGCGTGCTGACCGGCCGGCTGGCCGACCGCTACGGCATCGCAGTGCCGGTCGTCCTGGGTACGCTGATGCTGTCGCTCGGCTATGTCGCCTCGGGCATGGCCCCCACTCTCTGGCTCGTGGCCCTGGCGCAAGGCGCGCTGATCGGCGTCGGCTGCTCGGCGACGTTCGGTCCGCTGATGGCCGACATCTCGCACTGGTTCCAGCGCCGGCGCGGCATCGCCGTCGCCATCGCCGCCTCCGGCAATTACGTCGCCGGCACCGTGTGGCCGCCGGTGGTACAGCATTTCATTACCGTCTACGGCTGGCGCGCGACGCATATCGGCATCGGCCTGTTCTGCCTCGTAACCATGCTGCCGCTGGTGCTGCTGATGCGCCGGACCATCGCCACCCAATCAAGCGACTCGGCGAGCGCCACGGCGACGGCGCAACGGCTGGCCGAGTTGCCGTTCTCACCGACGACGTTGCAGGTGCTCCTGTGCATTGCCGGCGTCGCCTGTTGCGTGGCGATGTCGATGCCGCAGGTGCACATCGTCGCTTATTGCGGCGATCTCGGTTACGGCGTCGCGCGCGGCGCCGAGATGTTGTCGCTGATGCTCGGCTTCGGCATCATCAGCCGCGTCAGCTCCGGCTTCATCGCCGACCGCATCGGCGGCGTGCGCACGCTGCTGCTCGGCTCGGTACTGCAGGGCGTCGCTCTTGTCTTTTACTTGCTGTTCGACGGCCTCACCTCGCTTTATGTGATCTCGGCGCTGTTCGGCCTGTTCCAGGGCGGCATCGTGCCGAGCTACGCCATCATCGTGCGCGAATATTTCCCGCCACGGGAGGCCGGCACCCGCCTCGGCCTGGTGCTGATGGCGACGCTCCTGGGCATGGCACTGGGCGGCTGGATGTCGGGCGTGATCTTCGACCTGACCGGCTCCTACACGGCAGCCTTCGCGAACGGCATCGCCTGGAATCTGGTCAACGTGTCGATCATGGTCTGGCTGTTGCGGCGCTCGCCGCGTCATCCGGCCGTTCCCGCGATGGCCTAATTCTGCGCGTACCCTAAACCTCTGCGACGGCGTCGTGGCCGTAGAGCCAGTCGATGGCCTTGAACGACCAGTCGGTGGCCCCGCTCGCCATGTGCGCGTCGCGCGCCGTCTGCTCCGGCCCATCGGGAAGATGGTAGCGGGTCTTGTTGCCGCGCGCGGCGAGCTGCACGTTCGAAGCCCGCGGCAGCCGCACCTCTTCGTAATGCTTCAGCGCGCCGGCGACGTCGGGACTCTTTGCGAGACACGCCGCCAGCACCGCGCCGTCTTCCAGCGCCTGCGCCGCGCCTTGCGCCATGTAAGGCAGCATTGGATGGCAGGCGTCGCCGAGCAGCGTGACGCGGCCTACCGACCAGCGCGGCAACGGCGCGCGATCGAACAGGCCCCAGATGAAGGTCTCCTCGACCTCGGCAAAGAGCGCGCGCAATTCCGGCGCCCAATCGGCGAAGGCCGCGCGCAGGTCGTCCGGATCGCCGCGGTCGGTCCAGGACTCGCGCGTCCAGCTATCTTGCTCGACGTTGGCGACGAAATTCATCAGCCGCCCGGACGCGACAAAATAGTTCACGACGTGCTTGCCCGGACCCATCCAGATCTGCGCGACCACTTCGAGATCGAGATGCTTGAGCCGCTCGACCGGCACCAGCCCGCGATAGGCCATGCAGCCGGTGAACTCCGGCTGACGCTCGCCGAACAGGATGCGGCGCACGGGGGAATGGATGCCGTCGGCACCGACGAGCATGTCCGCGCGCACGCTCACGCCGTTATCGAATTCAATGTCGACATGGGAGCCACGATCGGTGAAGCCGGAAAGTCGATGACCGAGATGCACGCGATCCGCCGGCACGGCGGCGCTGAGCATCGCCAGCACATCGGCGCGATGGCATTGGTAGTGCGGAAAGCCGAAGGCGCCGATCACGTCGTCGCCGAGCGGCGTGCGCAGCAGTGTGCGCCCGTCCTCCCAGCGCCGCTGATGCCAGGCGAAGGGCCGCACGCCGACGCGCGCGAGTTCGTCCGAAAGTCCATACCGATGCAGGATGCGTGCGGCGTTGGGGCTGACCTGGATGCCCGCGCCGACCTCGCGCAATGTGCTTGTCTGTTCGTAGACGTGAACGTCGAATCCGGCCTGCAACAGCGCGAGCGCGGCGGCGAGCCCGCCGATGCCGCCGCCGGCAATGGCAATCTGTACTGACTTGTCAGGCACGATGAGGGAAGTCCGGCATGCACGTCATGCCTTGATCAGACCATCCGTGCGGGGCCGACACAAGCGGGGCAAAACGAATAAGCGGACCCTCATCGCATGAGAGCGGAGCGCCGGGCGATGGGCCGACGCCCGCGCTGTGTTTGTAGCATCAACGCCAGTGCAGCCGCGTCATTGGACGGCCCCAGTCCCAGAATGGGCTGAGCGCTTCACGCCCATCGCGGTGGCGACCCGCGGCGCAGGCCGCATACCAGGCAGCGACAGCGCCGATCAGCGCGGCCGCCCCCACCATGAAGCCTAAGATGACGGCTGAGCGGCGGGCGCGGTTTAGATTGTCTCTCGCGCGTACCGCGACGTCATCGACGCGACGCTCGGCATCGGGTGGGGCAAGCCCAGTCACTGCCGCAACGAGACGCACGAGATAGGTGCGATCGTCGGCCTGCATACCGCTATGACTCGTCGTGGTGAGCAGGATGCGGGCCGCTTCAGCGCGGGTGTAATCCATGTTGCCTTGCGGCCGGCGGTCACTGCGGAAGAGGCGATCGAGATCGTAGGCGATGACGTTCTCGCCGACGACCGACGTGCTCGCGCCGGACGACGGGGCAGTTAACCGTGGCACCGCCTGAA
Source organism: Pseudolabrys sp. (assembly GCA_036519015.1). Taxonomy (GTDB): domain Bacteria; phylum Pseudomonadota; class Alphaproteobacteria; order Rhizobiales; family Xanthobacteraceae; genus Pseudolabrys. The sequence goes on along the minus strand of DATDMA010000447.1, from coordinate 51,405 downwards.
TCGCCGCGATGGCGATGAGGCCGGTCAGAAGCGTTGCCAGCGCCCAGACGAGCAGTCCATGCATACCGTCGCGGAACTCCGCATCTGCCGGAGCGCCCGAAAACGGCACGCGCAAGCGCGCGGCGATGTAGGCGCCAAAGCTATACGACGCCAAAGCCGTCAGAACGAGATAGAGCCCAGACAGGAATACCAAAGCGAACGATGCATCGCGCCACGTCGGCGCGGTCGACGACAGCGACACCCCTATCGCAGTGGCGAAGCTATGCAGGACAAAGGCGAGCGCCGCTGCCCCGATAGCGCCCGCGATGATCGCGCTCCATTGGATATTGAGGGTCGTGTCGCCGACGACGGGCGCAATTCGCGTGTCGGGCGTCATGGCGAGGTCTCCTTGTTGTGCGCTCATCAGCGCAGGCCAAGGAACGACAGGATCGCCATGATCACCACGATCAGTCCGACGAGATAGATAAGACCGTTCATCCTAGCCTCCCTAGTCTTAGCCCCGCTCCGGGGTATGACCGAGAGTCAAACGGGAACGCGTGCGCGATGGTTCCCCATTCGGACGGTTTTTCAGGTACTGAGGCGCGCTCAGAACGCCTCGTCAGGCAACTCCATGGTCGAGCCGGCGCCGGCCTGGATGCGGGCGAGATGCGTCGCGGTTTCCGGCAGCATCCGCTCCATGAAAAAGCGCGCGGTGACAAGCTTCGCATTTAAGCGCGGCGCGGCACCATCCGCCTTCGGCAGCTTGGCGAGCGAGGCTTCCGCAATCCTGCACCACATGTAGCCGAGCGCGACCAGGCCAAAGAGATGCATGTAATCGTATGAGCCGGCGCCGGCATTGTCGGGCTTGGCCATGGCGTTGTTCATGAACCACATCGACGCCTGCTGGAGATGCGCCAGCGAAATGCCAAGAGGCTTGAGATAGACGTTCATCTCGTCGCTGTCGGCGCGCTCCTTGAGATAAGTCTGCACCTCATTGAAGAAGGCCATGATGGCGCGCCCGCCATCCTTGCCGAGCTTGCGGCCGACGAGATCGAGCGCCTGGATGCCGTTGGCGCCTTCGTAGATCTGAGCGATGCGCGCGTCGCGCACGAACTGCTCCATGCCGTTCTCGGCGATGTAGCCGTGGCCGCCGAACACCTGCTGCGCCAGCACCGCATTGGCGAAGCCGCGATCGGTGAGCACGCCTTTGATCACCGGCGTGAGCAGGCCCATATGGTCGTCCGCGCTCTGGCGCTCCTTCGCATCCTCGGAGCGGTGGGCAACGTCGCCTTTGAGCGCGGTCCACATCACCAGCGCGCGCGCCGCCTCGTTGAAGGCGCGGATGGTCAGGAGCGTGCGGCGCACGTCCGGATGCACGATGATCGGATCGGCCGCCTTGTCGGGATATTTGGTGCCGGAGATGGCGCGGCCCTGCAGGCGCTCCTTCGCGTAGATCGCCGCGTTTTGATAGGCGACCTCGGACTGCGCGAGGCCCTGCACGCCGACACCGAGCCGCGCCTCGTTCATCATCGTGAACATGGCGTTGAGGCCGCGGTTCTCCTCGCCCACCAGCCAGCCGGTGGCGCCGTCGTAGTTCATGACGCAAGTGGAATTACCGTGGATGCCCATCTTCTCTTCAAGCGAGCCGCAGGACACACCGTTGTGCGCGCCCAACGCGCCGTCGGCATCGACCATCAGCTTGGGCACGACGAAGAGCGAGATGCCCTTGGTGCCGGCCGGCGCGCCTTCGATGCGTGCGAGCACCAGATGCACGATGTTCTGCGACAGATCGTGCTCGCCGGCAGAAATAAAGATCTTGGTGCCGGTGATCTTGTAGCTGCCGTCGCCTTGCTTCGCTGCCTTCGTGCGCAGGAGGCCGAGGTCAGTGCCGCAATGCGGCTCGGTGAGGTTCATGGTGCCGGTCCATTCGCCGGTCACCATCTTGGGCAGATACTTGGTCTTGAGCTCCGGTGAAGCATGCGCGAGCAGCGCGGCAATCGCGCCCTGGGTCAGGCCCGGATACATGGCGAAGGCCATGTTGGACGAGCAGAGGAATTCATTGACGATCACGGTGAGGGTCGCGGGCAGATCCTGGCCGCCGAATGCGACCGGCACGGAGATGCCGATCCAGCCCCCCTCGACGATTCCGCGATAGGCGTCTTTGAAGCCGGTGGGCGTGCTGACGCTGCCGTCGTCATGGCGCGTGCAGCCCTCGGTGTCGCCGACGCGATTGAGCGGCGTCAGCACCTCTTCGCTGAACTTGGCCGCCTCGCGCAGCACGGCTTCGACGAGATCGGGCGAGGCATCGGCGAAGCCCGGCAGATTGCCGTAACGCTCGAGCTGAAAAACGTCGTTGAGCAAAAACAACGCGTCGTCGACTGGGGCTTTGTAGCTCGGCAATAATCCCTCCCGGCATGCGTGACGGCGCCCGCGAGCCGAGCGCCGTTTACAACTCGTTAACTAGTGAACGGTTGCGACCGATTTAAGAATGGGCGCATTTCCCCCGCCGCATCAGCGGCTTCGCGTCAGGATAGCATAATGACGCTTTCTTCGGCGTAAAGCGGTCGATACCTCCGCCGCCGGAGCAATTCGCACGGAAATTCCGGCACTTCGGGCAAACATTAACCGCTTATTTACCGCAACCGGCAAAAAGTCGGGAAGTGGACTGAGGACCGAGCCCGTATTCACCCGCCGCTAACGTGCGTCGGTTCCACGGGCGCCATTACGGCTCTTCGCGCCTCCACCTCGGAGTGGGTGTGAGCATGAAACTTAGCGTTCCGTGGAATGTCAAAGGCATACGGCCGGAGGCCCGTGAGACCGCGCGGGAAGCCGCGCGCCGCTCTGGCATGTCGTTGGGCGAGTGGTTGAACTCCGTCATCCTGCAGCAGGCTGAGGATGAGGACGAAGACCTCCGCGGGCATGGCCGCGACGACGAGGCCGACGAGGCCTATGCCGAGGATCTCTCCACCGTCCACCAGCGCCTGGACGATCTCACGCGGCGCATCGAGCATTTCGCCCGCACCGGACCCGCGGCCCAGGCGCCCAAGGGGCAAAAGCGCGGCCGCAACGACTCCGACCAGATCGCCCAGCTGATTACCCGTCTCGACCGGCGGCTCGACCAGTTCGCGCAAATGCCGCAACCTGTGGCGCAGCCCATCGCTCCGCCGATGGCGCCGCACATGCCGGCGCACTATCCGCCGATTCCGCCGCAGATGGCGGCGCCCTCGATGGTGCCGCCCATGGCGCCGTACCAGCCGGCACCGCCGCCTCCGCCGCTGCCGAATATCCAGATCCCGCCGGCACTCGACCGCGCCATCGCCGAGATCACCGCCCGCCAGCGCGCGCTCAACGCGCCTGCGCCTGCGCCTGCGCCCGCACCCGACCCTGTCGCTGCTTTTGCGCCGCCGCAACAGCGTCGTCGGCCCGAACCCGAGCCGCCGCCGGCTTATGCGCCACCGCCTGCCCCGGTCTTCGCGCCGGTGCCGACGCAGGACTTGTCGGGCCTGGAAGATCAACTTCGCCGCATCACCGACCAGATTGAGACGCTGCGCCGCCCGGGCGTCGAGGAAGCGATCAACGCGTTGCGCGGTGAGCTCGGCGACATCGGCCGCGCGCTGCATGACGCGATGCCGCGCCGGGAAATCGATACGATCGAGAAGCAGATCCAGGGTCTGACGCAGCGCATCGCCGAAGGCCGGCAGGCCGGCGTCGACAATGGCGCGCTCGGCGGCATCGAGCACGGGCTTGCGGAAGTACGCGACGCCCTGCGCGGGCTCACGCCGGCGGAAAGCCTGGTTGGCTTCCACGACGCGGTCAATGCGCTGGCGCACAAGATCGACCTAATCGTTGCGCAGAAAGACCCCGAGACGCTGCACCAGCTCGAGCGCGCCATCACCACGCTGCGCGACATGGCGACCCATGTCGCGTCCGACGAGGCGGTGAGCAGCTTGGCCGCGCAAGTGCATATGCTGGCCGAAAAGGTCGAGCACATCGGCCTCGGCGGCGTGGGCGGCGATGCCCTCAACAATCTCGAGCACCGCATCGACGCTTTGGCCGAAGCCCTGGCGCAGCGCGCGCAGGCCGGCGCCACCGTGCCGCCGCGCCTGGAAGCGCTGGTGCAGTCGCTGTCCGACAAGATCGAGCAGATTCAGCAGTCGCGCGGCGACAACGTCGCCATCGGCCATCTCGAAGACCACATCGTCAAGCTGGTCGAGCGGCTGGACGCGTCCGATTCGCGCCTCGGCCATCTGGAAGCGATCGAGCGCGGGCTGGGCGATCTCCTGGTGCACATCCAGGACATGCGTACGACCAACGAGCAGGGTGCGCTGCGGGCCGAGAACACGGCCGGGGTCCACGAGCTCAAGCACGACATCGCCCGCACGCAATACGCCCTCGACGCGGTGAACGGCACGCTCGGCCATGTGGTCGACCGCCTCGCCATGATCGAAAAGGAGTTCCGCAGCAACGCCCGCGCGCCGGCTCCGGCCGACCACGAGACGCTCGAACTCACCCAGCCGGTCGGCAAGATCGCGGCGCGTCCGGTCCCGCAGGCGCCCGTGGCGCCTCCGCGCATGCCGCCGGCTGCGCCACTGCAGATGCCCGAGCCGGAATTCATGCCGGCCCCCGCGCCCGTGGTCTCGGCTCCGCCACCGCCGGTGGTCGCGGCACCGGCCCAGAGGCGCATGCCGCCGGCCGGCCATAAGCCGATCGATCCGGACCTTCCGCCCGATCAGCCGCTCGAACCCGGCTCCGGGCCACCGCGCGTCCGCGCGGGCGCCCGCATCGCCACAGCCGAAGCTGCGCTCGGGAATGCGCGGCCAGCGGCGGCCGCGGGCGGTAAATCGAGCTTCATCGCCGCCGCCCGGCGGGCCGCGCAGGCCGCCGTGCAGGAGGCGAGCGCCCGCATGCCGCGCGCCGCGGAAGCGGCCGACGTCGACGACGACGGCGATCCGTCGTCGTCACTGCGCGGCAAGATGATGAAGCGCGTGAAGTCGCTGTTCATCGCCGCGAGCATCGTGGCGGTGGTGGTCGGCTCGGTGCAGTTCATGGGCAGTCTTGTGTACCACAGCCCGGCCACGCAGCAGGCCGCGAAGCCGAAGCTGTCCGACGCGGCTCCTGACACGACCGATGCCAGCGCCGACGACGCGCAGGACACAAACGATTCCCTTGCCGCCAATCCATTGACGCCCGCCGCACCGGCCACCACCCAGAGCCTCAGCCCGACGCCGTCGCTCAATCCGAACCAGAGCGCGCAAGGCCTGCCGTCGTCGCTGCTCGCCCCGCCGATGCTGATGCCGCCCGCAACCCAGAACAAAGGCGACGTCACCGGTTCGATCCCGCCGACTGCTACGGGACCGGCGCCGACGCTTAGTGGCCTGCCGATTGCCATCGGCAGCGCCCGCCTGCGCAATGCTGCAGCGGGTGGCGACGCCGACGCCGCCTACGAGGTCGCCGTGCGCTACGCGGAAGGGCGCGGCGTGCCGGCCAGCCTCGAGGACGCCGCGCGCTGGTACGAGCGCGCCGCCGGCAAAGGCCTGCCGCTGGCCCAGTTCCGCTATGCGAGCCTGCTGGAGAAGGGCCAGGGCGTGAAGAAGGACCTTAACGCCGCGCGGAAGCTCTATATCGCCGCCGCCGCCAAGGGCAACGCCAAGGCCATGCATAACCTCGCCGTGCTCTACGCCGAGGGCGTCGACGGTAAGCCCGACTACGCGACCGCCGCGAATTGGTTCCGCAAGGCCTCGCAGTACGGCATCGCCGACAGCCAGTACAATCTCGGCGTCCTCGCCGCGCGCGGGCTTGGCACCGAGAAGAGCTATCCGGAGTCGTATAAGTGGTTCGCGCTCGCCGCTGCCCAGGGCGACAAGGAAGCCGCCCGCAAGCGCGACGAGGTCGCCTCGCAGATGGAAGGCGATGCCCTGGCCGCCGCCCAGCGGGCGGTGCAAACCTTTGTCCCGGCGCCGCAGCCGCAGGAGGCGATCGCCGTTGCCGCGCCGACCGGCGGCTGGGATGACGCCGCCACCGCCCCGGCCGCGCCCGCCGCGCGCAGCAAGCCGCGGACCGCGGGCCCGCTGACGCTCGGCGCCTTTAATGTCGGAAAACGGTGAACAAGAGCGCCGCGACGCATAGGCACGTGATCGTGACCGCGTTCACCGCTAAGATCGTGCAAGCCTTCGAATTGGTTCGCTGAAGCTCCGCGCGCCCTGGCGCTGATCGCAGGATAGTCCTGCGGCGTGGACTTCGGGCCTGGACCCGAGGGCTTCGAAACCCGGACGCCGCCGCGTGCAAATCTATCTGCCGATCGCCGACATGCCCGTGAACATCTTCCTGGTGCTGGGGATGGGACTGGCTGTCGGATTCATCTCCGGCATGTTCGGCATCGGCGGCGGCTTCTTGATGACGCCGCTGCTGATCTTCATCGGCATCTCGCCGGCCGTGGCCGTGGCCAGCGTGGCAAGCCACATCGCCGCCTCCTCCTGCACCGGCGCGATCACCTACTGGAGACGGCGCGCGATCGACGTGGCGCTGGCGATGATGCTGCTCAGCGCCGGCATCATCGGCACGGCGTTCGGCGTTTGGCTGTTCACCGAATTGCGCGCGCTGGATCAACTCGACCTGGTGATCGGGCTCTCCTACGTGACGCTGCTGAGCATCGTGGGCGCCCTCATGATCTATGAAAGCGTGCGAGCGGAGTTGCGCGCGCGCAAAGGCATGCCGGCGACGCTGCGCCGCCCGGGCAGCCATAACTGGATCCACGGGCTGCCGCTGAAGATGCGGTTCAAACGCTCGAAGATCTATGTCTCGGCGATTCCCGTCTGGGCCATCGGTTTCGTCATCGGCTTCATCGGCGCCATCCTCGGCATCGGCGGCGGCTTTCTGCTGGTGCCGATGCTGATCTATTTCCTGCGGGTGCCGACGGCGACGGTGATCGGCACCTCGATGGTGCTGACGCTGATCACCATGGCCTCAGCGACGGTGATGCACGCCGTCACCAATCACCTGGTTGATGCGATCCTGGCGCTGATCCTGATGGTCGGCGGTGTGATTGGCGCGCAGTTCGGCGTCCGCACGGGCCAGAAGATGCGCGGCGAACGGCTGCGGCTGCTGCTCGGGCTTTTGGTGTTCGCGGTGGGGATGCGCTTCGCGCACCAGCTGGTGTCGGTGCCGGACGACCTCTATTCGATCCGTGAGGTCACAGGCCAATGATGCGGCGCACGCTCATGCTCCTGGTCGTCTTGGCCGCCTGCGCGGCCGAGCCGGCATTGGCCGAGCGCATGGTCGTGTCGCTGTCGAATAACCGCGTGGCCGTGACCTCAAGCTTCGTCGGCGAGAACCTGGTGCTGTTCGGCGTCATCGAGCCGGGTCCCGATCGCGCCGCGCTGCGCTCGAACTACGATCTCGTGGTGACCATGACCGGGCCGCCGGAGACGATCCGCACGCGGCGCAAGGAGCGCGTGCTGGGCATCTGGGTCAATATCGATTGGCGCGAATTCGTGCGCGTGCCATCTTATCTCACCATCCTCAGCAACCGGCCGGTGGAAGAGATCGCCAATGCGGATGTGCGCCGGCGCCTGCAGGTCGGTCTCGACTATTTTCTGCTGACGCAGCGTATCGGACCGGACATCGCGGACACGGTGCGCGATGACCCGTATCGCGTTGCCTTCGTGCGCCTGCAGACGTTCTACGGCCTCTACCGCCAATCCTCCTCGGCGGTGACCTTCCTGACGCCCAGCGTGTTCCGCGTCGCGATCCCCCTGCCCTCCAACGTGCCGACCGGCAGCTATCCGATCGACGTCAAGCTGTTCTCCGGCGGCCAGATGGTGGCGCGCACCACCTCGAACCTCGAAGTGATCAAGACCGGCGTCGAGCAGTATCTCGTGGATGCCTCGCGCAATTACGGCCTGATCTACGGCGCGGCGACATCGATGATGGCGCTCCTGATCGGTTGGTTCGCAAGTGTGGTGTTCAGGCGGGATTAGGGCGTGGACTCACGAAACAGGCCACTAACCGATCGGCGGAGGGCGCAGCCGAACAGGCGCACAACCGCAAGTCTTGATCCTTGTCTTAGCGACGTTCAGCTAGCACGTTCTTCACCGCCACGATCAGCTGCGTGCTCACGTAAGGTTTACTTAACCATCCCCAAGGCTGCGCTTCGTCTGCCCGAACACGCGTTCCGGGATCGTCATTGGCCGAAGCAAAGAGACTTCGAATGCCAGTCGATCGGAATATCTCAATCGCTGCGTCGATCCCGTCCCGCGGCCCGAGCAGCCTGATATCCATGATGATCACGTCAGGCCGAAGATCATGCGCTAGTGTCACCGCCTCGTCTGCCGTTACGGCGGTAGCAACAACTTCGAAACCGGCGTCTCTAAGCCAAGCTTCTGTCGTAATGGCTGCGAAGTACTCATCTTCTACGAGCAATATGCGCGCTGCGGGACTCCCCATCCGCGCATCGTCGTGTGGACCGAAGACAGCCGCAGCGAATGTTTTTGTGCGGCCAAACAGGCCGGTGGCATACGCTCGCATCTTCCCTCAAACCGGAAGTTGGAATCCGACCCGGCATTTGCTACCGAGGCTGCTGGTTACTTCGAAGCTACCGCCTATTTGCCTCGCAAGGCCGCGCACGAGACCAAGTCCCGAGGATTGTTTGCCGACATCCGTCAACTCGAATCCCGGACCTTGATCGGAAACAGCTAGCTCCAAGCCGCCTTCAGTGCGCCGAAATACGAAAGAAATGTTAACGTCCTGCCTCGGACCCCGACCATACTTCACCGCATTGGTGAGCAACTCATTCGCAATGAGAGCCAACGGTGTCGCTATGTCCGTGGGCAGGTCTATAGGCTCTATCTCCGCGCTCAAGTGCACTGCCGCAGGCCAGGTCCCTCGTAACTCCATTATCAAAGTCTCGAGAAAGTGGTCCGCCTTCGTATTCACGTGCGGTCCCTTCCCATACAGCGTTTGTTGAACGACACTCATCGCGCGCAAGCGCCGCGATCCGTCGCTTAGCACTTCTCTGGCTTCTTGAGAATCAGTCTCCCGCGCAGAAGTCGAGAGCATGCCTGCCAGCATCTGTACATTGTTCTTGACGCGATGGTGGACCTCCCTAATGAGAACCTCTCGGTCGCGTAGCGCTTCTTCAAGCACGGCTTGCGTGTGCTGATGCTTGCGAATTTCGCGGTTCAATTCGTGTATCTGATTGGTAAGCGCTGAAAACCGCGTGTCCGCCCGCGTGCAGCGGAGCAGGAGCTTGTTAGAAAAGCGCTCGATAAGGTTTCCGTGGCAGACGAATCGCTCACGCGAGCCGGTCAGGGTCGGCAGGTGAATGGTACCGAGAAGCGGCGTTGTTGAGCCGCTGCAACGATCCAGATACAAACTCATTTTCTCGTTGCCGGGAAAATCGTCCAGGCGCGTGCCGACATTGACCGCCGGCGCGTTAGTCCGGGCCGAAAAGTTTGCGAACTCCACCACGCCGCTCAAAGCAAGACAGAAGACCGGACTAGCGTCGGCATTGAGGATAGCCTGTGCATCAGGGCTTAGCGGAAGGGTCGCGACGGAAATATTCACGCATAGTCCCCAGCGGTTGATCTTCTTTCGGTCTCAAGTGGACGACCACGGTACAACGCGGCGCACCTTCAGCTATGGTCTCTTTCAACTCTACACCTGCATAACCCAGATTCTGCGCCGCTATATGGCCGAACACATTGGACGTCATCATGCAAAGCGAGGGACGATCCCGCACCATATCGCCGAACGGACATGCGCTGTTCCCGAAAACAATGCGGTCTTCGGCTTCTTCTTTGACGTAGAATTTGCCTTCGATGCGTTTCTTGAGATCGACAAGCACCTCGGCGACTTGCTGTCGGTCGAGCCTCTCGACCTGGAGGGCGTTGCGGTAAGCGGAATCAATATGCTCGCCCATCGCTGCACCTACGACCGTGATATAGCCGGCCGCATCATGTACACCCACTACGTCCTGAAGCGTGCCAGCGAGTTCGCGTATCAAGCGACGAACGAAGCCGTCGCGCTCTAACGGAATCGGAAGGTCTGCAATGGCTGCCATGATATCGTCCTCCCGATGCGCGCCCAGGCAGCAGGGTACCTGCCAATCCGCGGAAGGACCAGACAAAAATAGCTTCGTAAGCAGGAACCGAAATGCGGCTGGCGCGTTTGCGCGAAAGCGATTTTTGAACCGCCTCTAGGCGGGCTGCGTCCGCGGCCAGTGATCGAGGCGGCAACGTCGATCTGTGCAGCGTCGACGCGCGCTACGAGATCAATCTGCATGCGCAGACTTCGCTGCGCAACATGACGTCAGTCTGAATGGGCGCGTCGACGTTGAAAGCCCAGATCGGAGCCGGCCACATCGCGTTGGCCGGCGAATAGGCGATCGCCCGCTCAATGCGCATGGCTGGGATTGAGTCCTTTCGCGAGGGAATGAGTCACGCTGCAAGCGGACCGGACCGTGAATGTTCCGTCAGCACCATGGCGTAATATGTCCATCGTCCCTCAGTTTCCGAATGGTCTCCGGCGGCGAGATGGTCGCGCGCACCACCTCGAACCTCGAAGTGATCAAGACCGGCGTCGAGCAGTATCGCGTGGATGCCTCACGTAATTACAGTCTGATCTATGGCGCGGCGACCTCGATGATGGCGCTGCTCATCGGCTGGTTCGCGAGTGTGGTGTCCAGAAGGGATTAGGGCGTGTGGGCCTTACAAATTGTGCGCCTCGGTCTGTCCTCTCGAGGCGCGAGCGTGCGAGGCTCCGCTCTCTACAGTTGCCACTCGAACTTGCAAGTGACGGAAACAACCAATCATGGTCGCGATGATCCTGAACTCATCGTTTTTTAGCTCTGACTGGGGAACTGTTTTCGACGCGCCCGACTTAAATTGCGAACAAGCCAACGTTTGCACTGCGCTCTATTTTCGGCGCGATGTGCCAATTGGCGAAGCAACAGTCCCCTCAAAGACGACCGGGCATCTTACATGATCGCCTTTCGAAGCAGGTAAATGGGCAATTTAGCAGCAGGGCTTGCGGGGCGCCGCAAGCCTCACGAGGCAGCGTGTGAAATCAACGCGTGGAGCATGCCCCATGTCTCATCACCTCGACACCCCTCTCGCCGCGCAGAACGGTCAACTTTATATCGACGATCTGTATGTCTTCCCAGGCGACGGCAGCACCGTGTTTATCATGGACGTCAACTCGAACATTACTGGTGTCCACGTAAAGCCCGGTTTCCACCACGAGGCGCGCTACGAATTCAAGGTGCACTTCGACGGAGCCGAGTTCGAAGCACTGACGTACCGCGTGTCCTTCGGAGAAGCAGACTCAGGCGGACGACAAGCCCTGAGACTGCACGCTCTCACCGGCGGTGACGCGACCAAAGACTCCGCGGTCGGCGAACTCATACTGGAAGGACGCACCGGCGAGCCAGCCAGCGCCGGTGGCATCCGAATATGGGCGGGACGCATCGCCGACGCGTTCTACATCGACCTGTCTCTCCTTGCGAAGATCAACGGCCCTATAAAAGACGGGACCGCCGTGGACCTGTCGGCGTGGCGCCCGGCAGACGCGAAGAACAGCTTCGCGGGAACGACTGTCGAATCGATTGTGCTGGAGGTTTCCCAACAGCATCCGCAATTGAGACCTGGCGCCCGCATCGGTGTTTGGTGCGCCACGAAACTCGCCACGGACGCAGGCGGCTGGCGGCAGATCAACCGCGGCGGCAACCCCATGATGTGGCCGATCTTCTGGCCAGACGATACCGACTTCACCAACCCCGCGGACACCCGGCATCCGTCGCAAGACTTCAGCGACGACGGCAAGCACATCGGCGACCACATATCCGCCGTCGTCGCGGCCAGCGGCACCTCGGACGACCCACAGGGCTACGGTGAGACCGTGGCGCGGGCACTGTTCCCCGACGTTCTGCCCTACGTGGTCGGGACGCCTGCGATATACGGATTCGCCGCCCGCAACGGCCGGACGATGGCCGACAACGCACCCGAAGCGATGCTCTCCCTCGTCTCCGGCACGGCTGTGCCTTCAGGACTGAAGCCGTCCATTGCCAAGCACCTGCGAGATGACAATTTCCCATACGTCGTGCCGGCATGACCATTTGCCGGTGCTGTACTGCGACGGCCTTCAATTCAAAACTGACGGGAGATCCGCATGCCCACTCACATGAGCTCCTTGCGCATAGGTCTTGCGATTGCTCTGACCGCGGTGCCGGCTGCCTCCCTTGCTCACCCAAGCATCGCGCCGGCACATGGATTTATACAGGGCTTGGCGCATCCGTTTCAAGGGATCGATCATGTCATCGCAATGGTCGCTGTGGGCATGATCGCGGCCAGAATGGGAGGCCGCGCGCTTTGGGCGCTGCCTTGCGCATTTCTGAGTATGATGGCTCTCGGCGGCTTCCTTGGGATAGAGGGCATTGAAGTGCCATTCGTGGAAGCAGGTATTCTTTTGTCTCTTCCGATATTGGGGTTTGCCGCCGTCTTCAATTGGAAGGCTCCGACCGTCCTGGCGGTTGCCGTTTCGGGGCTGTTCGCCGTCTTCCACGGCCATGCACACGGATCGGAGATGACGGCGGGTCTATCCTGGGCAGCCTATGGCGGCGGGTTCATGCTTGCCACCGCGCTCCTGCTTCTTACAGGTATTTGTTTCGGCACCGCCCTTGAGAAAGTGCTCGCTCAACGGGTTAAAGAAGTCACGTCTCTTTAGGCTGCTGCTCTTTAGGCTGCTGCGGCAAATTTAGCCGGCGTGGCAAAGCGAGCCGGAATCGAAACGGCAACATATTACATATTAATGCGGTTACATATAAATGCGTGATTTCGGATGCCGCGCCCACGCGCCCAAAGGTAGGTTGTGCACGGAACCAAAGACCGCCCCTGGAGATTGATGCGTGGAGTTACCAGCCAATGGAGCGAGGCATGCAGACCAAGTTTGTGGGCTCAATGATAGTGATGGCCGCCTTGGCGCTGCCAATTGCGGCACAGGCCCAAGGCACCGTGCGCGGAGCGCAAGAAGGCGCTGACCAGGGTAACCGCGCCGCCGGCCCGATCGGCGCGATCGTCGGCGGCGCAGTCGGCGCGGCCACCGGCACTGTCGGCGGCATTCTCGGCGTCGACGATCGCCCGCGCTTTCGCGAATACGTGGTCCGCGAGCGGGTGCCGTCCTATCGCTATGACAACGACTTCCGCGTCGGCGCGGTGTTGCCGGAGAGCGGCGTTACCTATTACGACGTGCCGCCCGAGTACCACGTGACGGGCTACCGCTACACCTACGTGAACGAGCATCCGGTTCTGGTTGACCCGCGCACGCGGCGCATCGTCGAAATCGTCGACTAAGCATCGGTGAAATGATCGACTGATACGCAAATGAACCCCGCCGGAAACGGCGGGGTTTTTTCCTGCCGACCGGTAACTATCCGATCGACGTCAAGCTGGTCGCCGGCGGCGAGATGGTGGCGCGCACCACCTCAAACCTGAAATGATCTTTTGGTCGCTTGAGCGGACGATCAACGCGCCCGCCCAAGCTTCCGAGATGCGATGCTGGCCGGTTACGTCGGCCAGTGCGCGAGGACGTGTTCGACGGCGCGCAACGCGATCGCGTGCGTCGTGAACGTCGGATTGACCGCGGCCGAGGTCGGGAAGAGCGTGTTCCCGGCGATCATGACGTTTGGGACCTCGTGCGCGATGCCGTAGCTGTCGGTCACCGACGTGCTCAGGTCCTTGCCCATGATCGTCCCGCCCATGAAGTGCTGGTTGACGAGCGGGCTTGTCCACACTTCGGTTGCGGACGCGGCCGTGAGGATCGACCTTCCGACGGTCGAGGCGTGGTTGTAGAGCGCACGCTCGTTGTCGCTGAAGGCGATCGTCAACCGGGAGAGTGGCAGGCCGAACTCGTCCTTGTCGCTCGAGAGCTCGATCCGGTTCTCCGGCCGCGCGATCATCTCGCCGACCATCTGGATGTACGTGAAGTGCTTGGCCGCACGCTTCATCCACGCATCGAGCGCCGCGCCGTAGATGTCGGGCCGCGACGAGGCGAGGCCGTTCAACCCGTTTGGCTTCACCGCCGGACAGGCCAGCCATTGATAGCTCGCGAGATACCCCTTCTTGGGATCTTTTGCGTAGTCGTCTTGCGAGACCATCAGGCCGATGCTCACGCCCTCGTAAGGGTCCGTCTCCTCCTCGAAGAGGCCGTAGACGTTGAGCGTCGGGTGCACGAGGATGTACTTGCCGACCATCCCGTTGCGGTTCGAAAGTCCCTGCGGATGGGCGCTCGTCGCCGAGTTCAACATGATGCGCGGCGTCTGCGTGAGCGCGGCGAGCACGACGAGATCGGCGTGCTGCACGTGCACGGTCCCCTTGGGGTCGACGTATTCGACACCGGTCGCGCGCTTACCGTTCGTCGTCGTCAGCACGCGCGTCACGCGCGCGTTGTTGACAAGCGTCGCACCGTGCGCGAGGGCTTCGCGCAGGTAGACCCACTGAGGGTTTGCGAGGGCCCCGATCGGGCAGCCCGCGTCACACCAGCCGTCGTATAGGCACGCTGGGCGATCTTTGTACTGACTCGTGTTGATTGCAACCGGCAGCGGGGCCGTCCGCAGGCCCAGCTTGTCGAAGCCGCGCTTGAGGATCTGAGCCTGCGTGAACTGCGGAAGCCCGGGCATCGGATAGGGCGCGCCCGCCGGGCGCCAGACCTCGGCCTCCGCGTCGCCCGAGATTCCAACTTCTTCTTGGATCTGATCGTAGTACGGGCGTAGATCCGCGTAGGCGATCGGCCAATCATTGCCTTGGCCGAACGTAGACTTCATGTGGAAGTCCTCTTCGTGCAAGCGGAACCACGCGGCGTAATGATGCGCCGCTGTCCCGCCAGTCTGCGAGCCGGACGAGAAGTACGTGCGGATCGTCACCGGCGAGGCAACTTCGAGCTCCGCCATGCCGCCGCCCCAGTGCAGCGACCGCGCGTTGATGTCGGAGCTGATCATGTCCGCGGGCAGCACGGAGCGTCCGCTCTCGAGGATGACGACCTTCTTCCCCTTCGCCGCCAGCTTGGCCGCGACAAGCGCGCCCGCAGCGCCGGAGCCGACGACGACCGCGTCGACGTGCGTGTCAGCATGAGTGTTCTTGGTATTCGCCATCGTTGTCACCACGTCGTCTTCGGCATGATATGCGGCATGTAGGGGATATCCAGGTTCTTGAACCCCTCGACGGAGCCGTAGACGACGTCAACGCCGTCGTTGCGCATCATCCCGTAGAAGACCGGCGCGGCGACGGCGCCCGCATCCCACGGCTTGATCGTGCCGGTCCGCAGCGCCTCGATAACGCTGTGCTGCGTGTTGGGCGAGAGCAACGAGAACGCGCCGTGCTCCTGCGCCGTGATTGACGCCGCGAACGCGGCGAGCGCGCCGTGATAGTACGGCGCCATCGGTCCGCGAAGCTGGGCGAAGCGAAGCAACAGCCGGGGCGAAGGACTCGCGAGCTCGTGATCGATGTAGTGCGAGACGCCCGCGTCGCGCGCGCCCGGGACCAGCGCGTCCGAGAGGGCTTCAATCGTCGAGACCTCGTCGGGCGAGAGAACTTTGAATGGGATGCCCTGCGCCCGCGCCTCGCGCGGATCGAACAGCGAGAGCGGTGCCGCCGCGGTCATCGCTAACGACGCACCGCCGACTTTCAACAAATGCCTACGATTCACGATTGCTATTCTCCAACGGTCCGAGACAGTCTGCCGATGCAGACTGTCATAGCGGGCCTTTGCCCGTTCGAGAAGTGGAACCTCCGCATGAGTGGATCGGCATAATCGACACCACATCAATCGGCGGGCGCTGGGAAGGTCGCTTGTTGGCTCATCGCGTCGTTCACTGCGATGCAATGAATCTCTCGACGGCTCTCAGAAGCAGAGCGGACTCTCGCATGTTTATAAGTTTGCGACCTAGCTTGCCTTCGCGCGCAGCGGCTCGACGATGGTGGGAATGCCGGGCGTAAGCATATGCAAACGCTGCTCGATGCCGAGCGCCTTGAACGATTTGTGCACGTCTTCGCAATCTTGTGTGAAATGCGCCCAGCCCTCGCAATGGACCGGCACGATGGCCGCGTCGGGAAAGGCATGCGCGGTTTCGATGGCGTCGTTGACATTCATCGTGAGGTTGAACGGCCCGCGTGTCTGCGCCGCGCCGGTGAAGAGCAGCACGACACCGGCCTTGAAACGGCGCGCGACCTCGGCGACACCGTCGTACCAGACGGTGTCGCCGGTGACGTAGATCGGCGCCGCGCCTTCGGTCGCGAGGACGAAGCCGAGCACGTCGCCGGAGAACGGCTCGATGCCGGCCGGCCCGTGCCGCGCCGGCGTCGCGGTGACGCGCAGAATGCGGCCATCCTCCCCTTGCAACTCGGTCGTCTGCCATGGCGCCAGACCCTCGGCATTGCCGCCAAGCCGGCCGGCGCCGGCAACCGTCGTCAGCGTCTGCACCGCGCGCGCGACAAACGCGCGGCCGGACGTGTCGAGATTGTCCGCGTGCTGATCGTGGCTGAGCAGCACGGCATCGACCGAGCCGACCTCGTCGACGCTGATCGCCGGCTTGCCGGTCTTGTGCAGCGTCACGTGCGGCAGAGCATAGTCGCCCGGTCCATCGAAGGTCGGATCGGTGAGCAGCCGCAATCCGGCGAACTCGATGAGAACAGTCGGGCCGCCGATCAGCGTGAGACGTGGTGCCAGCATGACGATCTCCATCCGTGCTTAGCCGCGCGCCGCGACCGGACGCGTGACCAGATAGATGCCGAGCACCACCGGCACGATGCCCAGCAGATCCGATGTCGCCATGCGCTCGCCCAGCAACAGCCAGCCGAACAGCATGCCGAGCGGCGGCATCAGGAAGTGATAGGAACTCGCCGCCGTCGCGCCGGACACCGTCAGGATCTGGAACCAGAGCAGATAGGCGAAAACCGACACGAGTAAGACGAGATAGGCGAAGGCCGAGAGCAGACGCCACGTCGGCACGACATCGCCGACGCTCTCGAAGCTGAGTGCGAAAGGCAGCGACGCGATGCCGGCGGCGAGGCTTTGAATACCGTTGCCGATCCACAGGCCGTCCTTGGGCGCGAAGCGCTTGAACAAGATGGTGCCGCCGACCAGCGATAGCAGCGCGGCAATCGTCAGCAGGATGCCTTGCAGATGGTCGGCGCCGATCGCGAGACGGCTTCCCACGATGTAGGCGACGCCGCCGATGCCGAGCAGCAGGCCGAGGCTCTTGCCCCAGGTCATCCGCTCGCCGAGCAGCATCACCGCCAGGACCGCCGTGATGACCGGATTGGCGCTGATGATGAGCACCGACAGGCCCGAGGAGATTTCGCGCAAGCCCACATAGCCGAGGCCGAGATAGACGGCCTGGTTGGCGATCCCGAGCACGGCGAACAAGGCGACGTCGCGGCGGCTGAGCGTCCACCGCACGCCCTGGATGCGGGCCACGGCCAGCATCAGCACGCCGGCGACCAGGAACCGCGACGCGAGCAGGAGGAGCGGCGGGCAGTCGACGAGCGCCAGCTTGGCGACTGAAAAGGCCGAACTCCACAGAATGCAGAACATCCCGACCATCAGCGGTAGCGGGATGGGGGTTGAGGAAAGCCGGCGAGAGAAGGTGAGCGTAGCTTGGGTCATGAGACGTGTCCTTTCGCCGTCCCATGTGGACCCCCCCTCTAGTCATTTGGAAATTAAATGATAGAATTACCTGCAGTGGTTTTCTAAATGACCTTCAAGTGGGCATGGCCATGCTGGACATCGGTCTTCTTCGCAGCTTCGTCTCCGTCGTCGACGCCGGCGGTTTCACCCGCGCCGGCGAGCGCGTCCACCGCACCCAGTCCACCGTCAGCCAGCAGATCAAGCGGCTTGAGGACATGCTCGGCCGTCCGCTCCTCCAGCGGAACGGCAAGCAGGCGACGCTGACCGAGGAAGGCGAACGGCTGCTGACCTATGCGCGGCGCATCCTCGCGCTCGAACAGGAGGCGCGCGATGTCGTGTCACGGCCGGTGAGCGACGGCATCGTGCGGCTCGGCCTTCCGGAAGACTTCGCCGCCTATCGGCTGGCGGAAGTGCTCTCCGATTTCGCACGCTCGCGGCCGACTCTGCGGCTGGACGTCCGGTGCGGGCTCAGCGTGCAGCTGCAAGCGGCGTTCGCGCGCGGCGAGCTCGATATCGCGCTGTACAAGCGCAACGCCGGACAGTCCGACGGCATCGCGGCCTGGCCGGAACGGCTGCAATGGGTCACCAGCCGCAAACATCCGGTCGATATGAGTCGCGATCCGGTGCCGATTGCGGTCGCCGAGCAAGGCTGCCTCTATCGCGACCGGCTGATCCACGCCATCGAGGCGGCGGGCCGCAGGTGGCACATTGCCTATACCAGCCCGAACCTTCCAGGCATTCAGGCGGCCGCCTCGGTCGGGCTCGGCGTGGCTATTCTGCCTGACGTGGCGATCCTGCCCGAGCACAAGATCATCGACGCCGAAGGCTTCCCGCCGATCACCAGCACCGAGCTCGCGATTATCGTTGCCGACAACGCCAGTCCGGCGACGCGCGGACTGGCCGACGTGCTGGCGGCTTTCTGCACGGCCGCCGATCCGCGCAAGGCGGCGTGAGGTTCAATCCGGCAAACAGCGCTTGGCGGTGAAGGCGTAGAGCCGGTCCTCACCGAGCATATGCGCGGTGAAGGCCAACGTGCCGAACAGGTCGGCGAAGGCGGCGTCGCGCACATTCAATCCGCCGGTGAAAGACCCGAAGGCGGGCATCACCATGCGCGTCGTATCGACGGCGAAGCAGCGGCGGCTGACCGCGCGGCCGCGATGCGACACGCGCGCGACCGGGTGCAGATGGCCGCAGATGTCGCCTTCGGCGCCGGTCGGCAGATGACGGAAGGTCAGCGCGCCGAGCGTCAGCGTCTCGACGAAGCTGCCGCCGATGCCGATGGCGGGTTCCGGATCGTGATTGCCGGTGATCCAGATCCAGTCGCGCCCGCGCTGCATCGCGGTCAGCGATTCCCGATCCGCATCGGCCAAGCGCGCGGGTCCGCCGCCATCGTGAAAGCTGTCGCCGAGCGCCACCACGCAGCGCGGCGCGTAATGCCCGACGAGACGCGCCAGCCGCGCCAGCGTCGCCGCCGTATCGTAAGGCGGCAGCAGCACGCCGCGCGCGGCATAGCTCGAGCCTTTCTCCAGATGCAGATCGGCAACCGCGAGCAGGCCGTGTTCGGGCCAGTACAGCGCACCGGCGGGATCGGCGAGGAGGGTGACGCCGCCTGCCACAATGTCATTCCGGTCGCGCGCGTTAGCGCGCGGGCTGGAATCCATAACCCCTGTCTGGGAGTATGGATTCCGGACTCGTCCGCTTTCGCCCTGCGGGCTTTGGCGGACGCCCCGGAATGACAGAGAAAAACTCAACTCATCGCCTCCTTGATCAACTCATCCGCGGCTTCGGCCAGAAGCGTATCCGCCGCCTCGCCATAGACCGTCTCGCGGCCGATCTCCAGCATCACCGGAACCGCCAGCGGCGAGACGTGGTCCAGCACTTTATGGACGATTCGCCCCTTGATGCGCGAGAGTGCATCGCCCAGGCGCTTGATGTCGAGCAGGCCGCTGGCGGCATCGGCGCGCGCCGCGCGCAGGAGGATGTGGTCGGGCTGGTGCTTGCGCAGCACGTCGTAGACGAGATCGGTCGAGATCGTGAGCTGGCGGCGTGATTTCTCTTCGCCCGGGAAACGGCGCTCGATCAGGCCGGCGATGATCGCGCAGGAGCGGAACGTGCGCTTCATCAGCGCCGACTCGGCCAGCCATTCCTCGAGATCGTCGCCGAGCATGTCTTCGCTGAACAATTCGGCGAGCGAGATGTCGCCGCGCGCGATGCGCTGGCCGAGATCGCCGAGGCCCCAGACCGCAAGCGCATATTCATTGGCGACGAAACCGAGCGGCCTTTGCCGTGCGCGCTCGAGCCGGCGTGTCAGCAACATGCCGAGCGTCTGATGCGCGAGGCGTCCCTCGAACGGATAGCAGACGAGATAATATTTCTCGCCGCGCGGGAAGGTCTCGACCAGCAGATCGCCCGCCGCCGGCAGCATCGAGCGCCACTGCTGGATCTCCAGCCACTCGCGCACCTGCGTCGGCAGCGCGCGCCACGCATCCGGGTGCGCCAGAATGTTACGCACCCGCGCGGCGAGATAGGTCGAGAGCGGAAACTTGCCGCCTTCATAGGCCGGCACTTTCGGATCGCTCGACGTGGCGCGCGAGACATAAACCTCGTCCTCCACCAGCGTCTCGTATTTGAGGATCTCGCCGGCGAAGACGAAGGTGTCGCCGGGCGCGAGCGTCTCGATGAAATATTCCTCGACTTGGCCGAGCAGCCGTCCGCCGCGCGGGATCACCGCGCCGGACGCGCGCGAACGCACCAGCCGCACCTTGATCATGTCGGCTTCGACGATGGTGCCGACATTGAGCCGGTAGCGCTGCGCGATGCGCGGATGCGTGATGCGCCACCGGCCGTCCTTGCCCAGCCTGATCTTGGCGAAGCGCTCATAAGCCTTAAGCGCATAGCCGCCGGTGGCGACGAAATCCACGGCAGAGTCGAAGTCGGGGCGCGTGAGCGCGGCATAGGGCGCGGCGGCGCGCACTTCGGCGTAAAGCTCGTCGGCAAAGAACGGCTCGCCGCAGGCGCGGCCGAGGATGTGCTGCGCGAGCACATCGAGCGCGCCGGTACGCGCCGGCGGCGTGTCCTGCGCATTCTCGGCGACCGCATCGAGCGCGGCGCGGCATTCAAGAACTTCGAAGCGATTGGCGGGCACGAGCACAGCTTCGGACGGCTCGTCGAGCCGGTGATTGGAGCGGCCTATTCTTTGCAGAAGCCGCGACGAGCCTTTCGGCGCGCCGACATTGATGACGAGATCGACATCGCCCCAGTCGACACCGAGATCGAGCGACGAGGTACACACCACCGCGCGCAGTTTGCCGGCGCTCATGGCGTCCTCGACGCGGCGGCGCTGCGCGACATCGAGCGAGCCGTGATGCAGCGCGATGGCGAGATTGTCGTCGTTGATGCGCCACAGCTCCTGGAAGATGAACTCGGCTTGGCTGCGCGTGTTGACGAAGATGAGCGTCGTTTTGTGCGTCTTGATGAGGTCGTAGATTTCGCCGAGCGCGTGCCGCGCCGAATGCCCGGCCCAGGGCAAATGGGATTCCGTGTCGAGCATCGACACATGCGGCTGCGCGCCGGCTTGCGCAACGACAAGATCGGCGCGCGCTTCGCCTTCCAAGGGCTGCGGCACCAGGAAGCGGCGCAGATCGTCCGGCTCGGCCACGGTGGCGGAGAGGCCCACGGTCGTGAGTTGCGGCGCCAGCGTGAACAGACGCGCTAAGCCCAGCGACAGGAGATCGCCGCGCTTCGACGTGACCAGCGAATGCAATTCGTCGAGCACCACGCGGCGCAAGGAGCCGAACAGATACGGCGCATCCGCCGTGGCGAGCAGCAGCGCGAGCTGCTCCGGCGTGGTGAGCAGAATGTCCGGCGGATCGCGGCGCTGGCGTTGCCGCTTCGAGGCCGGCGTGTCGCCGGTGCGCGTCTCCAGCCGCACGGGCAGGCCCATCTCCTTGACCGGGATTTCCAGGTTGCGCGCGATGTCCACCGCGAGCGCCTTCAGCGGCGAGATGTACAGGGTGTGGAGGCCCCTTCCTTCTCCCCGCTTGCGGGGAGAAGGTGGCGAAATCGAGCGCAGCGAGATTGAGCCGGATGAGGGGGCATCGCCGCCCTCCTCTGACCGCGACGCCCCCTCACCCGCCCTCGCTTCGCTCGGTCGACCCCTCCCCGCAAGCGGGGTGAGGTGAGCGCGCTCCCACAACTCCACAAGCGTCGGCAAAAAGCCCGCAAGCGTCTTGCCGCCGCCGGTGGGCGCGATCAGCAGAGTCGAGCGCCCTGCTTTCGCCTTCGCCAGCAAGTCGAGCTGATGCGTGCGCGGCTGCCAGCCGCGGCCGGCGAACCAGCGCGTGAAAACGTCCGGCAGCAGGCGATCGGCGGCCAAGTCGGCGGCGGTGTCGACGGACATGAGATTGGCCTAGCGCGCCCGCGGCGCCTTTCCAATGCTGGTGCGGAGCCGCTACGGTTCCCCGCGGAAGTCTAAGGCGAGGATATATGGGCCTCTACGCGAGATTGCTGCGCCCGCTGCTTTTTCAGATCGACCCGGAAACGGCCCACCGCGGCGCCCTGGCGCTGGGCGCGGCGGCCGGATTCGCCAGTCCGGCGCTGCGCTCGCTGCTGGCGGTATCCGACCCGCGGCTGCATACGCGCGTGGCCGGCCTCGACTTTCCCACGCCGATCGGGCTGGCGGCCGGTTTCGACAAGAACGGACAGGCAGTCGCGGCCATGGCGGGCTTGGGTTTCGGCTTCGTCGAGATCGGCTCAATCTCGGCCTCGTTCTCGCCCGGCAATGCGCGCCCGCGCCTGTTCCGTCTGCCGCAAGACCGCGCCATCGCGGTCGCCTATGGCGTGCCGAACGACGGCGCCAAGGCCGTCGCGGCGCGGCTGAACGACGTGCGACTGCCGATGCCGCTCGGCATCAACATCGTGAAGACCAATCACGGGCCCGGCTCGCCGCCCGAAAGCGACGATGCGATCATCGCCGACTATATGGCGGCCGCCCAAGTGCTGGCGCCCTGCGCGGACTACCTGATGTTCAACCTGAGCTGCCCGAACACATCCGACGGCAAGGACTTCTTCGCCGATCGCGTGCGGCTCGATGCCTGGCTGACGGCGCTGGCAGCGGAACGGCTGACGATCCCGATTTTCCTGAAAGTGTCGCCGCTGGGCGGCGTCGCCGCGATTGAGCAGTTGCTGGCGGCGGCGGAGCCGCACGCCTTCATTCGCGGCTTCATGTTCAACCTGCCGCCGGTGAAGCCGGAGCAGCATATGACAACGTCGCGCGACCAATGGGCAACAATGCCCGGCGCCGTGTCCGGCCCGCCGTCTGCGCCGTTGCTCGATACGTGTTTGCGCGAATGCTGTCGCCGCATGGACCGGACACGCTACGTGCTGTTTGCATCGGGTGGTGTCTCGAGCGGCGCCGACGCCTATCGAAAGATGCGCGCGGGCGCATCGCTGGTGTCGATGTATACGGCGTTGATCTACGACGGACCTTTGGCCGTGCGGCGCGTCACACGCGAACTGGTCCAGTTGTTGGCGCGCGATGGCGTCAAAAACGTCACCGACACGGTCGGCATCGACATCCGCTAAAGCGCTCGCAGTTTTGTCTTCGATGCTTATCTATAGTCTATGCGCCCCGAAGACATCCTGGTTCCAACGCCCTCCGGGGTCTGTTGCAAGCCCGGCGGCTTCCATATCGATCCGACGCGGCCGGTCGCCAAGGCGGTGATCACGCATGGCCATTCCGACCACGCGCGGGCGGGACACGGCGCCGTGCTGGCCACGCAGGAGACGCTCGACATCATGCGGCTGCGCTACGGCGACGGCTTCGCCGGCGCGACGCAAGCCGTGCGCTATGGCGAGACGCTCGATCTCGACGGCGTGCGCGTGAGCTTCCATCCGGCCGGGCACGTGCTCGGCTCGGCGCAGATTCGCGTCGAGAAGGACGGCCTGCGCATGGTCGCCTCCGGCGACTACAAGGACGTGCCCGATCCGACCTGCGCGCCGTTCGAGACGGTGCAGTGTGATGTGTTCATCACCGAAGCGACGTTCGGGCTGCCGGTATTCCGTCATCACGACGCGGCGGGCGAGATCGATAAGCTGTTGCACTCTGTCGCGCTGTTTCCCGAACGCGCGCATCTGGTGGGCGCCTATTCGCTCGGCAAGGCGCAACGCGTCATCGCGATGCTGCGCGCGGCCGGATACCAGAGGCCGATTTATCTGCATGGCGCGATGGAGAAGATCACGCGCTATTACCGGAGCCGCGGCATCGATCTCGGCGATGTCGAATTGGTGCGCGGCGCGAAGGCCGAGCTTGCCGGCACCATCACCATCTGTCCGCCGAGCGCGATGGGCGATTTGTGGTCGCGGCGCTTTCCCGATCCGGTCGCGGCTTTTGCCTCGGGCTGGATGCGCGTGCGCGCCCGCGCGCGGCAACGCGGCATCACGCTGCCGCTGGTGATCTCCGATCATGCCGATTGGGATGGACTCACCGCGACCATC
Source organism: Pseudolabrys sp. (assembly GCA_036519015.1). Classification (GTDB taxonomy): domain Bacteria; phylum Pseudomonadota; class Alphaproteobacteria; order Rhizobiales; family Xanthobacteraceae; genus Pseudolabrys. The sequence continues at coordinate 27,258 of DATDMA010000447.1, read as the reverse complement.
GCGTCGACGGGCGCGTCCGAAGTCTGGGTGACGCACGGGCAGGAAGATGCGCTGGTGCACTGGAGCCGCGCGAAGGGATTGAAAGCGCGGCCATTGGATATTGTTGGCTACGGGGATGAGGAGGGTGATGAAGGGGATGTAACCGAAACGAACGCCGCGGTCAGCGTTCCCTCCCCCCTCGTGGGGGAGGGTCAGGGAGGGGGGGCGTGATGACTTCACAATCACCCCCACCCGCGCACCTTTGCCTACGGCAAAGATGCGCGACCTCCCCACAAGGGGGAGGTGAAGAAAGAATATGAACCGCTTCGCCGAACTGCTCGACCTCCTCTCATACGAGCCCGGCCGCAACAACAAGCTGCGGCTGATTACCGACTATCTGCGCCACACGGAAGATCCCGAGCGCGGCTGGGCGCTCGCCGCCCTAACCGGCGCGTTGAGTTTCCAGCACGCCAAGCCCGGCATGATCCGCGCGCTCATCGCCGAGCGCACCGACCCGGCGCTGTTCGATCTCTCGTACGATTACGTGGGGGATTTGTCGGAGACCGTGGCGCTGATGTGGCCGGCTCCATTGCCACCCGCACAGCCTATTCCCCTCCCCCCGCGCAGCGGTGGGGAGAGGTTAGGGGTGGGGGGCTCTTCTCTAAATGCGAATGCTGTTCCCCCCGACCCCTCCCCGCCACTCGTTTCGCTCGCGGGGGGAGGGGAGCAGCATGCCCCCACCCTCACCTCGGTCGTCGAAACGCTCTCCACCCTCGGCAAAGCTCAACTGCCGGCGCAGATGGCGCGCTGGCTCGATGCGCTCGACGAGACCGGTCGCTGGGCGCTCTTAAAGCTGGTCACCGGCGGATTGCGCATCGGGGTCTCGGCGCGACTCGCCAAAACCGCGGCGGCTGCGCTCGGCGGCAAGGAACCGGACGAAGTCGAAATCCTCTGGCCCGGACTCGCGCCCCCTTATCTCGACCTGTTTGCCTGGCTCGAAGGCCGCGCCGACAAGCCGTCGAGCCGCGACCCGGCGCCGTTCCGTCCGCCGATGCTGGCGCATGCTTTGGATGACACCGACTTCGCCGCGCTCGTTGCTAGCTATTACATGGCGGAGTGGAAATGGGACGGCATCCGCGTGCAGGCAGTGAGCGGGCGTGACGAGCACGGCGACATTATCGCGCGGCTCTATTCGCGCACCGGCGAGGATATCTCCAAGAGCTTTCCCGATTTGCTCGAAGCCTTGCGCCTGCCGGCGGCGATCGACGGCGAACTCTTGATCATGCGCGACAAGCGCGTGCAGTCGTTCAACGTGCTACAACAGCGGCTCAATCGTAAGGCTGTGACGCCGAAGCTTTGCGCCGAATTCCCCGCGCATCTGCGCGCCTATGATCTTTTAGCCGAAGACGATGACGATCTGCGCGAGCTGCCGTTCGCCGAGCGCCGCAAGCGGCTCGAACACTTCATCTCCAAGCTGAACGATCCACGCGTCGATCTCTCGTCCCTGGTGACGTTCGCCACCTGGCCCGAACTCACCGCGGCACGCGCCGATCCGGCCTCCGCCGGCGCGGGCGCCGATGCGGAGGCAGTCGAAGGCGTCATGCTCAAGCGCCGCGATTCAGCCTATGTGCCCGGCCGGCCGAAGGGCCCGTGGTGGAAATGGAAGCGCGATCCAATGATCATCGACGCCGTGCTGATGTATGCGCAGCGCGGCCACGGCAAGCGTTCATCCTATTATTCGGATTACACGTTCGGCGTCTGGAACGAAGGCGACAACGGCGATGAGCTCGTGCCGGTCGGCAAGGCCTATTTCGGCTTCACCGACGAGGAGCTGATCCAGATCGACCGGTTTGTCCGCCGCAACACCATTGACCGTTTCGGACCGGTGCGCGAAGTGACGCACGAACGCGATCAAGGGCTCGTGCTGGAAGTGGCCTTCGAGGGCCTTCAACGCTCGACACGGCACAAATCCGGCATCGCCATGCGTTTCCCACGCATCAGCCGCCTGCGCTGGGACAAGCCGCCCGGTGAAGCGGATCGGTTGGAGACGCTGGAAAGGATGCTGGCGAAGATCGAGACCGGACGGGCGGCTTGACCGGACAAGCCAACTTACGTCAGAGGTGGGCGCGTGAACGATTTGCAGAGAACGGAGCGGCCCATGGCCAACGACACGGCGACCAAGGTATTCGGCGGCTCGCCGCTCGGCGTATTGGTGCGTTTGATCCTGGCCTCGGTATTGGTCGGCGTGATCTTGTCGGCGCTCGGTCTCGACCCGTTCGACATCGTGCGCAGCGTCGAGCGGCTGATCCGCTCGATCTGGAACATGGGCTTCGACGCGTTCCGCTGGCTGTGGCGCTATTTCCTGCTCGGCGCGGTGATCGTGATCCCGATCTGGATCATCATGCGGCTCGTGAATGGGCCGAGGGGGAAGTAGGACTTCTTGTCCCGGGCGCAGCGCAGCGTGAAACGATGCGCTGCAGACCCGGGACCGTAACAACGTTTGAACGCGCGAAGGCCCCGGCTCTGCGGCGCACCACTTCGCTATCGCTCGTGCTGCGCCGCGTCCGGGGCACGCGTTTGCTGGCTCACCCCGGCCAGCTCTCCGCCGTCATCTCGGCCGCATCGACGCCGATCAGCGACGACAAGGTGCCGCGCTTGCCGCGCTTTAGTGCCGCTGCGAGATCGGTCTTGATCTCGCCGAGCAGACCGATGCCGCGATAGACCAGCCCGGAGTAAACCTGCAGCAACGTCGCGCCGGCGCGGATCTTGGCGATCGCGGTCGGACCCGAATCGATGCCGCCGACGCCGATCAGCGGAAACGCGCCCTCCGCGCGCACGAAGCTTTCCGCCAGCATGCGCGTCGCCAGCTTGAACAGCGGCCGGCCCGACAGGCCGCCCTGCTCCTTCGCCTTGTCGCGCTCGCGCAGCGAGCCCGGCCGCGTGATCGTGGTGTTGCCGACGATCATGCCGTCGACGCCGTGCTTGCGGGCGACGCCGACCGCGTCGTCGAGGTCGGACAATGTGAGATCGGGCGCGACCTTGACCAGGATCGGCGTCGGGCCGGCGCGCAGGCGCACCTGGTCGCGCGCCTCGACCACCCGGGCGAGCAGCTCGTCGAGCGCCTTGCCCTGCTGGAGATCGCGCAGGCCCGGGGTGTTGGGCGAGGAGACGTTGACCGTGAAATAGCTCGCGACCGGCGCAAAGGTCTCGATCAGCCGGACATAATCCTCGGACCGGTCAACCGAATCACGGTTGGCGCCGATATTCACCCCGACGATGCCGCCGGAACGCGACCGGGCCGCCAGCCGCGCCAGCACGGCGGGGGCGCCGTCGTTGTTGAAGCCGAGCCGGTTGATGACCGCCCCGTCCGCCTCCAGGCGGAACACCCGGGGGCGCGGATTGCCGGTCTGCGGACGCGGCGTGACGGTCCCGACCTCGACGAAGCCGAAGCCGAGGCGCAGCAGGGCGTCCGGGGCGAGCGCATTCTTGTCGAAACCGGGGGCAATTCCCACCGGATTGGGGAAATTCAGGCCGAAAGCGCGCACGCCGAGTTCCGGCGGGTCGGCGGCGGCTTTGCCCAACGGCATAACGCGCAGCGCCTTGAGGGTGAGCCCATGGGCGTCTTCCGGGTCGAGTGCCCGCAAAAACGGGCGGGATAGGCGGTCGATGAGACCGATCACGAAGTTCGGCTCCGGGTTTGGAGGTTACGGATCGACCCTATCGGCGACGCCTGGGCATATTCAAGGCATCCGTTACGAAAACTGTTGCCGGGGGGTGATTCGAGGGTATAATTCCTATAAGACAACAGTCTCAAAAAAGGCTCGAGCGCCTCGGGATCGCCATGCTGACACATAGCCAAATCTGGAACGCCATTGACCGGCTCGCTGCCCGGTCCAAGCTGACGCCCTCGGGCCTCGCCAAGAAGTCGGGGCTCGATCCGACGACGTTCAACAAGTCCAAGCGCATCACCCCGGAGGGGCGGCCGCGCTGGCCGTCGACCGAATCGGTGGCGAAGGCGCTGGCGGCGACCAACACCAAGGTCGATACCTTCGTCACGCTCATCACCGAGGGCGCCAAGCCGGCGATCCATAATGTTCCGCTGATCGGCTTCGCCGAAGCGGGCTCCGGCGGCTACTTCGACGACGGCGGCTTCCCGGTCGGCAAAGGCTGGGAGGACATCGCTTTCCCCTCCGTCACCGACGAGCACGCCTATGCGCTGGAAATCTCCGGCGACTCGATGAAGCCCGTCTACCGCAACGGCGACCACATCGTCGTCTCGCCGGCCGCGCCGGTGCGCAAGGGCGACCGCGTCGTGGTGAAGACCAAGGACGGCGAGGTGATGGTCAAGGAGCTCCGGCGCAAGACGACCAAGCAGATCGAGCTGAAGTCGCTCAATAATGAACATCGCGACCGCACGCTGGCGATGGCCGATGTCTTGTGGGTCGCGCGGGTCGTCTGGGCCAGCCAGTAAGCGCGCCAACTGCGCAACGACGCCGATCGGCAAGCACACCCGGGTAAGCGCCTACCCGGGCGGTGTATCTGGTGGCTGCGCGATGACACGTCTAGGCTTCCGGGCGGCCGAAACGGCCATCGGAGGCTTCCATGACACATCAGACGATCGTTCATCCGAGCGCCTGCGCGTGTTGCGGCGACATGCTGCGGACACGCTTCGACCGGCGCCGCTTCCTGCATCTGACGGCCGGGGCTGGCCTGATTATGGCCTTTCCTTCGCTCGCCTACGCAGCTGAAGGACACTACGACGCCATGCTGGTCACTTGCATCGACCCGCGCTTTCCAGAGCCGACGATCAAATACATGCAAGGCCGGCAGATGGTCGGCAAATACAGCCAGTTCACGTTCGCCGGGGCTTCGATCGGCGTCGTGGCGCCGGCCTTCAAGGACTGGTCGAAGACGTTCTGGGACAATCTCGCCGCCTCGATCGAGCTGCATAACATCCCGAAGGTGATCGCAATGAACCATCGCGACTGCGGAGCGGCCAAGATCGCATATGGCGCAGAAGCGGTCGCCAATCCGACGATCGAGACCGCGACGCATAAGGCGGCGCTGATGGAGTTCGGCAAACAGGTGGCGGAACGCCAGCCCAAGCTGCAGGTCGAACTTGGTCTGATGGCGCTGGACGGGAAAGTGGAGATGTTTAGTTGAAGTTGTCGTCACCGGGCTTGTCCCGGTGACCCCGCTTAGGAGAGCACAGTGCCTTCCTAAGCGAGATGGCCGGGACAAGCCCGGCCATGACAGTTATTGCGATATGCGCTCTCGCAATCAGTTACGCGCTCCTCGCCAGCGCGCCGTCGATCATCTCGACCGTATTCTGCAATCCATACATCGCCACGAACGACCCAAAGCGCGGGCCCTTCTCCTGGCCGAGCAGCACCTGATAGAGCAGGTTGAACCAGTCGAGCGACACGCCCGGCTTGCCGTCCTTGGCCTTCTTCTTATGGTCGAGGAACGGCTCGCGGCGGCCGATCTCATAGACCACATCCTGGATCGCTTCCGCGGTCGTGTCCGCCGGCAATTGCGCGAGCGCGTCGCGCAGATCGTTCAAGGCTGCGCGCTCGCCGTCGGTCGGCTCGCGGAATTTCTTGGCCGGCAGCACGAAGTCGCGGAAGTAGTGGATCGCGTATCCCACCTGCGCGTCGAGCTTGGGGTGCGTCTGCGGCGTGACGCCCGGACGGTAGCGGCCGATGAAGCCCCACAGCGTCTCGGCGTTCTCGGCATTCGATGACGACACCAGCGTCAGCAGCATCGAGAACGAGACCGGCATCTCCACCTTCGGTGGATTACCGGAATGGATGTGCCAGACCGGATTCGACAGGCGCTGGCGCATCTCCTGCCGTTCGTAGCCGTCGAGATGCTGCTGATACTCGTCGACGGTGCGCGGGATGACGTCGAAGTAGAGCCGCTTCGCCGCCTTCGGCTCGCGATACATGAACAGCGACAGGCTCTCAGGCGACGCGTAGCGCAGCCACTCGTCGATGGTGAGTCCGTTGCCCTTCGACTTGGAAATCTTCTGGCCCTTCTCGTCGAGGAAGAGCTCGTAGTTGAATCCCTCCGGCGGCGCGGCGCCGAGCGCGCGGCAGATCTCGCCCGACAGCTTGACCGAGTCGATCAGGTCTTTGCCGGCCATCTCATAATCGATGCCGAGCGCGACCCAGCGCATGGCCCAGTCCGGCTTCCATTGCAGCTTGCAGCGGCCGCCGGTGACGGGGACGGTGAAGCGCTCCCCACTCTCTGGCTCGTCGTAGGTGATGGTGCCGCGCTTGGCGTCATGCGCGACAATCGGCACTTGCAGCACGACGCCGGTGCGCAGATCAATCGGCAGGAATGGCGAATAGGTGCCCGCACGCTCCTCGCGCAAGGACGGCAGCATGATCGCCATCACGCGATCGAAGTGCTCGAGCACCTTCAAGAGCGCCGCATCGAAGCGGCCCGACTTGTAGCAGTCGGTCGACGACATGAATTCGTAGTCGAAGCCGAAATGATCGAGGAAGGCACGCAGGCGCGCGTTGTTGTGCTCGCCGAAGCTTGGATGCGTGCCGAAGGGGTCGGGCACCTTGGTCAGCGGCTTGCCGAGATGCTGCGCCAGCATCTCCTTGTTCGGCACGTTGTCCGGAACCTTGCGCAGGCCGTCCATGTCGTCGGAAAAGGCGATCAGCCGCGTCTTGATCTTGTCGTCGGTGAGCACGCGGAAAGCGTGGCGCACCATGGTGGTACGCGCGACCTCGCCGAAGGTTCCGATGTGCGGCAGACCCGAGGGGCCGTAGCCGGTCTCGAAGATCACCTCGTCTTTCGGCGCCTTCTTCAGGCGGGCGACGATCTTGCGCGCCTCCTCGAACGGCCAGGCGCCCGATTGCTCGGCGACGCTCCGCAGGTCTTGCACGCTTTCGGTGGTCTGGATCGACATCATGGCACTCCGACGCGCAGACATAGGCAAGGGGCCGCGGCCCGTCAAATGAGACCACAATCGCGTGCCTCGCTCTATCGCTCCAGCACGGGGGCCGCTACATGCTGCGCTTCATGTCCGCGAAAGACCTCCAGTGACGTCGAACCCCGACAACATCGTACCGGCCGGCAAGACGGCCACTATCATCGGCGGCGGCCCAGCCGGGCTGATCGCCGCCGAAATCCTGGCGCGCGCCGGAGTGGCCGTCACGATCTACGACCAGATGCCGTCTGTGGGGCGGAAGTTCCTGCTGGCCGGACGCGGCGGCCTCAACCTCACGCACAGCGAAGAACTGCCGGCGTTTCTCACGCGCTACGGTGAGATCGCGCCGTTGTTGCGTCAGGCGATCGAGGCCTTCCCGCCATCGGACGTGCGCGCGTGGTGTGAGGGGATGGAACAGACCACGTTCGTGGGTTCGAGCGGACGCGTCTTCCCGACCTCGTTCAAGACCTCGCCTTTGCTGCGCGCCTGGCTACGCCGGCTTGCCGCGCTCAATGTCGCCGTCGCGCCCCGCCATCGCTGGGACGGATGGAGCGATGACGGCAAACTGCGCTTCTGGCGCGGGGAGCAAGAGGTGCTCGTCAACCCGGACGCCACCATCCTGGCGGTTGGCGGCGCGAGTTGGCCACGGCTTGGCTCGGATGCGCGCTGGGTGGATATTCTGGACGCGCGCGATATCGCCATCGCGCCTTTAGCGCCGTCCAACTGCGGCTTCGTCGTGCCGTGGTCGGACACGTTCCGCCGCTTCGAGGGCGAGCCGCTCAAGCGCATCGCCATCACTCTCGGTGAGCGCACCGTGCGCGGCGAGGCCCTCGTCACCCACGAAGGCCTGGAAGGTGGCGCGATCTACGCGCTGTCGGCACCGTTGCGGACAGCGATCGAGGCCACAGGTGAAGCGACGATCACGATCGACTTGCGGCCCGATGTGACCGCCGCCGTGCTCGCGCATCGGCTTGCGACCGTGGACAGGAAGCAATCGCTCGCGAACAGCCTGCGCAAGGCGGCCAAGCTGCCACCGGTTGCGACCGGCCTCCTGCATGAAGCCGCGCTCTCGTCAGGCCGCCGCGTGGCCGCCTTGAACGTGGATGACCTCGTCGCGCTCATCAAGGCGGCGCCGGTCCGCTTGGTCGGCGTGCGCCCGATCGTCAATGCCATCTCGACCGCAGGCGGTGTCTCCTTCAGTGCGCTCGATGACCACTTCATGCTGAAGGCCCTGCCCGGCGTTTTCGCCGCCGGCGAAATGCTCGACTGGGATGCGCCGACCGGCGGCTATCTGCTGCAGGCGACCTTCGCCACCGGCGTCGCCGCCGCGCGCGGCGCGCTGGCGCGCCTGTCCGCGACGCCGGCATAAAGAAGGGCCGCCCCGCAGGGGGGACGGCCCTTCCATTGTCGAACCACAGTCCGCGGACCGGATGTCGTGGCGCTTAAGCCACGCAGACTCCCACCGAGGCGAGAATCCAGGTCACGGTTGCCGGCGGCTGCGGCGATAGACAATGAGACACTGGATCACCTCCTTTCTGATGTTGACGATGGGAGGTAACGTAAGGCGTCCGCGCCGAATTGGAAGCGGCGATTTCAGGGCTTAAAATGGGCTGACCGGGAAATAGCGCAACCACAAGTCGGTGAAACGGCCGCGCTCCCACAGCCGGAACAGTGCCCAGTTGAACGCCTGCCGCAGGAGGTCATTGCCGCGCTTCACGGCGATGCCGACGCCCTCCCCGAAGAAACGGCTCTCCATGTAGGGTCCGCCGCGGAAAACGCAGCAATTGGCCGAGTCCGTGCCGTTGAGCCAGAAGGCCAGCGAAATGCCGTCGCCGAACACGAGATCGACCTCGCCCTTTTTCAGCGCGGCACGGCTTGCCTCCGGCGTCGGATAAAGCTTCACGTCTGCCTCGGTGAACAGCGCCTTGAGAAAGGCCTCATGAGCGGTGCCCGCGACCACGCCGATCTTCTTGCCTTCCAGCGCCTCGGGCCGCACGTCGGTGATCGTCACGTCGCGCCGCGACACGAAACGTGCAGGCATGCGGTAATAGGGATCGCTGAAGTCGACCTTCAAGCGCATCTCCGGCGTCTCGGCGATCGAGGCGATCACGGCATCGCCGTTGTTCGTGTTCAGCGCATCGACCAGCGTATCGAAGCGCCGCATCTGGATCGTGCAGGCGACCTTGATCTCCTCGCAGATCAGCCGCGCCAGATCGACATTGAAGCCGACCGGCGTGCCGTCCGGTCCTGCATAGTTGAACGGCGGATAGTCGGTCTCGGTGAGGAAGCGGATGATCGTGATGCGGGTGAGGTCCGGGCGCTCGGGCCGGCGGCGCGGATCCCAGAAGCCGGGCACCGCCATCGGATCGGCCTTCAGCGCCGGCGTCATCGGCACGGCCGGGGTCTCGGTCGGCGCGGGAGAGATACGGTTCACGGGCGGCTGAGGACTGGGCGGTTCCACCACCGCCGGCGGCTTGGCGGGCGCGGGCCGCTGCTGCGCGTTCGCCACGCCGAACGTGAGCGCGCTCAACAGGACGGCGAAAGCCCAAATGACGCGACAAGCGCCCCAGCGCCCCCCTTCACCCGGATGCAAGGTCATTCACCGGCCTCGGACGATTATTGGCGCATGGCGGCATGCGCTGAATCGGCGGGACCATAGCATCACGATTGCGGCCGGCCAGCCATAATTGGCCGTGGGGAGCGGCGCGAAGCCCCGCCATGCCGCGCTCAGGCGGTCAGCTGCTTCTCAATCTCGTGCACCGGCTGCTTGACCAGGTCCTTGTCCAGCTCGGCGCGCACGGCGTCCTTGAGCGCGTGCGAATAGGCCGGACGCAGCATGCCGAGCGCGCGCGGCGGCGCCACCACAATAAGGCTCTTGGTCTTGCCGGCGGCGACGGCGGCATCAAGGTGCTGGGCGAGCTGCGTCAGGAAGGTCTGCTCGGACTGATCGTGCCAGTCAGTCTGCTCGACGGCGCTGCGGCCATGGCCGACCGAACTGAACGAGCGGCCGGGCTTGTCGGTACCGAGTTCTCGCGTCGCCAAGTCCTTCTGCCCGAGCACTTCAATCGTCTTCAAGTTGGGTGACTTGATGTTGCCGGCGTTCTCCAGCACCAGCGCCTTGGCGCCGTCGCACACCACGACCCATTCGCCGTGGCGGATCAACAACCCGGACATGAGACGTTACCTCCTGGGGACTGGCGCGACCTAACGCGGGCCGCACCCGCGGCGTCTTACTCTGGGTCAAACGCGCCCAGGCGCCAAGCGTTGCCTCCACTAAAGCTCGGAGATCCGCCAGCGTTTGATTTTGCCGTTTTCCAGGGTGAACTCGAAACGTCCGGGCCCGGTGAAGAAACTGCTCTTCCAATCCGTGACCAAGGTGACGCGGTTGCCGTGGTGCTCGGCGCTGCGCACGGTCAGGGTGCCCTTCGCGCCGATCAACTCACGATCGTTCCATGCTCGGATTTGCGCCGGACTTTCGTAACGCGAACCCCAATCGTCCACCACCGCACCCGGCGCAAATACCGCCATGAGCGCTTCCGTATCGCCGCCGTTGATGGCGCGCACCAGCGCGTCGATCGGCGCCGGAAGGACGACATCCGTCATGTCTCGACCTCGCTTGCCGCCTGGAGGCGCGGACGGATCTCAGTTTGTGCCGTCGAGCAGGCGCCTGGCGATGACCTGCGCCTGGATCTCGGCAGCGCCCTCGAAGATGTTGAGGATGCGCGCATCGCACAAAATGCGCGAGGCCGGGAATTCCAACGCGAAGCCGTTGCCGCCGTGGATCTGCACGGCGTTGTCGGCATTCGCCCAGGCGACGCGCGCCGCCAGGAGCTTGGCCATGCCGGCTTCGAGATCGCAGCGGCGGCCGGAGTCTTTCTCGCGCGCCGCATGATACGTGAGCTGGCGCGCGATCATGATCTCGGTCGCCATCATCGCGATCTTGTCGGCGACGCGCGGGAAATCGATGATCGGCCGCGCGAACTGCACGCGGTTCTGCCCGTACGCCATCGCCTGCTCCATCGCGGCCTGCGCGACGCCGATGGCGCGCGCCGCGGTCTGGATGCGGGCCGATTCGAAGGTCTGCATGAGCTGCTTGAAGCCCATGCCCTCGACGCCGCCGAGCGGGTTTTCCGCCTTCACCTCGAAGCCGTCGAAGGCGATCTCGTACTCCTTCATGCCGCGATAGCCGAGCACTTCGATCTCGGTGCCGCTCATGCCCTTGGCGGGGAACGGATTGGCATCGTCGCCGCGCGGCTTTTCGGCGAGCAGCATCGAGAGGCCACGGTGGCCCGGTTCCTTCGGATTGGTGCGCACGAGAAGCGTCATCAGGTCGGCGCGCACCGGATGCGTGATCCAGGTCTTGTTGCCGTAGACCTTGTAGACATTGCCCTCGCGCACCGCGCGGGTCTTGAGCGAGGCCAGGTCCGAGCCGGTGTTCGGCTCGGTGAACACCGCGGTCGGAAGGATGCGCCCCGAAGCGATACCCGGCAGCCATTTGCGCTTCTGCGCGTCGGTGCCGCCGCCGAGGATCAGTTCGGCCGCGATCTCCGAGCGCGTGCCGAGCGAGCCGACGCCGATATAGCCACGCGACAATTCCTCGGAGACGACGCACATCGACTCCTTGCCGAGGCCCATGCCGGTATATTCTTCCGGAATGGTCAGCCCGAACACGCCGAGCTCGGACATCTGCGCGATGATCTCGAGCGGGATGTAACTGTTGGTGCGGTGCCAGTTTTGCGCATGGCCGGTCACTTCGCTGTCGGCGAACTTGCGCATCTCTTCGCGGATCGATTCCAGCGTCTCGTCGAGGCCGGCAACGCCGACCGTGGCGTGATGCTGCTCGCGCATCAGCGCCACCAGCCGGGCGCGGCGCTCGGCGGTGTTGCCGTTGGCGATCACGCTCTCGACCATTGGATTGATGCGCGCGGCGACCTGCGCAGCGGAGAGGCCGAGATCGCTAGGCCGCACCACCTCGCCCTGGCTCATGGGAATGCCGCCGATGATCTGGGCGATGTATTCGCCCAGCCCGATGCGGACGAGATGCTCTTCGATCTCGCCGAAGGTGCCCTCATTGGCCATGCGCTCGGTGTAGGCCGCGAGCTGGCGCACGGCTTCGACGTATGTCGCCAGCCAGGCGAGCCCGTGGGTCGCGCGCTGCTCGCGGTCGAGCAGACGGCCGACCATATGGCCTTCCACCACGACCCGTTCCCGGACCTTGGCCGTCGCTTCGGTCAGCAGCGCATCAAGTGCGGTGGTTGCCTCGCGGCTCAGCTCGACCAGTTCGTGTTCTGCAACGGTGCGGGAGGCGGCAATCGGCATGGATTCCTCGATGAAGACCAGTCGTCAGTGCCCGGGCAGACAATGACACTACGCGTGCATTGCACAAAAGCAATGGGGTCGGGATTTTCGAAGAGTCACGACGGCTTAGGAGGGCTATAGCGCACCAAATTGCTATTAAATTAACCATTTTTCGCTTTCATGACCACTGTACCTCTGCGCAGCGCCCCTTTTTTCACGGCGGACGATCGGCTTTTATGCGCTTCCCCAGCCTCAGCCTGCCGCTCAACCGGCTCAGCCGGATGCTCACGTCCTTTTCCGTGCGCACCCGGATCATCGTCCTGGCCGTCGCGCCGGTCGTCGGCTTCCTCGCCAACGGCGTTACTTACATCGCCGGCGAACGCGACGTTGGCGCCGCATTCGAGACGTTCAAGCAGTCCAGTGCGCTGGCCGACGCCAGCCGCGACTTCAAGAGCTCGATCGCATCGATGCGCATCACGGTGAAGGATTTCAGCGCTTCGCCGAGCAGCGCATTGGTGGTGAACTTCGAGCAGTCGCATGCGAAGGCGGTGCAAAGCCTCGACATCATTTCCGGATCGATCGATCCCCGCTTCAGCGAGACCATCGTCACGTTGCGCAAGGACGTGATGCTCTTGCGGCAAAACTTCATTCAGCTGGTGCGCGAACAGGAAAAGCTCGGCTTCGACGGCAATACGGGCCTGCGCGGCAACCTCACCGACGCGGGCATTAAAGTCGAGCGCATCATCAATGAGAACATGACCTGGCTCGCGCACGATGACGCGCAGAAGCTGATGATGGCGCTGTTGGTCATGCGTCATCACGAGGCCGAATACCGCCTCACCCAGGCCGAACTCGCGCGGCAGCTGTTCCTCTCTGCCTACAAGCAGTTCACCGACACCTTCGCCGTCGTCGACGGCACGCCGGCGATGAAGGGAGCGCTGGAAACGCAGGTGACGAGCTATGCCGACACCTTCGCCCAATGGGTCGACGGATTCAGTCGCGTCTATCCCCTGCGCGCGGTGATCGATCTCGACAGCCAGCGCATGCTGCCGCGCGCTGACCAAATCATCGACTGGGCGCGCGGGAAGGCCGAGACCGCGTCGTCGGGGCTGACGGTATCGCAGTCGCACACGCGCGCGGGGATCATCGCGGTCGGCATCGCCATGGTCGCGCTTGGGCTCGGCTTCAGCTGGCAGATCGGACGCAGCATCACGCGGCCGCTCAACGGGCTCGCCGGCGTGATGAAGCGCCTGGCCGACGGCGACACCACCGCACGCATTCCCGCCACGCAGGCGCGCGACGAGATTGGCGAGATGGCGCGCACCGTCATCGTCTTCCGCGACACCATGATCGAGCGCGAGAAATTGACACAGACGCAGGCCGAAGCGAGCCAGGCCAAAGAGCAGCGCAGCGACGAGATCGCCCTGACGATCGCCGCCTTCGAGCGTTCGGTCGAGAGCGCCTTGGGCAAGCTGCGCGCGGCATCGATGAAGCTTGAATTGAGCTCGTCCGACCTCAGCAAGGCGGCCGATACGGTGTCGTCCGAAGCGAATATCGCCACCGGCCGTGTGTCCGCGGCCTCGGAGAACGTCACCGCCGCCGCGAGCTCGGTCGAGGAGCTTGCCGCCTCCATCGGCGAGATCGCGTCGCAGGCGGCGAAGTCCACCGACGTCGCGACGCGCGCAGTATCGGAGGCGCAGCGCACCGTCACCACCATGACCGAGCTCGGCAATGCCGCGACGCGCATCGGCGAGGTGGTCGGGCTCATCCAGGCGATCGCCGGCCAGACCAATCTGCTCGCGCTCAACGCGACGATCGAGGCGGCGCGCGCCGGCGACTCGGGGCGCGGCTTTGCCGTGGTCGCTGCCGAAGTGAAATCGCTGGCAGGGCAGACGGCGAAGGCGACCGAGGAAATCGCGCAGCAGATCGGCTCGATCCAATCGGCGGCGGCTGATGCCGCGCAGGCGATCGAGCAGGTCAACGCCATCATCCGCGACATGTCGTCGATCGCCACCATGGTGGCGGCGACTGTCGATCAGCAGAACTCGGCGGTGGCCTCGATCGCCGAAGGCGTCCACCGCGCCTCCGGCGAGGCGCGGGGCGGCGCCGAGGCGATGAGCCGCGTCGCCGGGGTGAGCACGGGCGCGCGCACCACCGCCTCCGACGTCAAGGTGCTCGCCGACACGGTCGCGATCGAGGCGGAGAATTTGGAAGCCGAAGTGCGCCAATTCCTCGGCGATGTCCAGGCGGCGTAGCCCTCTCCCCGCTTGCGGGGAGAGGTAACAGTCGCGCCCTTGCAAACCCTGCGGTGATGGATGATCTGAAAGGCTACGACCCTGGAGCGAGCCTTTGCGTACTCTCTTACTGTCATTGCGAATTGCGGTAGACGCATTCCGGCATTTCCTCGCCGACGACGGCTGGGCTATTGCGAGCCATATCGCGCTCTCGACGCTGATGGCGCTGTTCCCGTTCCTGATCGTCGTCACCGCGCTGGCCGGTTTCTTCTTCGGCTCCAAGGAGCTTGCCGACGAGGCCGCCCGCATTCTGCTCGAGGCCTGGCCGAAGGAGGTGGCGGCGCCGATCGCGCTCGATGCCAGCGGCGTGCTAACGGCGGCGCGCGGCGATGTGCTCACCCTCGGCGCCGTGTTCGCGCTCTACTTCGCGTCGAGCGGCGTGGAGAGCCTGCGCATCGGGCTCAACCGCGCCTACGACATGAAGGAGCCGCGGCCGTGGTGGATGCTGCGGCTCGAGTCGATCGTCTATGTGCTGGTCGGCGCGGTGGCGATCCTGGCGTTCTCATTCCTGGTCGTGTTCGCACCGTTCATCTGGTACAAGATGCTGCAATACGTCCCGACGCTGGCGCCGTTCAGCGTCATCGTCACCTTCACACGCTACATCGTGGCCGCTGTGGTGCTGGTGATCGCGCTTAACATCGTGCACATGTGGCTACCCGCGGGCCAGCGCTCGCTGGCGACGATCGCGCCGGGCGTCATGGCGACGCTGCTGCTGTGGCTCATTACCGGCGCGGCCTTCGGCCGCTATCTCGCCGACTACGCCTTCGCTTATGTGACGATGTATGCGGGGCTCGCTTCGGCGATGATCGCGCTGGTCTTCCTTTACGTCTGCGCGTCGATCTTCGTCTACGGCGCGGAATTGAATTCGGTGATCGCCAAAGAGCGCGAGAAGGCGCTCTAGACTAGATCGCGGCCTCGTACAAAATGATGCGTCATGGCCGGGCTTGTCACTGCAAGTCGGATATATCCGACTTGCAGCTCGCTATAGATACGGAAGTCGCGCAGGCCCGACTTCCGATGCCATCCACGTCTTGCCTCGCTGAACAAAAGAAAGACGTGGATGCCCGGCATAAAGCCGGGCATGACGGAGGAGAGTTCAGCGCGAAAAATAGTTACGCGCGTCCGCCCGACGCCTCGATCACGTCCTCGAGGCTCCTGAGGCCCATGCTCGGCGCGCTGACCATCACCGCCATGTTGCCGGGCGGATGCTGGTTCTTCCACATCATCATGTGTGCACGCGGGATTTCCGCCCACGGGAAGGTTTTGCTTAGGCACGGATCGATGCGGCGCTCGAGCACGAAGCGGTTGGCCGCCGACGCCTGCTTCAGGTGCGCGAAGTGCGAGCCCTGGATGCGCTTCTGCCGCATCCAGACATAGCGCGCGTCGAACGTGATGTTGAAGCCGGTGGTGCCGGCGCAGAACACGACCATGCCGCCGCGCTTCACCACCATGGAGGAGACCGGAAACGTCTGCTCGCCGGGATGCTCGAACACGATATCGACGTCGCGTTTTCCCGTGATGTCCCAGATCGCCTTGCCGAAGCGGCGCGCTTCCTTGCTCCACTCGTTGTATTCGGCCGAATTCACCTGGGGCAACTGGCCCCAGCACTTGAACTCCTTGCGGTTTATCGCGCCCTTCGCCCCGAGATTGAAGACGTATTCCAACTTCGATTCATCGGACACGACCGCGATGGCGTTGGCGCCCGACGCCGCGACAAGTTGCAAGCCGAACACGCCGAGGCCGCCGGATCCGCCCCACACCAGCACATTGTCGCCGGGCTTGAGCGTGTGCGGCGCATGGCCGAACAGCATGCGATAGGCGGTCGCGAGCGTGAGCGTATAGCAGGCCGACTCTTCCCAGGTGAGATGCGCGGGCTTCTGCATCAGTTGCCGCGACTGCACGCGGCAGAACTGCGCGAACGAGCCGTCCGGCGTCTCGTAACCCCAGATGCGCTGCGACGGCGACAGTAGCGGGTCGCCGCCATTGCAGTCCTCGTCGTCGCCGTCGTCCTGATTGCAGTGGACGATGACTTCGTCGCCGACCTTCCAACGCTTCACTTTGTTGCCGACCGCCCAGACCACGCCCGAGGCGTCGGAGCCGGCGATATGATACGGCTGCTTGTGGACGTTGAACGGCGTGATCGGTTGGCCGAGACCGGCCCAGATACCGTTGTAATTGACGCCGCCGGCCATCACGAGCAACAGCACCTCGTCCTCGCCGATGCTCCAGGTCGGCACCACTTCGAGCTGGAAGGATTGGTCCGGCGGCCCGTGGCGGTCCTGCCGGATCACCCAGGCGTGCATTTTTTCCGGTACGTGGCCGAGCGGCGGAATCTCGCCGACGTCGTAAAGGTCCTTGAGCGGAGCGACGCGCTTTGCCTGTGCAACGGCCGGCATCAACAGTCTCCTTGACGCTAAAGGCGTTGGTTAAGTCTGTCCTAATTCATGTTGCGATGCAATATCGGCTTTGCCCGGAAGGCTCCGCTAACCATGGCTGTTTCGCCGGCGTTAAGCAGCGCAACGGTACCCTCGTCCCGACCGACCCGCAGGGCAATCGCAGATGCTTCAACCCGACGCGCAGGCCGCTTGGCGCCTGCTGTCCTTCAATTGGATTCTCCTGGGGCTGATGGCGCTTGCGCTCGGCCTGGCGATGGCCTTGACGGGCTTTTCCATCGCGCCGTCGAGCGCCCTGCTGCCCTTTGCGATCGTGGCCACCTATACGGGCGTCGGCTATTACAACGCTTTCCGGCCGCACAAGCGCGACCCGTTGGTGATCTTCATCCTGGCGTCGACTGGGCAGGTGCTGCTCATCCCGCTCCTGATGACGCCGATGACCTATATCGCGACCTCGGCCGGGCTGCCGCTGCAGGACGCCAATCTTGCCGCGATCGACCGCGCACTCGGGCTCGATTGGCAGGCCTACTTTGACTTTGTCTGCAGCCACCACACGCTGCTCTCCGGTTTGGTGCTGGCCTACGCGATGATTGGCTGGCCCGTCTTCGGCATTCCGGTCGCCCTCGGCTTCGCCCGCCAATACCGGCGTATCCAGGAATTCACGCTCGCGTTCGGGCTTGCTCTCATCATCACGACAGCGCTGGCGATGCTTCTGCCGGCTATCGGC
The DNA here is from genome assembly GCA_036519015.1 of Pseudolabrys sp. Classification (GTDB taxonomy): domain Bacteria; phylum Pseudomonadota; class Alphaproteobacteria; order Rhizobiales; family Xanthobacteraceae; genus Pseudolabrys. Next base: position 9,624 of record DATDMA010000447.1, on the reverse strand, counting down.
ACCTATGACATCGCGACGCTCACGCGCAGCGACGCTCCGTTCACGTCCTCGGCCTTTCTCCAGCATCTGCATGACTTCCCGTCGCTGCGCGCCGGTACTCTTCACCATCTCGACCTCATGAAGCTCACCGGCGTCATCAGCTTCCCCAGCTTCCATGCCGCCGCCGCGACGCTCTATTTGTGGGCCTTCTGGCCGGTGCGCTGGATGCGGCCGATCGCGGTCCTCGCCAATGTCAGCATGCTGCTGGCGACTCCCATAGGCGGCGGGCACTACTTCATCGACGTGTTCGCCGGAATGGCGGTCGCGGTTGCCGCCGTTGTCGCGGCGCGGGCGACGACAACCTGGCTCCTGCGCCCGGCAGAAAGGCCGGCAACTCATCCCACGTCCGTGCCGGACGCGGCACCCGGTTCGGCGCGATAAACGCTGTTTCGACGCCCTATCCCTCGCACGGGATCGCCGATCATTGTTGCATTGCAACAAAGGACGCGCCACACTGGCATCTACAGGCGATGCCCATGTCCGAAAAACGCGGCCGCGACAAACCCTGGATTTTCCGCACCTATGCCGGCCATTCGACGGCGGCGGACTCCAATGCGCTCTACCGCAAGAACCTGGCCAAGGGTCAGACCGGCCTCTCCGTCGCCTTCGATCTGCCGACCCAGACCGGCTACGACAGCGACCACGTCCTAGCCAAAGGCGAGGTCGGCAAAGTCGGCGTGCCCGTCTGCCATCTCGGCGACATGCGGGCGCTGTTCGACCAGATTCCGCTCGGCACCATGAACACCTCGATGACCATCAACGCCACCGCGGCGTGGCTGATGGCGCTCTATATCGCGGTGGCCGACGAGCAAAGCGCGCCGCGCGCAAGCCTGCAAGGCACGATCCAGAACGACATCATCAAGGAATATCTCTCGCGCGGCACCTACGTATTTCCGCCGGCGCCGTCCATGCGGCTGATCAAGGACGTGGCGATCTTCACCACCTCCGAGCTGCCGAAATGGAATCCGATGAACATCTGCTCCTACCATCTGCAGGAGGCGGGAGCGACCCCGGTGCAGGAGCTCGCGTTCGCGCTGGCGACCGCGATCGCCGTGCTCGACACGGTGAAGGCGTCTGGCGAGGTGAGCCAGGAGAAATTCGGCGAGGTCGTCGGCCGCATCTCGTTCTTCGTGAATGCGGGCCTGCGCTTCATCACCGAGATGTGCAAGATGCGCGCCTTCTCGGAATTGTGGGATGAGATCACGCGCGAGCGCTACGGCATCACCGACGCCAAGCAGCGGCTATTCCGCTACGGTGTGCAGGTGAATTCGCTTGGCCTCACCGAGCCACAACCGGAGAACAACGTCGCACGCATTCTCATTGAAATGCTGGCGGTGACGCTGTCGAAGAAGGCACGCGCGCGCGCCGTGCAGCTTCCGGCCTGGAACGAGGCGCTCGGGCTGCCGCGGCCATGGGATCAACAGTGGTCGCTGCGCATGCAGCAGATCCTCGCCTATGAGACCGATCTGCTCGACTACGGCGACATCTTCGACGGCTCCGAGGAGATCGCGCGCAAGGTGGACGCGCTCAAGCGCGAGGCCAAGGAAGAGCTTAACCGCATCGAGGAGATGGGCGGCGCGGTCGCCGCGGTCGAATCGGGCTACATGAAGCAGCGGCTGGTCGAGTCGAACACCGCCCGGCTGGAGGCGATCGAGCGCGGCGAGCAGATCGTCGTCGGCGTCAACAAATATCTCGAGACCGAGCCCTCGCCGCTCACCGGCGGCATCGACTCGATCATGACTGTGTCCGAAGACGCCGAGCATGACCAGCTCGCGCGGCTCAAAGCCTGGCGCGATGCGCGCGACACCAATGCGGTGACTGCTGCGCTGGCCGACTTGAAACGCGCCGCGACTGGCGGCGGCAACATCATGCCCGCCTCGATCGCCTGCGCCAAAGCCGGCGTCACCACCGGCGAATGGGGCTGGACGCTGCGCGAGGCTTTCGGCGAATATCGTGCGCCGACCGGCGTCGGCAACGCCATGCGCAACGATGTGGAAGGCCTCGACGACATCCGCGCCGATGTCGACCGCGTCTCGCGCAAGCTCGGCCGGCGCATGACCTTCCTCGTCGGCAAGCCCGGCCTCGACGGCCATTCCAACGGCGCCGAGCAGATCGCGGTGCGCGCCCGCGACGCCGGCATGCTGGTGGTCTACGAGGGTATCCGTCTAACGCCGGAGGAAATCGTCGACGCCGCGTGCAAGGAGAAGGCGCACGTGATCGGCCTGTCCGTGCTCTCGGGCAGCCACATGCCGCTGGTATGGGACGTGGTCGGCCGCATGAAGGAAGCCGGGCTCGACGTGCCGGTCGTCGTCGGCGGCATCATTCCGCCGGAGGACGCCGAGATGCTGGAAAAAGCCGGCGTCGCCGCCGTCTATACGCCGAAGGACTTCGAGCTCAACCGCATCATGAGCGATCTTGTACGCATCGTGGAGCGCAAGAACGGCGTCAGCAACGTCTGAGCGCTAATTCTCTCGCCGCGCCGCTTCGCGGACATCAGATGGCGTCATGCCGAAGCGCCGGCGGAATGCATTGTTGAAATACGACAGGTCGCCAAAGCCAGCCTCGAATGCAATGGCACTGATCTTGCGGCCGAAGAACCGTGGATCGGCAAGCATCCGGTAAGCGTGGGCAAGCCGCTGCCCGAGCACGAAGTCCGAAAACGTGGTGCCGTCGGCATCGAAAAGCTTGCGGACATAGCCCGGCGAGATGCCGTGGCTCGCCGCGAGCGCATCAGCCGTTAGATTGCGTCGGGAGAGATTGCCAACAATCTCTTCCTTGATCGCGTGCAGTCGCGCGGCGCGCACGCCGCGGATCTTTGCGATTTCGGCCGCATCACGTGTCGCACCCAGCACCAAAGCCGCAAGATCGTGAACATGAACGGTGACGGCGCGGCGCAACTCAGGTGTCGTGAGCGCCCCATTGTCGTTCAAGACCTGCGAGTAGCCCATCAACAGCCGTAGCGCAGCATTGTCCTTCGGAATCGCGCGGATGAGCGCATCGTCAAGATCGACCAGCTGAGAGGCCAACATCGCGCGATCCAGACGGAAATTGTGCACATACGACGGCGTGTGGCCGACAAACACGCCGGAAGACCCATTCGTCGTCAGGACAGCCTGGCCGTTTTCGATCGTCGCTTGGCGGCGCTCCTGTGTCACCGCGCCGCTTCCTTGCGCCACCACGACCAGAACAGGATCGTCGTTGTCGATCATCGCTGTCGTATGGCTGTTGGACGTCGCCGAAATCCGACCGGAAGCGATGCCAAGCCCGGAAATCGCTCGCAGCGTCATATCCACATCGAGCGGACTATCGGCAATCGGCTCCAGTTCGATCTTCATGATTGCGCGTCCGAAGACTTCCCGGAACGCTTCGACCCGATCGCGGCCGGGGAACTCTGCGCTCGAAACGCGCAACGTCTGAACCTCGCCGCCGCCCATGGGCGCGACTCCAAAATTTCCCGTCTCCCCAATGGGGACGGCTACCATGCCGTGTGTCGCCGGGACATCCTGAATGGTTCAAACACGGGTCAATCTTTAGTTGCAGAAGCGCCACTAAGGCTCAGAATTATTGGGACTGTATCGTCCAGCCCAACATGCTGGCGCGTCCAGCCCAAGCCCGCCCGTCCGACCACCGCTAGCGTGCTCCCCACAAAACACGCGCGGGAATCGGGAGTGCCTTCATGTCGTTGAATCGGATGGTTGCGGCCGCACTGGTCGCAGTCGGGGTTGGCGGATTGTCGAATGCGGCCTTCAGCGCCGACATGCCATCGAAAGCGCCGATTGCGCCGGTTGCTTACAGTTGGACAGGCTTCTACTTGGGCGTCCAGGCTGGCTATGGGTGGGACAAGGGTTCAGTGACTCACAGTCCAGTTGATCCCTTTTTCACGGACTTCTTTACCCCACCCTTTTCCGACGGAGAAATTCCCGCATCAAACAGTCTGTCCAGTAAGGGATTTCTTGGCGGCATAGAAGGCGGGTACAATCACCAATACGGCCAAGCCGTAATAGGCCTCGAAGCCGATTTCTCTTATTCGGGCATTCGCGGATCGACGACGAGCACCTCACCCCAATTCGGCGCTACTCCCTCTCTCACAACGGCAGACGACAAAAAGCTTGAATGGTTCGGCACGTTGAGAGGACGGCTCGGCTTTCTACCCGCTCCATCGATGCTGGCCTTTGTGACCGGCGGCTTGGCCTACGGCAAGACCGCCGCTTCAACGACGACGACATCCTTTTTCGCTAACCCCGGCGGGGACCTCGACTGCTCATTCGGCTTTTTCAGTTGCACCACGGGGTCTACGTCCAGCGTGCGTGCGGGCTGGACCCTTGGTGCGGGCTTTGAGTCGTTCATCGCACGCAACTGGACGGTCAAGGCTGAATATCTCTACTATGACCTCGGCCACGCCTCCTACACGAACATTGAGACCCCTGCGAACAACGGCATTCCTGCCATGCAAACCGATGTCCATTTCAACGGCAGCATCGCTCGCGTCGGCTTGAACTATCAGTTCAATTAGGCGCGTCTCGACCACCTCGATTCATTTGGCATCGCGTTGCCTTCCAAAGCGAGATCACCGGGACAAGCCCGGTGATGACAGTTGGAGAAGTGCCTCCGCCAGCTTGCTCGGGCTCACCGGCTTGGTGAAATAGAAATTCATCCCCGCCGCGCGGGCGGCGGCCTCGTCGCCCGCTTCGGTGCGGCCGGAAATGCCGATGATCGGCACCTGCCCGGCCGCGCCCGGCAGCGCCCGGATGCGGCGCGTGGCCTCGATGCCGTCGAGACCGTTGAGCATCACGTCCATCAGCACCGCGTCATAGCCGCCACGTTCCACGGCTTGCACCGCCGCCTCGCCGGTCTCGACAAAGTCGACGCGATGGCCGAGTTGCCCGAGGATCGTGTTCATCACCACCCGGCCATAAGGATTGTCCTCGGCGCAGAGGAGCGTGAGCGCGCGTGCCGGCGCGGCGCGCGTGCCATCGACAGCCACCACCGGACGCACATCGGCGCGCGCGACCAGCGCGGTCAGGCGGAAGATCGAGCCGTTGCCCGGCTTGCTTGTCACGGTGAGATCGCCGCCCATGGCCTCGGCGATACGCTTCACAAACACGAGCCCGAGACCGGCGCCGCCGTAGCGCCTAGCGATATCGGCGTTCGCCTGCGCGAACGGACGAAAGAGCCGCTTCAGCTCGCCTGCGCTCATCCCGATGCCGCTGTCGGTCAGGGTGAAGATGAGCCGCATCTGCCGGCCGCGCGCGGGCGCTGCGGCCGCGCTGAAGCTGACGATGCCGGATGGGGTAAACTTCACGGCATTGTCGGCAAGGTTTTCCAGCGCCGCGCGCAGCCGCAATGCGTCGCCAAGCACCATGGGCGGCAGATCGGGCGCGATGGAAATCTCAGCCGCGATGGCCTTGTTGCCGGCGCGCGCGCTGAGCACCTGGCCGACCGATTCGGCAAGCGCGCGGGGCGAGAACGGCTCGGCCTGCAACACGAGCCCGGGCGCATCCGCCTTGACGGCATCGACAATCAGCGTGGTGAGCGCGGCGAGATGCTCAGCGCCGGTCTTGATCGCGTTCGCCCAGTCGCGCTCGCGCTTGCCCAGATCGGACGCGGCGAGCAGCTCGGCCAGCGCGAGGATGCCGGTGAGCGGCGTGCGGATGTCATGGGCAATGCCGGCCAGCGCGGTCTCGATCGCGCGCGGGGCCGCGACCTTGGCCGCGCGCGGACGCGCAGGCCGCGTGCTCCGCTTCACTGTGCGTTTGCGCTTCGCCATCCGACCCCCGAACCAAGCGGGCAGTTTGCCACGGACGGCCGGCTCAATCGAGCCCGGCCAGCCGCCGGATATCGGCCGGTGTCAGGCCCTCCCCGCGCAGCTCGCGCAGGCCGGTGGCGGCGGTCGACTTGGAGAGCTTCTTGCCGTCGGCGTCGAGCAGCAGCCGGTGGTGGTGATAGCGCGGGGCGGACAAGCCGAGCAGCGCCTGCAGCAGGCGATGCACGCTGGTGGCGTGGAACAGGTCGCTGCCGCGCACCACGTCGGTGACGCCTTGCATGGCATCGTCGACGACGACGGCGAGGTGATAGCTGGTCGGCGTGTCCTTGCGCGCCAGGATGACATCGCCCCAGGCGGCGGGATCGGCGGTGATGATGCCGGTTTCACCGGAAGGTCCGGCGCCGGTCTCCGACCAACCCATCGGCGTCATTCCGGGACGCGCCAGCGCCGCCTGCATGTCGAGCCGCAGCGCATAGGGCTCGCCCGACGCCAGGCGCTGCGCGCGGTCGGCGGCCGGCATCGTCTTCGCCAAGCCGGGATAGACCGGCGCGCCGTCGGGATCGCGTGGCCACGGTCCCTCCGCATCGCGAGCGGCAACCAGACGCGAGATCTCAGCGCGGCTCTCGAAGCTCGGATAGATCAGGCCCAGGCCATCGAGCTTGGCCAGCGCCGCACGGTAATCATCGAAGTGCGCGGACTGCCGCCGCACCGGATTTTCCCCGGTGATGCCGAGCCAGGCCAGATCCTCGTAGATCGCAGCTTCGTATTCCGGCCGGCAGCGCGTGGCGTCGATGTCCTCGATGCGCAACAGCAGGCGCCCGCCCACGGCCCGCGCCATCTCGGCATTGAGCAGCGCCGACAGCGCGTGGCCGAGATGCAGATAGCCGTTGGGCGACGGCGCGAAGCGGAAAACGGGTGGCATAGCTCTTTTCAAATGATGCCAAGCTCTCCGCTCATTCCCGCGAAAGCGGGAATCCAGTCAAGCCGCTTAGTCTGGGTCCCCGCTTCCGCTCGGACGAGCGGCGTAATACATAACAGTGAACGCATGACCCACTTCCTTCACACCGAAGCCGATCTCCAGGCCGGACTGGCCCAACTCATCCTGGCCGATCCGCGGCTCCAGCCCATAGCGGAGAAGGCCGGCGCCTTCAGCCTGCGCCGGCGCGAGGGCGGCTTTGCCGGCCTGTGCGCGATCGTTTGCGGCCAGCAGCTTTCCACCGCAAGCGCCGCCGCAATCCGCGACCGGCTGTTCGCCGCCTTCGATCCCTTCCATCACGACACGGTACGGCGCGCGCGCACCGACAAGCTCAAGCGTCTCGGCCTCTCGAACGGCAAGATCAAATCGATCCGCGAGATCGGCAAGGCGCTCGCGAGGGGCCAGATCGATCTCACCGCCGTCGGCAACATGGACGCCGACGTCGCGCATGCCGCGCTGACGGCGCTGCATGGCATCGGCCCCTGGACGGCCGATATTTATCTGCTGTTCTGCCTCGGCCACGCCGATGCCTTTCCGGCCGGCGATCTCGCCGTGCAGGAATCCGCGCGCCTCGCCTTCGGCCTGAGTAAGCGGCCGGACGTCAAGGCGCTCGCCAAAATGGCCGAGGCCTGGCGGCCCTGGCGCGGTGTGGCGGCGCATCTGCTGTGGGCCTATTATCACGTGGTCAAGAAACGCGACGTGGTCCCGATCCAAGCGGGCAACGGCCAGAAGAAGCCGGCCCTCAAGAAGACATCCCTCACGAAGACCACACTCAAGAAGCCCACCAAAAGGAAAAACAAGAATGGCTGAACTCGACGGTCCGCGCCTCGAACCGCGCTCGGGGACCGCGCGGCAGCTTGTGGTCTTCCTGCACGGCTACGGCGCCGACGGCAACGACCTGATCGACATCGGCCGCGCTTGGCAAGGTCTGCTGCCCGACGCTGCCTTCGTTTCGCCGCATGCGCCGCGCCCTTGCGGCCAGGCGCCGACGGGGCGCGAGTGGTTTCCGCTCACCTTCCGCGATCCCGACGAGCGCTGGATCGGCGTCAATGCCGCCGCGCCGGACCTGAATGCCTTCCTCGACGCCGAATTGCAGAGGCGCAAGCTGCCGCCCTCGGCGCTGGCGCTGGTCGGCTTCAGCCAGGGTACGATGATGGCCCTGCATGTGGGCTTGCGACGCGCGGTCGCCCCCACGGCCATTGTCGGCTATTCCGGCATGCTGGTGGTTCCCGAGACGGTTGATCCCGACCGGTTCGCCGGCGAGATTCGCAGCCGCCCACCGGTATTGCTGGTGCATGGCGACGCCGACCAGCTCATTCCCGTGCAGGCGCTGATGCACGCGGCGCAGGGCCTCGCCACGCTGGAAGTGCCGGTGCAATGGCACATCTCTGAGGGCGTCGCCCACGGCATCGACCAGGAAGGCCTGCGTCAGGGTGGAGAATTCCTGACAAGCGCTTTTCGCAGGGTGCCGGGGCTTGCCCGCGCCCCCACATCTACTTCATAATCTCGTCACGGTGCCCTATTACTAGGGTGTTCGCTGCGTGGCGGCAGCCTCAGGAGGTTCGAGGAGCGTCACTTTGAACGTGCACGTTTCGCCCAGTGGTTTCCCAGCCCTGGTACTCAACGCGGATTTCAGGCCGCTGAGCTATTACCCGCTGTCGCTGTGGTCGTGGCAAGACACGATCAAAGCGGTGTTCCTTGAGCGCGTGAACATCGTCGCGAATTACGATCACGCGGTGCACAGCCCCAGCTTCGAGATGAAGCTGCCGAGCGTGGTGTCGCTCAAGACCTTCGTCAAACCATCGACCCATCCGGCCTTCACGCGGTTCAACGTCTTCCTGCGCGATCGCTTCTCCTGCCAGTATTGCGGCGACCGCGACGATCTCACCTTCGATCACCTGGTCCCGCGCTCGCGCGGCGGCCATACCACATGGGACAACGTGGTGGCGGCCTGCTCGCCCTGTAACCTGCGAAAGGGCAGCATGACGGCGGACGAAGCCAAGATGTGGCCGTCGCAGATGCCGTTCCAGCCGACGGTGCATCACCTGCACAAGAACGGCCGGCTGTTTCCGCCGAACTATCTGCACGAAAGCTGGCTCGACTATCTCTATTGGGATACCGAACTCGAGCCGTAAGGCTTTGCCGGCTCTCTGTGGCGGATCACATAAGAGCGTCAAACATCACATAAGAGCGTCACGAACGAGCGAGCGTGGTAAACGCCGGGATAACGTCCGTGCGCAACTTCAGGCCTCTGCAATAGCAACAGAGCAGTTGCTGTCGGCGTTCGGCGTCGCCCATTTCTTCCTCCGCTCAATCCGCTTAACGAAATAGTATCAAATGACTCTGTGTTCGTTGCGGGCTTGCGCGAAGAAGAACTCATTTGGCGATCTCTTTTTCGACCGCCGCGACCGAATTGCGGACTTTCAATAGCGGACCTCGTAGTCCTCGCTGAGATTGATCCGGGTGCGATCCTGCGGGCCTTTAAAGGTGAGATGGTCTGCCATCGCGACTACTCCCTTAACGCTTTAGGGCTCAACGCAGGCGCGGGCAGGTTGGTTCTTTTGTCGGCTAGATGACCGTCCGTCACCTCGTCGGCCGGCGCCGTCATCCAGGCCTCGATCTCCGTTGGCGCCGTGAGGATCGCCCCCGCAGCCTCAGAGCTGACTATCCAGGCATCAAACAAAAAGGCCGCCGAGTCGCGGGGGTTTTTGTTGTTACTTCGCATGGCCTATCGCCGCGCAAGTAAGTCGAAGCGAGGGACCCATAAGATCACCTGGCCGGCGTGGGCTTCGGCCTCGACAGTCCGCAACCATGCGTCGGCGCGGCTTTGGCTGACTTCACCATC
>DATDMA010000446.1:0-8424 GCA_036519015.1 Pseudolabrys sp. | reverse complement strand
TAGCCGAAGCTTGCCTCGATCAGCAGAGCCACTAGAGTAATTACGATGCTCATCGCCGCCGACACCGTTCCACAGCCTCTGGCACCCCTCGCGCACGGCGGCAATCTCGCCGCTGCGCGCCAGATGTTTCCCGACGCTCCTGAACCCTTCATCGATCTGTCGACTGGAATCAATCCTTATCCGTACCCGTTGCCGCAGATCCCGCTCGATTGTTTCACGCGGCTACCGGATCGGGCAGCAGTGAGGCGCCTTGCTGCGGTCGCCTCACGATCGTACGGGGCGCCGTCGGACGACTACGTTGTGCCTGCCCCAGGGACGCAGATCCTGCTTCCGCAGATCGCCATGCTTGTCGCGCCGGGACGCGCCGCCGTTCTTGGCCCGACCTATGCCGAACATACGCGGGCAGCCGTGCTGGCCGGACATCGCGCGATCGAGGTCTGCGAGGTCGATCAGCTCCGATGTGCTGACCTTGCGGTTATCGTCAACCCGAATAATCCCGATGGCCGCATCGTTCCGAAGGCAGAGATATTGGACATCGCCCGCGACCTGCGGCAACGCGACGGCATTCTCGTTATCGACGAAGCCTTCGCGGACGTCGCGCCTTCCAGTGTCAGTCTCATCGGCGATATCGATTGCGGCAACATCGTCGTTCTACGATCGTTCGGAAAATTCTTCGGCCTGGCCGGTCTGCGGCTGGGCTTCGCGATAACGGCACCCGGCCTCGCAAGACGGCTTGATCTAATGCTCGGTCCATGGGCGGTCGCCGGTCCGGCAATTTTTATTGGCGAGAAGGCACTCGCGGACACATCCTGGCAAAGCCGGATGCTCAAGTGTCTTGCAGACGCCGCCCAGCGGCTCGACCTGCTGCTCGCCGGTTCAGGACTTGAGATCATAGGTGGCACGTCGCTTTATCGCCTCACACGATCCTCCAAGGCGCATGACTTGTTCGATCATCTCGGACGCGCGGGCATTCTGGTGCGCAACTTCGCGCACGATCCGAGCTGGCTGCGATGGGGACTTCCCGCGACCGAAGCCGCCTGGCAGCGACTAAATGCAGTTCTATCCGCTTATTCCAAAGCCTGAGACATGACGGCAAAATCAGGGATCATGGGCGCCCCCGAATTTGGGGCGGAGTTCCGGGCAGAGCTGCTCGACCTGTTTCTCTGGCGTCGTGACGTTCGGCGGTTCAAACGTGAGCCGCTTTTGGAGGGGATGTTAGACCGCTTTCTCGGGCTCGCATGCCTCGCCCCGTCCGTTGGCCTCAGCGAACCTTGGCGCTTCGTCGTGGTCGAGAGCCCGGAACGCCGGCAGGAGATTCGCACGTGCTTCGAAACCTGCAATGCGATTGCACTCAAGGACCAGTCCGGCGAGCGAGCGTCCCTCTACGCGCGGCTGAAGCTCGCAGGGTTGGACGATGCGCCGTGTCAGTTTGCGGTCTTTGCCGACCATTCAACCACGCAAGGTTCCGGGCTTGGCCGGCGGACAATGCCGGCGACGATTGATTATTCGGCCGTGCTGGCGGTGCATACCCTGTGGCTGGCTGCCCGGGCCGAAGGCGTTGGTCTGGGTTGGGTGTCCATCATAGACCCGTCACGGGTGAGCACGATTCTCAACGTCCCTTCTTCCTGGACCCTGATCGGCTATTTTTGCATAGGCTACCCCGCGGAAGAACATGACGACCCGATCCTGCAACGAGAAGGATGGGAGGCGCGCCGCGCTCCCATGTCGTACGTTCTTAAACGCTGAGCCTGCAAAGACGGCACGATTGTCACCGCGACGAATTGCCGCTTGCGGTGGTCTTTTTTGTTCCCAAGGCCTGCCGGGCAAAGCGCGCGGGCGCAAACCTCCGCTTGGGCCTCTTATCCTTATGAATAGGACGGTTTGTCCAATGCCTGTCCTGGCCCCCTCCCTCTATGTCGAGCGCAGAGCGTTCCCCAAGCGGCGGCTTTTAACCGCCCTTTATTTCCCGCGCGGCTTCCGGCCGCGCCAACTCGTGTGTGCACATCGTGTTGAGCGAAATCGCTTCCCTCCATCATTTCGTACTGCTGGACCCGAAAGGGCCGATCGGGGCCGACGAGAAGTCGATCATCATCCTGGCAACTTTGCTGATGCTGATCGTCGTGATCCCCGTGATCGTCATGGCGATCGTCTTCCCCTGGCGCTATCGCGCCTCCAACACCAAGGCGACCTACTCACCCAACTGGTCGCATTCCGGCCGCATCGAGGCCGTGGTGTGGCTGGTGCCCTGCGTCATCGTCGCGGGACTCGCCACCGTCACCTGGATCTCGACGCACGACCTCGACCCCTACAAGCCGATCGCGCCGACCGTCGCGACCGCTGCGAACGGCAAGCCGATCGAAGTCCAGGTCGTCTCGCTCGATTGGAAATGGCTGTTCATCTACCCGTCGCTGAACATTGCCACCGTCAATGAACTGGCCTTCCCGGCCGGCACGCCGGTGCACTTCAGCCTGACGTCCGGCACGGTGATGAACTCGTTCTTCATTCCGCAGCTCGGCAGCCAGATCTACACCATGGCCGGCATGCAGACGCAGCTCAGCCTGCTGGCCAGCGAGCCCGGCAATTACCGCGGCATCTCGGCGAACTACTCGGGCGGCGGCTTCTCCGACATGACGTTCCAGGCGCGCGCGATGACCGACAGCGATTACGCCGCCTGGGTGCAGAAGGTCCGCGCCTCGCAGCAGACGCTGACCCCCGCCGTCTATCGGAACCTCGAGCAGCCGACCGAGAACGCGCCCGTCACCTATTACAGCGCGGTCGGCCCCAATGTTTTCCATGACGCGCTGAACAAGTGCGCCGACGGCGCGATGTGCACCGACGACGCCATGAAGCTGAGCATGGCCAGCGATGCGCTCGGCACCAATGTCGGTCTGTGCAGCGTTCCGCAGAAAAAGGTTATTGACTGATGTTCGGCAAACTCACACTCGACGCGATCCCCTACAATGTGCCGATCGTCATGGCCGCGGTCGGCGGCATCATCGTCGGCGGCATCGTCCTGTTCGCACTCATCACCTATTTCCGGCTCTGGGGCTATCTCTGGACCGAGTGGCTGACCTCGATCGACCACAAGCGCATCGGCGTCATGTACATCCTGCTGGCGATGGTGATGCTGCTGCGCGGTTTCTCCGACGCGCTCATGATGCGCTCGCAGCAGGCGCTCGCCTCCGACGGCGGCGCCGGCTATCTGCCGCCCGAGCATTACGACCAGGTCTTCACGGCGCACGGCGTCATCATGATCTTCTTCATGGCGATGCCGTTCATCGTCGGGCTGATGAACCTTGTCGTGCCGCTGCAGATCGGCGCGCGCGACGTCGCCTTCCCCTATCTCAACAACATGAGCTTCTGGCTCACCGCCTCGGGCGCGCTCTTGGTGAACATCGCGCTCGGCGTCGGCAATTTCGCCCGTACCGGCTGGCTGGCTTATCCGCCGCTGTCGGAACTGCATTTCAGTCCGGACGTCGGCGTCGACTATTACATCTGGTCCCTGCAGATCGCCGGCATCGGTACGTTGACGGCCGGCATCAACATGATCGTCACGATCCTGAAGATGCGCGCGCCCGGGATGACGATGATGCGCGTGCCGATTTTCACCTGGACCGCGCTCTGCACCAACATGCTGATCGTGGCCGCCTTCCCCATTTTGACCGCGACGCTCGGCATGCTGTCGCTCGACCGCTATCTCGGCATGCACTTCTTCACGAATGACGGCGGCGGCAACGCCATGATGTACGTCAACCTCATCTGGGCCTGGGGCCATCCAGAGGTCTACATCCTCATTTTGCCCTGCTTCGGCGTGTTCTCCGAGGTGACCGCGACGTTCTCCGAGAAGCCGCTGTTCGGTTACACTTCGATGGTCTACGCGACCATCTGCATCACGGTGCTGTCGTTCGTCGTCTGGCTGCACCACTTCTTCACCATGGGCTCGGGCGCGAACGTGAATGCCTTCTTCGGCATCACGACGATGATCATCTCGATCCCGACCGGCGTGAAGATCTTCAACTGGCTGTTCACGATGTATCGCGGGCGCGTGCGCTTCGAAGCGCCGATCCTGTGGGTCATCGGCTTCATCATCACCTTCACCATCGGCGGCATGACCGGCGTGCTGATGGCGGTGCCCCCGGCCGACTTCGTGCTGCACAACAGCCTGTTCCTGATCGCGCACTTTCACAACGTGATCATCGGCGGCGTGGTCTTCGCCTGCATGGCCGGGTTCACTTACTGGTTCCCGAAGGCTTTCGGCTTCAGGCTCGAGCCGCGGCTGGGCAAGGTGTCGTTCTGGTGCTGGCTGGTCGGCTTCTACATGGCCTTCATGCCGCTCTACGCGCTCGGCCTCATGGGCATGACGCGCCGGCTGAACCACGTCGATAACCCGGTCTGGCACATCTACCTGATCGTGGCGATGGTCGGCGCTTTCATCATCCTGTGCGGCATCGGCGCCCAGATCCTGCAGATCGCGGTCAGCATCTACTACCGCGAGGCGCTGCGCGACGTCACCGGCGATCCGTGGAATGCGCGCACGCTGGAATGGTCGGTCGCCTCCCCGCCGCCGTTCTACAACTTCGCCCAGACTCCGGTCGTGCACGGACTCGACCCCTATTGGGAAGAGAAGCAGAAGGGCGTCGATCACAAGCCGCTGCCCGTCTACCGCCGCATCCACATGCCGCACAACACCGGCACTGGCTTCATCATCAGCGGCTTCGCCTCCGCGCTTGGCTTCGCCCTGATCTGGCACATCTGGTGGCTCGCGATCGGCGCCTTCGCCGCCGTGATCGTCGCCGCCATCGTCCACTCGTTCAACGAACACCGCGAGTACTACGTCCCCTCCGAGCAGGTCGCTGCGACCGAGGGCCAGTACTTCAAGCAACTCGCCTCGCAGGAGGCCTGACATGACAACGCAAGCCATTCAAAGCGAACCGATCTCCGCGATCGCCGACTCGATCGACGCGCACGAGGAGCATCACGACGACGGATCCACGACCACGCTCGGGTTCTGGATCTATCTGATGAGCGACTGCATCCTATTCGCGTCGCTGTTCGCGAGCTTCGCGGTGTTGCGCGGCCAACTAGCCGGCGGGCCTGGTGCGCGCGAACTGTTCAGCCTGCCTTATGTCGCGGTCGAGACCGCCTGCCTCTTGGTGTCGAGCTTCACCTACGGCATGGCGATGATTTCGATGCAGCGCGGGCGCCAGGCGCAGGTGCTCGGCTGGCTGGTGCTGACCATGCTGCTCGGCCTCGGCTTCGTCGGCATGGAAGTGCACGAGTTCGCCGACCTGATCCATGAAGGTGCCGGGCCTGACCGCTCGGCATTCCTCTCGGCCTTCTTCACGCTGGTCGGCACGCACGGCCTGCACGTGACCGCAGGCATCGTCTGGATGCTGGTTCTGATACTGCACATTTTGCGCCGCGGCCTGAGCCCGGCCAACCAGACCCGCCTGATGTGCCTCTCCCTGTTCTGGCACTTCCTCGACGTGGTTTGGATCGGCGTGTTTACCGTCGTTTACCTGATGGGAGTTGCGTGATGCACGGCGCCAACCCTTCGATGCCCGTCCCGCATGGCGAGGACCATGCCGGCGGCGCCAGTCATGCCAGCGTGCGCTCCTATGTGGTCGGCTTTGTCCTCTCGGTGGTGCTCACCGCCATCCCCTTCGCGCTGGTGATGTCCGGCACGGTGTCGGCGAGCACGGCTGTGCCGGCGGCGCTCGGTCTCGGCGCGGTGCAGATGGTGGTGCATCTCGTCTACTTCCTGCACATGGACCGGGCCTCGAGCCGCACCTGGAACATGGCGGCCTTCGTGTTCACGGTGATCGTCCTGGTCATTCTCGTGGTCGGATCGCTGTGGGTGATGCACAACCTCGACGTCAACATGATGCCGGGCATGATGCCCATGGAATGAGCAGGTCTGAACACAGACTTGTGAACGTCATTTGCCGGAATGCGATTCCCGCACTAAATCTGGGGCCGCGAGAGTTCAAAACTCTGTAATCGCGGCTGGTCCTCCCCCGATGCCTTGAACGCGTCCGGTCTGATCGCCGGGCGCGATTCATGACCGGGGGCCAGGTTTCGGGATGCAGGCGTCGTCGATCCAGTCCTCAATCCAGGAGATTGCCAACAAGAAGAACCTGCTTCTTCTTGTGACGCTGCGTTGGCTCGCGGTCGGCGGTCAAATTGCGACTATCGCCTTCGTCCAGCTCTGGCTCGACATCCCGCTGCCCCTCATCCCAATGGGCTGCGTACTGCTGTTCCTGGTGGCGTTGAATCTCTTGAGCTTCTTCCGCAGCCGCCAGCCGGGGACGGTGATTACCAACACGGAGTTGTTCGTCGAACTGCTGCTGGATGTGGCGGCGCTCACCGCGCAGCTCTATTTGAGCGGCGGCGCCACTAATCCTTTCGTCTCGCTACTTTTGGTGCAGGCCGTGCTCGGCGCGGTGCTGCTGCCGCCGCGGCTGACCTGGATTCTGCTGGTGGCGGCGAGCGGCTGCTTCATCCTGCTGACGACAACGTACTGGCCGATCCGGCTCGTCCCCGGCTGGTTCGAGCCCCTGCCCGGCCAAGGCGGCCATTACGACCTCCACGCTTACGGCTCATTCGTGTCCTTCCTGCTAGCGGCCGTATTGCTCGTCCTGTTCGTGACGCGCATCAACGGCAACCTGCGCGACCGCGACCGGCATTTGTCGGAGCTGCGCGAGCAATCGGCGGAGGAGGAACACATCGTGCGCATGGGTCTGCTCGCCTCCGGCGCCGCGCATGAGCTGGGGACGCCGCTCGGCACGCTCTCGGTGATCCTCAACGACTGGGGGCGGCTGCCGGTGTTGCGCCAGGATTCGGACATGATGAGCGAGCTCGGCGAGATGAACGCGGCGCTCGAACGCTGCAAGGGCATCGTCTCGCACATCCTGCTCGCGGCGGGCGAAGCGCGCGGCGAACATTTCGAACGCACCACACTCGCGGGTTTCATCGACGACGTGGTCGCGGAGTGGCAGGAGACGCGGTCTCCCCCCTATGTCGATTACAACGCGGACGTGCCAAACGATATCCCTATCGCCTCGGACACGGTGATTCGGCAGATTCTGCTCAATGTGTTCGACAATGCGCTCGAAGCGTCGCCGAAATGGGTCGGCATCGAGGCGAGCAAGGAAGGCGACGATCTCATCGTGACGGTGTCCGACAAAGGCAAAGGTTTTGCGCCTGAGATTCTGGCGAATTTCGGCAAGCCCTACCAGTCGACCAAGGACCGTGCCGGAAGCGGCCTGGGCTTGTTCCTGGTGGTCAACGTGCTGCGCAAGCTCGGCGGCAAAGCCACGGCGCGGAACAACCGCTACGGGGGCGCCTCGGTGGAACTCTGCCTGCCGATCGAGGCCTTAGCGATCGACGCAGAGGCGCATCATGCCTGACGACAGGCCGCAACTGCTGATCGTCGAAGACGACGCGTCCTTCGCGCGTGCGCTACGCCGGTCGTTCGAACGCCGCGGCTATGACGTGACACTGTGCGAACGGGCCGAGGCGGTGGCTTCGGCCTTGGAGACCGTGTCGCCCGCATACGCGGTGGTCGATCTCAAGCTCGTGGGCCCGTCCGGGCTCGAATGCGTCAAACTGCTGAACGAACGCGATCCGGAGATGCGCATCGTGGTGCTGACTGGCTTTGCCAGCATCGCGACCGCGGTCGAGGCGATCAAGCTCGGCGCCTGTCACTATCTCGCCAAGCCGTCCAATGCCGACGACATCGAGGCCGCCTTCGCGCGCGACGGGGGCGACAGCAGCGTCGCGCTCACGCAGCGGCCGAGCTCGATCAAGACGTTGGAATGGGAGCGCATCCACGAGACGCTCGCGGACACCGGATTCAATATTTCCGAGACGGCACGCCGGCTGGGCATGCATCGCCGGACGCTGGCGCGGAAGCTGAGCAAGCGCAGGGTGGAGTAGCGCTTCCTGAAGGGAGCACAGTCCTCGATCCGTCATCCTGAGGTGCGAGCGAAGCGAGCCTCGAATGATGACGGAGCGAATGCGGTACGGCACGCATAGTCAGCTTTGCCGCCCACTCAACTCAGATGCGTGATCTCGTAGCTCGGCAGGCGGCGGGGCTGCGGCACATAGTTGTTGCCCAGCTTCATCATCGGCCGCGGCTTGAGGACGATCGAGGTGAGGCGATCACGTAGCGCCTTGGGCGAGGTCGGCTTGAGTAGGAATTCGTGCACGCCGGCGCGCATCGCCTGCACCACCGCCGAGCGGCGCGCGCGGGTGGTGAGCATGATGATCGGCAGATTGGGACGCGGGAACACGCCGGGCGAGCGCACGATGCGCACGACCTCCATGCCGTCGAGCACCGGCATGTCCCAGTCGAGCAGCATGACGTCGGGGTCGCAGGTACGGATTGCCTCCAGCGCGGCGAGGCCGTCCGCGGCCTCGAGC
>DATDMA010000445.1:0-2488 GCA_036519015.1 Pseudolabrys sp. | reverse complement strand
CCCGGTTCTGGATTCCGGGTTCGCGTGCTGCGCCCGCGCCCCGGAATGACACCAGTCAATGAGTTCAGCATTGCCTCCCCTGATCCCGCATTTCTCCACGATCGCGCCCGACTATGATGTGCTGCTCTCCGACGTCTGGGGCGTGGTGCACAATGGCATCGTCTCATTTCCCGCGGCCTGCGATGCGCTGATGCGCGCACGTGCCCGCGGCGCGACGGTCATCCTGATCACCAATGCGCCGCGCCCAAGCGAGGCGGTGAAGCGTCAGATCGACCAGCTGCACGTGCCGCACGAAGCCTATGACGCCATCGTCTCCTCCGGCGACGTCACCCGCAGCGTGATTCAGTCGCGGCCGGGCGAGAGCCTCTTTCACATGGGGCCCGCGCGCGACCATTCGATCTTCGGCGGCCTGAACGTGACCTTCGCTCCGCTGGAGAGCGCCGACTACGTCGTCTGCTCGGGGCTCGACGACGACGAGACCGAGACGCCGGAAGATTACCGCGCGCGGCTCGAACTGATGCTCAAGCGCAAGATGTTCATGCTCTGCGGCAATCCGGATGTCGTCGTGGAGCGCGGTGACAAGCTCGTCTATTGCGCCGGCGCCATTGCCGACATGTACCGGACCATGGGCGGCGACGTGCTCTATGCCGGCAAGCCGTATCTGCCGATCTACGACATGGCGCTCGCCAAGGCGGCGGAGGCCGCTGGCAAGACGGCGCTGCTCACCCGCGTGCTCGCGATCGGAGACTCGGTGCGTACGGATTTGACCGGCGCGCATGCGGCCGGCATCGATTTCCTGTTCGTGACGTCAGGGATTCACGCCGAGGAACTGGGCGGCCGCGACACGCCGGACGCCGATGCGCTCAAAAAGATATTCACCGCCGCCGGCGACATGCCGAAGGCGGTGATGCGGCATTTGGTGTGGTGATCTATCTTTGTCGTCCCCGCGAAGGCGGGGACCCATACGCCGTGCCGTCTCGATAGTGTAGGGATTATGGGTCCCGGCTCGCGCTCGCTACCGCTCGCTTGGCCGGGACGACAGAAAACTACGCCGCCGGCGCGCTGGCGTCCGGGAAGACCGCTTCGATCTTGCTGCGCAAAGTCTGCGCGTTGAACGGCTTGACGATGTAGTTCGACACGCCGGCCTTCTTGGCGGCGACCACGTTCTCGGTCTTGGATTCCGCCGTGACCATGATGAAGGGCGTGGTGAACAAATCGGGGTCCGCGCGCACTTCCTGCAACAAAGAATAGCCGGTCATCGGCTCCATGTTCCAGTCGGAGATCACCAGCCCGTATTTGCGCGAGCGCATCTTGGCGAGCGCCGCGGAGCCGTCGCTCGCGTCGTCGATATGCTCGAAGCCGAGTTGCTTGAGCAGATTGCGGATGATGCGGACCATCGTGTTGTAATCGTCCACGACAAGGACCGGCATCGATAGATCGACAGCCATGGCGCGTCGCCTCTCCTGGGGCTTTCCGCGAAGGTGGCGGAAACTAGCAGCCCCACTTGAATATCCGGTTAATTTGAAAGTTTCTTAACCGCGCGGTAACCGTAGCCGCGCCTCAAGGCTTAAGTTTCAGGCCTTAAGCATCTGCAAAAGCTGCATAACCGTACCCCGCAACCACGAAATCGCCCGATGAACCAGCCTATCCCGTCGATGAAAAGCTTTTATGTCGCGCGCGGCGGCGCGTCCGGCCTCGACGCCGGCCCGCTGCACGGGGCGGTGGTGGCAATTGGCAATTTCGACGGTGTGCATCGCGGTCACAGAGCTGTGATCGAGGCGGCGCTGTCGCGGGGGCGCGCGCTTGGGCGCAAAGTGGCGGCGCTGACGTTCACGCCGCACCCGCGCGCCTTCTTCCGGCCGCAGGATCCGCTGTTCCGGCTCTCCAGTGACCACAACAAGCTGCGACTCCTGGCGGCGACCGGGCTCAACGGTGCGGTGGTCATGACCTTCGACGCAGCGCTGGCGGGCACGTCTGCGCAGGACTTCATCGAGCGCATTCTGGTTGCGCAGCTGGGCATCGGCGGCGCGGCGATCGGCTTCGACTTCCATTTCGGACAGAACCGCGGCGGCTCGCCCGCCTTCCTGCGCGAGCAGGGCGCGCGGCTCGGGTTCGCCGTCGAAATCGCGCCACCGCTGGAGGACGAAGGACGGCCGGTCTCGTCCGGCGCGGTGCGCGCGGCGCTTGCCGAAGGCAAAGTGGTGGAGGCGCGCGAACTGCTCGGTGCACCCTGGTTCGTCTCGGCTGAGGTGATCCACGGCGACAAGCGCGGGCGCGACCTCGGATTTCCCACCGCCAATCTGCGGCTCGATCCCGCCTGCGGCCTCAAGCACGGCATCTATGCCGTGCGCGTGGGGATTGGGACTGACCGCTACGATGGTGTCGCGAGCTTCGGCCGTCGCCCTATGTTCGATAACGGAGCGCCGCTTCTGGAAGTGTTCCTGTTCGACTTCAATGGCGATCTCTACGGGCGCACGATCGACGTCGC
>DATDMA010000444.1:0-2389 GCA_036519015.1 Pseudolabrys sp. | reverse complement strand
TGCGCCGCGGTGCCTTCGCGCAGGAAGCCAAGATCGCTGCCGACCGTGATGAAGCGGAAGCCGCGCTTGGCCATCGCCACGGCGCGCTCGGCGTCGCGGCAGTAGATGCCGGGGATCTTGCCGGCCTTCACGGCGGCCTCGCAGATCAGGTCGATGGCGCGCTCGACCTCCGGCGCGTTCAGGTCCTGCGCCTTGCCGGCAGAGAGCGACGTCGACAGGTCGTAGGGGCCGATGAACAGCGCATCGATGCCCGGCGTCGCGGCGATCCCATCGAGATTGGACAGCGCCGTCGGAGTCTCGATCATAGCCAGCGTCAGCGTGCCCTCGTTGGCCTCGCGCAGGTAATCGAGGGCGACGCTGCGCCCTTGCAGTGTCATGGCGCGTGTTGGACCCCAGCTCCGCTCGCCGAGTGGCGGATATTTTGCCGCGGCGGCGAAAGCGCGCGCGTCGGAGGGCGTGTTGATCATCGGCGCGATGATCGCCTCGGCGCCGAAGTCGAGCGCGCGCGACACGAAGGCGAAATCGTTGAGGGGCACCCGCACGACAGGCGTTGCACCGGCGTGATGGAGCGCGCCGATCGCGGCGATGACCGACGCGGTATCCCACAGCCCGTGCTGCGCATCGAGCACCGCGGCGGTAAAGCCGTCGCGGGCGAGGGTCTCGGCCACCATGGGCGAGGCCAGCGCACACCAGGCTGAATACACGGTCTCGCCGGCGCGCAGACGGCGGGCGAGGGCGAAGGCATTTGTTGTCATAAGGGGCCTCGGACTTTTCCCGGGCGCAGCGCAGCACGCAGTGGTGCGCTGCAGACCCGGGATCGCGGAATACGCGGCGGTCCCGGATCTGCGGTGCATCGTTTCACGCTGCACCGCGTCCGGGACAAGGCCGGTCAGCCGCTCTTCTTGATCTGTTCGATCGCCTGCGCCAGCAATTCGGCCATCATCGCGCGCACCTGCTGCTCGTCGACGCCCTTGCCGGCGAGGTCCGCAACGACCTTGCGCACGACATCCTCGTGCCCGGCTTCCTCGAAGTCGGCGAGGACGACTTCCTTGGCATAGGCCTCGGCGTCAGGCCCGGACTTGCCCAAGAGACCGGCGGCCCAGAGGCCGAGCAGCTTGTTGCGCCGGGCATAGGCCTTGAAGCGCAATTCCTCGTCATGCGCGAACTGCTTCTCGAAGCCTTCCTCGCGCTTGTCGAATGTCGTGGTCATGCCGCCCCTCGTTGACTTTACAGCCTGATTCGAAATCGAATCGGTACCGCTCTAACAGTCTGCCGGCGCGCGAAGTTTTCCGAAAATTCGTCAGCTTTTCCGGGCCGTTTTTCGGGACTCCGCGCGGTTGCGATCGTGTGATCGCGTCCACACATAGGTAATACGGGCGTTGCATATAGCTCTGCCAGCGTCAAGGCAACATCGGGCGGCCCGTTTGCGGCGAAAATGCGGAGTGGAAAACGTGCGGCTGGGTCGATTGTGCTGCCCTGATCGATCGGCTAGGTTGCCCTCGTGCCCGGACCGTTCGCGAGGGATGCGAAATCCCCGTCCGGTCCCGCCGCCGCGGATCTTGCAAGTCGCTAAAGAGGAGCCACGGCAAACACGATGGACTTTCACAAACCACGGTACACGCCCATGAGCCGCCGTCGCCGCATTTACGAGGGCAAGGCGAAAGTCCTCTATGAAGGCCCGGAGCCGGGAACGCTGATTCAGCATTTCAAGGATGACGCCACCGCCTTCAACGCCAAGAAGCATGAAGTGATCGAGGGCAAGGGCGTCCTCAACAACCGCATCTCGGAATATGTATTCCAGCACCTCAACGACATCGGGGTGCCGACGCATTTCATCCGCCGGCTCAACATGCGCGAGCAGTTGATCCGCGAGGTGGAGATCATTCCGCTCGAGGTGGTTGTTCGCAACGTCGCGGCCGGTTCGCTGGCGACGCGCCTTGGCATCGAGGAAGGCACGCAGCTGCCGCGCTCGATCATCGAGTTCTATTCCAAGAACGACAAGCTCAACGACCCGATGGTGTCGGAAGAGCACATCACCGCCTTCGGCTGGGCCTCGCCGCAGGAGATCGACGACATCATGGCGCTCGCCATTCGCGTCAACGATTTCCTATCCGGGCTTTTCCTCGGCGTCGGCATCCGTCTCGTCGACTTCAAGATGGAGACCGGCCGGCTGTGGGAGAACGACGTGATGCGGATCGTCGTCGCCGACGAGATCTCGCCCGACAGCTGCCGCCTGTGGGACATCAAATCGAACGAGAAGCTCGACAAGGACCGCTTCCGCCGCGATCTCGGCGGGCTGGTGGAGGCCTATACCGAGGTCGCCAAGCGCCTCGGCATCATGAGCGAGGGCGAGCGGCCGCAAGGCACCGGCCCTGTGCTGGTGAAGGGC
>DATDMA010000443.1:0-2786 GCA_036519015.1 Pseudolabrys sp. | reverse complement strand
TTCTCCGTTTCGTTCTTCTACGCGATCAATGGCGCGAGGACGGCGGGCTGTCTAGCGCGCGGCGGGCGCTTTTTTCTTCCCGCTCTCGTACCACAGCAGGAACAGCCCCGAGCCGACGACGACGGCCGAACCTCCGACGAGGCCCAGCGTCGGCACGTCGCCCCAAAACACGAAGCCGAGGACGGCCGCCCACACCAACGAGAAATAAAAGAACGGGCCGACCGCCGCCGGCGGAGCGAGCGAGAGCGCGCGCGTCCACCAGTATTGGCCGAAGCCGTTGAGTACCCCGTTGGCCAGCAGCACGGTGAGATCGCCGTTTTCGGGCCAGACGAAGCCGGCGAACGGCAGCATCAGCGCGAAGAAAAAACTCAGGAACACCATCTGATACCTGGTGAGCGTCTCCGCCGACTCGGTCGCGGTCATACCCCGCACGGCGGCCGTGACGCTGCCGTAGAGTACGGCATTGGTCAGCGCGAACAACGCACCGATGCGGAACGTATCGGCGCCGGGGGCGGCCACCAACAGCACGCCGAGGAAGCCCGCCGCCAGCGCGCCGGCGCGCGCCGGGCCGACCTTCTCCTTGAGCCACAGCGCCGCGGCAATCGTCGCAAACAATGGCGCCGAGAAGTTGATGGCCACCGCGCCGGCAAGCGGCATGAGGCTGAAGGAGATCGTGATGCAGCTCTGGGCGATCGTCTGCGTCAGGTTCCGGCCGGCATGGTCGCGCAGCCGTCCGGTACGGAACACCATCAGGCCTGTGCGCGGCAGGATGAGCACCGCACATGTGAGCAGCGAGCCCACCGCCCGGAAGACCAGCACCTCGGCGAAGGAGTATTGGGCGACCTGCCATTTCGACAGGGCGTTCGAGCCCGCGAACATCAGCGTCGCGCCGACCATGAACAGAATGCCGAGCGGCACGCGGTCGACGCGTGCCCGCGCCGCGGCGATGGTCTCATCGGCGTTCTCGGATGTCACCTGCGGTAAAGCCCCCAGCGGCAGGATGGTCCTGTCTGCCTAGCACGGGTGGGGAAGCCGTGAGCAGGCGCAAAGCGGAATGGCGGGATTGCCGCATTCACCGCGCTGCAGTGCAGCACGTGGCGTTTGGGGAGCCGCGCCGTCAGCGCTTCTTCTTGGACGTCTTGGCCTTCTTGAGCGTCTTGCTCTTGCCGTTCGGCCGGCAGCCTTCGCACAGGCAGCCGTGCTTGCCGAAATAGAATTCGAGATATTCCTCGCCGTAATCGATGGTGATCTCATCGCCCGATTTGATGCGCTTGCAAGCGCGGAAGACCATGTGGCCGCGCTCGAGCTCGGCCTCGGCGTTCGGCTTGCAGGAATGGTTGACGTAGCGGGCGAGGTTGCGCCGCGTCGAGCCGTCGATGGTCCAGCGCGAATTGAGCTCGAACAGGTATTTGTTGGCGCGACGGCTGTCGAGATATTGCGCGCGTTCGGTGGAGATGAGGCGGCCGGTATATTCGATGATGAAGCCGCGCTTCTTGATCTCCTCGGTGGCGAACAGACCGAGCCCGGTGTGCGAGCGGCCGACGCGGAACGGGTTCTCCTTCGTTTTCCGCTGAGCCATGAGGTCCGTCACCGCTTGGCGCGGCCGCGCGTCTTGGCAGCGGACGTCTTGGCCACAGCCGTCTTGGCGGCTGACGTCTTGCCGGCGCGCGCCTGCTTGCGCTGCCGCGTGAGGCGCTGGGCTTTTCGCACCTTTAAGGCGCGCAATTCCCGCGAGCGCTTCGCTCGCCGCCGGCGGCAGCGCCCGCATTTGCACTTTGACTTGCCGATCACGTTCCTCAGGTAATCGATGCCGTAATCGTATGTGAGCTCCTCGTCCGGCTTGATATTGCGCAGCGTGCGCACGAAGACACGGTGCCCGACTGTATAGGACTCGGTGTTCGGATTGCAGGAGTGATTGAAATAACGCGCGATATTGCCGCGCTTCTTGCCGTCGATGGTCCAGCGGCTGTTGATCTCGTAGAGGTAACGGTTGCCCTTCCGCTCCTCCTCTTCGGCGTCCTTGAGACCGAGGATAGGACCTTTGTATTCCGCAATGCGGGCGCGCTTCTTGATCGGGTGGGTTGCGAACAGGCCCAAGCCGGTGAGCGAGCGGCCGAGGCGAAAGGGACGTCGTGCCATGAGGTGTTTCAAATCCGGAGCAAGTCGCGCAAATGCCAGATACCGGCCGTGTCGTCAATGGAACATGGCACTTTTGCGCAACCATCACAGCCTTTGGCTGTTGACGAAACATGGCGAGCTCAGAGCTCCGGCGTGACATCAAGCTTGTCGATCGGGCACCCGGCATCCGCCTTCACCGCGGGAGCGCGATGGTCGCGGCCGCTGTGGTGCTGGCGCTGGTGTTCAATGCCGCCAAACTGCCGTCGCCGCTTTATGTCATCTACAAGGACCGATTCGGCTTTGCCGAGATCACGCCGCCGCCCGGGTCGTAACGGACGCCAATCTGGCAGGGCTTGGGCCGCTGGTCGCAGGGCTGCTTGCCGAGCTGGCGCCTTTGCCGCTGCGGCTGCCGTTCCTGGTCTATCTGGTGGGGTTGATCCCGCCGATGTCGGGTCGAGAGCGCATTACGCACTGAAGTCAGACATGCCGCCGAGTCCGAGAGGTGCCAGGAGCAGGCGCGCCTAATGGTTCGATTGTAAAACCGCTACCAAATGCCGAGACTCGAAAGTCCGCCTTTCATCCCTATATGCGCGGGGTGAGGGACTTGCGATCAGGAGGCTACTATGCCTGCACTGCTGCCGATACTTCTGGCCACCTCGCACATCCTG
>DATDMA010000442.1:0-4205 GCA_036519015.1 Pseudolabrys sp. | reverse complement strand
TCGAAGGCGCGCGCGAGATTGACCGCGTCCTGGCCGGTGAGCGCGTCCGCGACGAGAAGCACTTCGTGCGGATTGACGGCGTTCTTCACCTCCGCCGCCTCGCTCATCATCGCTTCGTCGAGCGTGGTGCGGCCGGCGGTGTCGAGCATCACCACGTCGTAGCCGCCGAGGCGCGCGGCCTCGAGCGCGCGCTTGGCGATCTGCGGCGGCGTCTGCCCCGCAACGACGGGAAGCGTGTCGACCTGCGCCTCGCGGCCGAGCACGGCCAATTGCTCCATGGCCGCCGGACGGCGCACGTCGAGCGACGCCATCAGCACCTTGGACCGTTGGCGGTCGGTAAGACGCCGGGCGATCTTGGCGGTGGTGGTGGTTTTGCCGGAGCCCTGCAGGCCGACCATCATGATGGCAACCGGCGGCGCCGCGTTGAGATCGATGATCTGGCTGTCGGCGCCGAGCGTCTTGACCAGCTCGTCGTGCACGATCTTTACGACCATCTGGCCGGGCGTGACCGACTTCATCACCTCGACGCCGATCGCCTGCTTTTTGATGCGGTCGGTGAAGTCGCGTGCGACATCGAGCGCGACGTCAGCCTCGAGCAGCGCCCGGCGCACTTCGCGCAGCGCCTCATCGACGTTGGCCTCGCTCAGCGCGCCGCGACGGGTGAGGCGGTCGAGAATGCCGCCGAGTCTTTCCGACAGTGAGTCGAACATGCCTTTGCCACCTTTACCTCTCCCCGCAAGCGGGCAGAGGAAAACAAAAACGCGCCCGAGGGCGCATTGCGCTGTCGGGCGTTTGCCTCCGGCCTCACAGGGCCGGTCGGCGGAACTGGATTGTCACGTCTCTATCGAGAACGGGCGGAAACTAGGGTTGGCGGGCCAGCGAGTCAAGGTAAGGCCGCCCCGGAGGGGAACTCCTACCCGGTCACGTCCTCATAGACGTCCATGTCGGCGCTGCCGGCAAGCATCTGGCGCCAGCCCTGCAGGAAGGTGCGCAACATGGGGTCGCTCGCCACCTTCTGACGGTTGAGCTCGAGCGCGGCATCGGCCTCGTATTCGACCTCGATGAGTAATTGGGCCGGATCGTCGACGTTCTGGAGGAAGCGGAAGCGCGCGGCGCCCAGCGCCCGGTAAAACTGCGTGGCCCCCTGCATCAGCGCCAACACCTGGCGCGGCTCGCCCAGCGCCCGGACCTTCATGTGCAGTACACGTTTGACCTTCTCGGGGGCGTCGGCCATGGCAACCTCTTCGGCGAGAATCAGGGGAACCTGCAGCATCGCGCAGATCGGCCCCGCCGTGTAGCCGTCACAATGCCGATTAATGTTACCACGCGATCGCGCTGGCAGCCGGACACCGGCCAGCTAAAGATTCAGCCAAAGACCGGATATCGATGTGCTGCCCAGAGGCGACGACACCATGACCAGGACCACCGTTAATTTGCGCAAGGCACTTCTCGCTGCGGCAACAGCCGCGCTCACCCTCACCGCCGCGCCGGCCTTTGCCGCGCAGTGCAACGCGCCGGAGGGCTTCGTAGCCTTCCTGGGCCAGATCAAAAAGGAAGCCGCGGGCCAGGGCATTTCGGCCCGCGGGCTTGCCGCGCTCGACGGACTTACCGTCGACGACAAGGTGCTCGCGGCCGACCGCCGCCAGGGCGTGTTCAAGCAGAGCTTCGAGCAGTTTTCCGGCCGCATGATCAGCCAGGACCGGCTGGTGAAAGGCGCCAAGCACATGCAGCAGTTGAGCGCCGCGCTCAAGCGCATCGAGCAGCAATACGGCGTGCCCGGCGGCGTGCTGGTGGCGATCTGGGGCCTCGAGACTGACTACGGCGTGAACCAAGGCAAGATGCAGGTGGTACGCTCCGTCGCGACACTCGCCTTTGACTGCCGCCGCACCGACAAGTTCCAGGCCGAGCTGATGGACGCACTACGCATTATCGATCGCGGCACGCTGAGCGAGGCCGAAATGCGCGGCGACTGGGCCGGCGAGATAGGCCAGACGCAGTTCCTGCCGTCGTCGTACCTGAAATACGCCGTCAGCTTCGACGGCCGCGGCCGCCCCGATCTGGTGCGCAACGCGACCGACGTGCTTGCCTCCACCGCCAATTACCTCAAGGGCAACGGCTGGCAGCCCGGCCAGGGCTGGGGCCCGGGCGAGCCGAACTTCGAGATCATCAAGACCTGGAACAAGGCGGACGTCTACGCGCGCACCATCGCGCTGTTCGCCGACAAGCTCGACGGCGGCCGGGCGAAGGCGGAGAAATAATCGTCGTTCGTCAGTGAAATCTATTGCGGCTTGAGTCCGGCGCGCTCCACCAGTGCCTTGACCGCCGGAACCTCCGCCGCCACGCGGGCACCTAACTCCTTTGGCGTGCCGGCAATCACAGTGAAGCCGATGCGGTGCGCCTGCTCATGCGCCTCCTTTGTCGCGAAGGCTTCGCGGCAAGCTTTTGCCAGCAGTTCGACAACGTCGGGCGGCGTGCCGGCCGGCGCGAACAGGGCCGAGAAGGTGACCGACACAAAGCCCGGGAAGCCCGCTTCGATCATGGTCGGTACGTTCGGCAGATCGGACCAGCGCTCAGGTCCCGTCACAGCCAGGGCCTTGAGTTGTCCCGACGTGATCATCGCCTCGGCCGCCGGCAGGGCGACGGAACCGACCTGCACTGTTCCATCCAAAACCGCCAACGCGGACGGACCGGCGCCGCGATAAGCGACGTGAGTCATCTGAATGCCGGTGCGCTGTTTGAGCTCCTCGCCGGTGAGATTCGACTTGGTGCCGATCCCCGGCGACGAATAGTTGAACGTGCCGGGTGCCGCCTTGGCGCGCGCCACCAGATCGGCGACCGTGTCGATGCCGGCGTCGGGCTTGACGACGAGCACGTTCGGGGAATTCACGAGTTCCGAGATCGGCACGAAATCTTTGAACGTGTCGTAAGGCAGCTTCTTGTAGAGCGCCGGATTGACCGCGATGGCGGTCGATGTCAGCAGCAGCGTATAGCCGTCGGGATCGGAGCGTGCGGCCAGGCCCATGCCGATATTGCCGGCTGCGCCGGGGCGGTTTTCCACGATCACCGGCTGTTTCAGCGAGCGGCTCATGGAATCGGCCAGGATGCGCGCGATGATGTCGGTCGGACCACCCGGGGCAAATGGGACGATGAGCGTGATGGTGCGGTCCGGATAGGCATTTGCGGAGTTTATCGGAAGCAGCGCCATCGAAAATACGAGCAATGCCGCGCAGAGCGCGGCCCAAGTCTGTTTCCTCATCCCTAGTCTCGTTATTTTTTATTGTCGCCCGGCGCAAAGCCTAGCACTCAAGCTCGGGCATGGCGATGCGATCCGCACGCAGCGCAGGCAGCGTCGACGGACCGGGCTCAAGCCCCGGCTGCCCTATAGTTCCGTCTTTTTCTTGCGGAACATCCCGACAATAAAACGATAGCCCGGCATGGCGACGCGCGTGAGCGCGTTGTCGATGCTCTCATCGCTGAGGCGCGTGCGCGGCCAGCGATAGATCAGCGCGTAGCAAAGCCAGATGACCAGGAACGTGAACACGCCGGCGAAGATCGTGTCGGACGGAAAATGCCCGCCCGCCATCATGCGGAACGCCGTCATCGCGGTGCCGAGAGCGAGCGCACCGGCATAAGCGACCGCGCGCCATGGCAGTGGCGTGAGTGCCGCAGGCGCGATCGTCCAGAACGCGCCGGCGACGTCGCCGGACACGAATGAACAGTTGCCCGGGCAATCGCCGCGCGGATCCCACCAGGCGACGAAATGCTGATCGCCGCCGAACTGCGTCACGTCGACCGGACGCGGCCGCCCCCAATGGTCCTTGAGCAGCACATTCACCAGCAGGCCTGGGCCCAACGCCATCGTCGCCATAAGAAAGATGATCGCGCGGCCAGAGATCAGCAATTTGCGCCGCGGCAGCAGGAGCTTGATCACCAGCGCCCCGATTGCCGGCGCGATCAGCACCGTGCCGACCCACAGGCCGATGTTGCGCGCGGTCATCAACACCGGCGACAGACGCAGAGCGAACATATTGTGCGCCGCGTCGGAGACCGCATAGAAATAGCTGGCGATGCGCAGATCGAGCGCGGGAAAAAATCCGAACACCAGGCCCGCAACGGCGGCAATGGCGAGCGCGATGATCAGTCCGGTGCGGTTCATGCTTTGATATCTCGTGCCGGCCTGCGGTCTAGCCGAGCATAACGCCCAA
>DATDMA010000441.1:0-2289 GCA_036519015.1 Pseudolabrys sp. | reverse complement strand
CGGCCGCGCTGGGATTTGTCGGTGTGCGGCCGGTGCTGCTGCTGCCGGGGCGGCTCGATGCTGCGCTGGCGGTCTGGCTGCTGGTCGGGCGGCGCATCTTGGAGCGGCTCGCTGCCGCCACACATAAGGAGTTCGAGCCGGTGCAGACGGTGCCGCTTGCGCGCAAGGTGACCTCGACCGTGGGCCTGAGCGAGGTGGTTCCGGTGCGCGTCACGGGCGGGCAGGCGGAGCCGCTGGCGAGTAAGTATCTGCCGCTGTCGGTGGTGGCGCGATCGGACGGCTGGATCCTGGTTCCGGCCGACAGCGAGGGCTATTCCGCCGGCGCCGCCGTTCAGGTAAGGCCGTGGCCGTGAGCTATGCGATATGAGTGAAAGACGCAAACCAGTCGACGATGCCGCGCTGATCGCGCGCGTGCGCGCGGCCGCGCGTCAGGAGCAGTTCCTCGAGGTCGTCTCGGCGGACGAGGCGCGCACGCGCTTCGAGAAGCATCTCGATCGCTCGCCGCTCGGCGCGGAGACCGTACTGCTCACGCAGGCGCTCACGCGCGTGCTCGCGCATGACGTGGTCGCGCCGGTCGATGCGCCGCCGTTCGATCGCTCGAACGTGGACGGCTTTGCGCTGCGCGCGGCCGATACGGTCGGGGCGAGCGACAGCAATCCGAAGCTGCTCGCGCTCAACGCCGAAGTGATCGCCTGCGGCCACGCGCCCGAGCTCACCGTCGCACCCGGGACCGCCACCACCATCGCCACCGGCGGCGTGATCCCGCGCGGGGCTGACGCGGTGGTGATGATCGAGCAAACGGAACTGATCGAGGATGGCGCGCCGCGCATCGAATTGCGCCGCGCCGCCGCCGCGGGGCAGTTCGTGTCTTACGCGGGCTCCGACATCGCGCGCGGCGAGACGTTGCTTCGCCGCGGCACGCGCATCGGCTCGCGCGAGATCGGCATGCTGGCGGCCTGCGGCCTCGCGACTGTCGATGTCGTGCGGCGGCCGAAGGTGGCGGTGCTGTCGACCGGCGATGAGTTGGTGCCGCCGGGCGCGCCGCTCAAGCCCGCCGGCGTCTACGACAGCAATGCCGCGATCATCGCTGCGGCCATCACTGAGACCGGCGGGGAGCCGGTCGCGATGGGTGCCTTCGCCGACGAAGCGGTGGTGTTGGAACAGGTGGTGCGCGATGCGCTCGCCACGTGCGACATGGTCGTGCTCTCAGGCGGCACGTCGAAAGGCGCTGGCGACCTGTCGCATCAGATCGTGTCGCGTCTGGGCAAGCCGGGCATCCTTGTGCACGGCGTCGCGCTCAAGCCGGGCAAGCCGCTCTGTCTCGGCGTCGTCGGCGACAAGCCGATCGTGGTGCTGCCGGGCTTCCCGACTTCGGCGATCTTCACCTTCCACGCCTTCGTCGCGCCGGTGATCCGCGCGCGCGCCGGGCTGCCGCCTGAAGCCGCCGAGACGATCACCGCGCGTGTGCCGGTGCGTGTCGCCTCGGAGATGGGCCGCAAGGAATTCGTGCTGGTGTCGCTGATCGAAAGCGGCGAGGGCACGGTCGCCTTCCCCACCGGCAAAGGCTCCGGCTCGGTGACGAGCTTCTCGCAGGCCGACGGCTTCCTCGAGATCGACGCGCTCGCGTCCGCGCTCGATGCCGGCAGCGAGGTCCAAGTCACGCTGATCGGCAGCGCCGCGCATGCTCCCGACCTCGTCATCATGGGCAGCCACGATGTCGCACTCGACGTCGTCGTGGGCGCGCTCAGCGAGCGCGGCTTCTCCGCGCGGGCGCTCGCGGTCGGCAGCCTCGGCGGCGTCGCGGCAGCGAACCGCGGCGAATGCGATGTCGCGCCGGTGCATCTGATCGATCCGGCGAGCGGAAATTATAATGTGCATCTGGTCTCGCCCGGCCTGTCGCTGGTGCCCGGTTGGCGGCGCATGCAGGGCATTCTTTTCCGTCCCGGCGACGCACGCTTCGAAGGCCGCGACGCGGAGGAGGCGCTGAAGGCCGCGCTCGCCGATACGACTGCGCTTATGGTCAACCGCAATGCCGGCTCGGGTACGCGCGTGCTGGTCGACAAATTGCTCAATGGCGCAAAGCCGTCCGGTTATGCCAACCAGCCGAAGTCGCATAACGCGGTGGCGGCCGCGATCGCGCAGAATCGCGCCGATTGGGGCCTGGCGATCGAGCCGGTGGCGAAGATGTACGGCCTCGGCTTCATTCCGGTGGCGCCGGAACATTACGATTTCCTCGTGGTGGAGAGCCGCCGCGAACGCCCCGCCGTGAAAGCTTTCTTCGCGGCTCTG
>DATDMA010000440.1:0-6490 GCA_036519015.1 Pseudolabrys sp. | reverse complement strand
AGGAACGTCAGCACGATCGTGACGAGCGCCGACACCGTGAAGTGAAACCAGGCGCCGCGGGAAAAGCTCAACAGCAGTCCGAACAGGATAATGGCCAGGGGGACGAGGTCCACGAAAGCGATGCGCTTCGCGAGGACCCTTTGCAGCAGGAACAGCGCCGGCCAGATCAGGAATGGGCCGTAGACGTTGGGATCCTTGAAGGCGCCGAGCGCGCGGCCGGAGGGCGCGAAGATCTCGGAGCCTGGAAACACGTGGAAATAGCCGGCGATGCCGCAAAGGGCACCGGCCGTCGCGGTCATGACGTAGGCGATGCGCATGGTCGTGAGCCGCGGCATCGTGTTGTTCGCGAACAGGCAGGCGAACAGGATAGCGGCGATGGCGAGATAGACAGAGGTGAGGGCGTATTGGATCGTCTTTTCGTACTGGACCACGCGGAGTAGCGACAGCAGCCCCGACACGTTCCATATCAGCAGCAGCAGCACGAGCAGCGCCAGCGTCCGCTCGAAGCGTATGCCGGCGATCACGCAGGTGAGCGCCAGGAGGCCCATCAGGGCGTCATGCGGCGAAGGCTCGATGAATGCGACCGAACTCGCCGCGACCGCGATGAACAATGCGACCAGAAGGATGCGCTCGCGCAGCGGCGCGGCAGCGGCGGCCGGCGGCATCGCGCCGGCAAGCGGCTGCGCATAGACCGGCCGTGGCGCCGGCACGGGCACCGCGCCCACCGCCATGTCGCTGGCGGTGATCAATAGGCGTTCTCGGAATTGAGCAGCGAGACGGGCGTGCGCGCGAGGATGACGAGGTCGAGCAGCACCGACCAGTTCTCGATGTAATAAAGGTCGTGCTCGACGCGCTTCTGGATCTTCTCGTGCGTGTCGGTCTCGCCGCGCCAGCCGTTGATCTGCGCCCAGCCGGTGATGCCTGGCTTCACGCGATGGCGCGCGAAATAGCCGTCCACCGCTTCGGCGTAGAGGCGCGCCTCGGCCTTGGCGTTCACCGCATGCGGGCGCGGCCCGACCAGCGACAGGTTGCCCTTGAATGCCACGTTGAAGAGCTGCGGCAATTCATCGAGGCTGGCCTTGCGGATGAAGCGCCCGACGCGGGTGACGCGCGGGTCGTCCTTGGTGACGAGCTTGCTAGCGCCAGCGTCGGCCATGTCGACATACATCGAGCGGAATTTGTAGACCTCGATCAGGTCGTTGTTGAAGCCATAGCGTTTCTGCTTGAAGAACACCGGGCCGCGGCTGTCGAGTTTGATGGCGATGGCGACGATGGCGAGCACCGGCAGCGAGACCAGCAGCAAGAGGCCGCCGATGATCTTATCGAACAGCCATTTCATCACCACGTCCCAATCGGCGATCGGCCGATCGAACACGTCGATCACCGGCACATTGCCGATGTAGGAGTAGGAGCGGGGACGGAACTGGAGCTTGTTGGTGTGCGCGGCAAGGCGGATGTCGAGCGGCAGCACCCAGAGCTTCTTCAGCATCTGCAGGATGCGGCCTTCCGCCGAGATCGGCAGCGAGAAGATCACCAGATCGACGCGCGTGAGACGGCCGAACTCGACGAGGTCATCGACCGTACCGAGCTTGTGCTCACCGGCGCAGAGCGCACTGCTGCGGTCGTTGCCCCGGTCGTCGAACAGACCGACGATCTCGACGCCGGCGTCCTTCTGCCGGCGCAGTTCTTCGATCACGCGCGCGCCGGGGTCGCCGCCGCCGACGATGACCGTGCGGCGCGTGAGGCGGCCTTCCCGCGTCCATCTGCGCACCGCGTAGTAAAGGATCTTGCGCGAGGCAACGAGCGCGATGATGCCGGCGACATAATAGCCGCTCAGCCACACACGCGAATACATCTCGCCGGCCTTGGCGAAGAACGACGCGCCGATGACGATCAGGAACACCACCGACCATGCGGAGGCCATCCGCATGTACTGCTTCTCAAGCCCACGAAAGGCCTGCACCTGGTAGATGTCGGCCACCTGGAAGGCGAGGGTGGAGAGCGTCGCGATGGCGAAGCACGCAACGAGGTAACGCCAGTGCAGGCCCTCGATCGGCGGCAGGTAGGCGCCGTACAGCGCCAGGCCCACCAGCACGATCAGCGCGAATTCGCCCATGCGCACGATGCCGGCGAGTACGATCGGCGAGATCGGCGCGGCCATCGGCCGTGCAACGACCTCGAGCGCTTCCGGCGAGAGCGTGTGGGCTTTGGGTTCGGGACGCGGTCCGGCGCGCAGGCGGTCGAGGACCGCCGTGGCTTCGGACGCGTTCAAGGAGGGACGCACGTCGGTATCGGTCATCACTGACGCCATACTCACGCGGCGCCGCGCCACAGAGCGCGGACCAAACTTTAACAATTCCCCGAAACTTCTAGGCAAGGACTCTCAAGAAAGGCTTAGCGCGACCGGCAAAAATGTCTTAACGCCGGCCGGTTTTGCAGAGCATTTCGAGGCCGCTTCGGTAGGCGGTGAGCACGCCGTCCACCATCGTCTCGACCGAAAACGAGGCCGCCACGCGCGCACGCAGCGCCTGCGCCAGCTGTCCGGTCGCTTCCGGCTGGTCGATCACCTGGGCGATGGCCTCAGCCAGCGCGGTTGAATTCTCCGCGGGCACGAGGCTGTCGGTCAGTGGCCCATAAATCTCAGGGATGCCGCCGACCTTGGTGGTGATCAACGGCTTGCCGGCGGCGGCGGTCTCGAGCACCGCATAGGGCAGGGACTCCGCCCGCGACGGCACCACCATGATGCGTCCGAGCGTGAGCGCCTTGCGCGCCGGCATCGCGCCGGTGAAGGAGATGGCTGGCGTGAGCCCCAGGCGCGCGATCTGTGCCTGCAGTTCCGCTCGGTCGGGGCCATCGCCGACCAAAGTCAGGGACGTGCTGCGGCCCTTGCGGTGAAGCAGCGAGATCGCATCGATGAGGACGTCAATGCCCTTCACCGGCCGCAGTTCGCCCAGGAACACCAGGTCCGTGGCGTCGGGCCGGCACTCGACGGGCTCGAATTCCGGACGCGACACGCCGTTATGGACGATGCGGACGAGCCCGCTTGGCTTGCCGATCTTGCGGCGGAAAATCTCGGCGCTGTAGTTGCTTTCGAACAGGAACAGGTCGCCGCGCAGCATCAACAGCCGCTCGGTCCCGAGATAGAATTTTCCGGCCATCGTATCGTGGCCGTACAGCAGGCTGCCGCCGTGCGGCGTATAGGCGCGCAGCGCCCGCGGCGCCCCAAAAGAAAGCCGCGCATAGGCGCCGCCTTTGGCGCCATGGCCGTGCACCACGTCGGCTTGGGCCTGGGCGATCCGGCGCACGACATGCGCGAGCACGCGGGCGTCGTCCGGTCCGATATGGCGGCGCATCGGCACGCGCGTGAGCCCGAGCGCCAGCGACGGTGCGAGCTCGCCCAGGACCGCTTCGGCGCGCGCGCCGCCAGTGGTGCTGTCGGCGATCAGGCCGACACGGTGTCCGCGCGCGATCTGCTCTCTGGCGAGATCGAGCACATGGCGAAACAGTCCGCCGACCGGAGCGCGGAACACGTGGAGGATGTTCAAGGGAGTCATGCGCGCGGAACTTATGCGTTCAGATTGAATCAAAGCTGAACCGGACCCGGCGTTTTCATCTGCAGTGCGGCACTTCGACGCCCCTCGCGTCCGCTGGTTAACAGACTCTGAACGCAAACATGACGGGACGGTAATTAACGTGGAAGCAACCATAATCGGATGAGATCGACTTGCTGCCACACAGCCGTGCGTTTGGAGTAGGCATGTTGTTCCGTAGAAAGTCGAAGTCCGTCGTCGCCGCGCCGCCCCCGGCCGTTGCGTCTTATTCCGCCAGCGGCGAACCGGATCTGCGCGGTTTAGGCCGCGTTTTGTGGCAAAAGAAGATCGCGATCCTCACCATCACATTGGTCGCCGCGGTCGCCGCCTTCGTCGTCGTCAACGCGATCACGCCGCGCTACCGCTCCGAATCGCGCCTGTTGCTGGAAGCGCGCGAAAACATCTTCCTGCGCGCCGAGGCCGACAAATCCGCCGACCGCAGCACCATCGATCCCGAGGCGGTGACCAGCCAGGCCCAGCTCGTGTTGTCGCGCGATCTCGCCCGTGAGGTCATCACGAAGGAAAACCTCACCGAAAATCCAGAATTCGATTCGGGCGCCGGCGCCCTGCGCGTCATCCTCGGTCTCATCGGCATCGGCCGCGATCCGACGGCTATGACGAAGGAAGAGCGCACGCTCGAAGCCTATTACGAACGGCTCAATGTGTCGGCCATCGACAAGTCGCGCGTGATCTCGATCGACTTCTCGTCGGCCAGCCCGGAGCTTGCCGCGCGCGTCGCCAACTCCGTCGCCGAGACCTATCTGAGCCTGCAGCAGTCGGCGAAGCTCGATCAGACCCGTGCCGCCGGCAATTGGCTCGGCGGCGAGATCGAAAAGATGCGGCAGCGCGTAGCCGACGCCGAGGCCAAGGTCGAGGACTACCGCTCCAAATCCAATCTTTATGTCGGCTCCAACAACACCTCGCTGCCGAGCCAGCAGCTCACCGAGATCAATTCGCAGATCTCGGTGGCGCGCGGCCAGAAGGCCGACCTCGAGGCGCGCGCGAAGCAACTGCGCGATCTCATCCGCTCCGGCAATCCGATCGAGTCCTCCGACATCGCAAACTCCGAATCCATGCGCCGCCTGATCGAGCAGCGTATCGCGCTGCGCTCTCAACTGGCCGAGCAATCAACCACGCTGATGGACCAGCATCCGCGCATCAAGGAGTTGAAGGCGCAAATAGGCGAGGTCGACCGCCAGATCAGGACCGAGGGCGAACGCCTTGCGCGCCAGCTCGACAACGACGCCAAGCTCGCGGGCGACAAGCTGGTGTCGCTGACGGCGAGTCTCGACCAGGTGAAGCGGCTCGCTTCGCAAAGCAACGAACAGGACGTGCAGCTCCGCGCGTTCGAGCGCGAGGCCAAGACGCAGCGCGATCTGTTGGAATCCTATCTGGCCAAATATCGTGAAGCCTCCGCGCGCGACAGCATCAATGCCGCGCCGCCGGAGGCGCGCATCATTTCGCGCGCCAGCCCCGCCATCAAGCCGGCCTATCCGAAGAAGCTCCCCACGGTGCTGATCGCGGCCTTTGCTGCCTTCGCGCTGTCCTCGGGCTTCATCGTTACCGGCGCGCTATTGGCGCCCGGTGCGGTGCCGCCGCCAGGTTACTCGGCCTATGCTTATGCGCCGGCCGCCTACACCGCGCCCGGCTACGAGCAGCCCATCATGGCCGCGCCTGTCGTGGCGCCTCCAGTCATGCCACCCACGCCAAGCATGGCGCCCCCGCCGATGCCGCGCGTCGCGTCGCCGCCTTTGATGCCGTCGATGATGGGCGGGCTTGCGCCGGTGCCGCTGCCGGTGAGCAGCGTCGATCAGATCGCGCGCAGCCTGCGCCAGGGCGGCGACACCGGCCGCCGCGTCACCATCGTCGGTACCGCGCGCAATGTCGGCACGACCTATGCCGCGATCACGCTCGCGCGTGCGCTCGTCAAAGAATCCAATGTCGTGCTGGTTGATCTCGCCTTCGACGCGCCCAATCTCTCGGTGATCTCGACCGATCCCAACGCACCGGGCGTGGCCGAACTGGTGCGCGGCGCGGCGTCGTTCGGCGACATCATCACCCGCGACCAGTTCTCGAACGTGCATCTGATCGCGACCGGCAATATCGGCACCGAAGGCCCTACGCTCGCTGCGTCGCCGATGCTGGCGACGGTGATCGAGGCGCTGGTGCGCAGCTACGATCACGTGGTGATCGATGTCGGTTCGGCGGCCGATATCGCGGTGGAGCGCTTCGCGCCGCTCGCGCAGCGGGCCGTGCTGGTCGCGGGCGATCCGGCCAATCCGGCTACGCGCGCAGCGCGCGAGCGTCTGATGTTGGCGGGCTTCGCCGATGTGATGCTGCTCGCCGGCGGCGCCCAGCAGGCGGCGGCTTAGCGGTCGGGGCGGACCGCCAGCCACGCCTTGAGCCGTCGCCCGCCACGCACCAGTGACCACAGCGTGGGGTGCTGCTTCAGCATACGCTTGA
The DNA here is from genome assembly GCA_036519015.1 of Pseudolabrys sp. Taxonomy (GTDB): domain Bacteria; phylum Pseudomonadota; class Alphaproteobacteria; order Rhizobiales; family Xanthobacteraceae; genus Pseudolabrys. The sequence continues at coordinate 437 of DATDMA010000440.1, read as the reverse complement.
ACGAAGCGCCGGTTCTGAAACCGACCGCGAGCAATCGGCCTCCCGCGCTCAGCGGCAAATAACTGTCGAACAGCGGCTCGGCATCCTCGCAGAACAGCCGCTTGTAGCGTGATTCACCGATGCCGAGATCGAACGTACCGAGCCCGCGCTCGCAGCACCGGCGCACCAGGTTGACGATCAACTGCTCGCCCGGGCTCTCGACCGCGTAGCGCCCCTGCAGGATCGAATTGAACATGGCGCAGAAGCGCCCATCGCCGACGATGCCGCCCATGGTCGCGACCATGATGTCGTCGACCGACAGCGCATAAAGCTCGATCACGGCTGAGCCGTCGGCAAGCTGCTCGGTCGCCGCCGCTTCGATGAAGCGCCGCACGCCGGCCTCGGCGAACACGTCGGGCATGCCCAGCATGCGCATGCGCGCGCTCTTCTGCTTGAAG
>DATDMA010000439.1:0-3141 GCA_036519015.1 Pseudolabrys sp. | reverse complement strand
CCGGGCCCGGTGAAAGGGATGTTCATGACCTCGACGCCGAGGAATTCACCGCGGAGCAATTTGCCGTCGATGACGATCTCGACATCGACCGGCTTCGCTTCCTTCAGCGTCTTTTGTAGGAGAGCGCGGCCTTTGCGCAGGTTGTGTGCGCCCTCCGGCTTCCTGCCTTTGGAAGCAACCCTGAGGAGTTCGGGAATGAGGCCCACGCCGAAGCCTTCCAGAAACAGCGTCGTGCCCCATGGCCCTTTGACCGAGCAGATGTCGAGCGGCTTCGTTTTCTCGAGCTTCCAGGTCTCGACCAGTTCTTGCGGTGTCCCGGCGATGCCGAGCGAGCGTGCGGCATTGTTGGCGGTGCCGAGCGGCAGCAGCGCCACCGGCACGGAGCGGTCGGGCAGGTTGGTCAGCACCTTGGCGATTGTGCCGTCGCCGCCGGCGGCGACCACGAAATCGGCGCTCTTCTTCAGCGCTTCCGCCAGGTTGTCGCTTTTGACGGAAACGACGTCGCGAACTTCGATATCGGCAAGTTTCAAGGCCGCAAGGATCGCGTCCTTGTCGTAACCCTTCGATCCTGCAGTTGGATTGTGACAGAGGAGAGCTCGCATGCGCCATTAACGGCGGGACGGCGTGAGAGTTCCATGCGTAACAGTTGTCATGGCCGGGCTCGTCCCGGCCATCTCGCTTAGGCGGACACAGCGCTTCGCTGAGCGGGATCACCGGGACTCGGCGCTTCGCGCCGGCCCGGTGATGACAATCACCTACGCCGCTCCGCGCATTTCCCCGCCATGCGGCGGTGGGATGGGCGCGCCGTCGGCGGCATATTCGTTGAGCTTGTTGCGCAGTGTTCGGATGGAGATGCCGAGGATATTGGCCGCGTGCGTGCGGTTGCCGAGGCAGTGCTTGAGGGTCTCCAGGATGAGGTCGCGCTCGACCTCGGCCACGGTGCGGCCGACGAGATTGCGCGTGACCTGCTCGGCCGCCAGGGCGGCCTGCGCGGCGACATCGGTGCCGCGCGACTGATCGAGGCGCGCGCCGTCGGGCGACAGGATCGCCTCGACGCCGATCTCCGGCTCGGTCGAAAGGAGGACCGCGCGATGCAGCGTGTTCTCGAGTTCGCGCACATTGCCCGGCCAGCGATTGGTGTTGAGCGCGCGGCGCGCCTCCGCCGACAGCGAGCGCACGGGAACGCCGTTCGCCTGCGAATACTTCTTGATGAAGTGCTGCGCCAGCTCGCCGATATCGGATGGGCGTTCGCGCAAGGGAGGGATCTTCAGATTCACCACGTTGAGGCGGAACAGCAGATCCTCGCGGAACGAGCCTTCGCGCACGGCATCGGCGAGATTGCGGTTCGAGGTGGCGAGGATGCGGATGTCCACCGGCACCGGGCGGGCGCCGCCCACGCGGTCGATGACACGCTCCTGGATGGCGCGCAGGAGCTTGGCCTGCAGGCGCACATCCATTTCGGTAATTTCGTCGAGTAGCAGCGTGCCGCCGTTCGCTTCCTCGAATTTGCCGATGCGGCGGGCGAGCGCGCCGGTGAAGGCGCCCTTCTCGTGGCCGAACAATTCGGATTCGAGCAGGTTTTCAGGGATAGCCGCGCAGTTGACGCTGATGAAGGGCTTCTTCGACCGGTTCGAGCGGCTGTGCAGGTAGCGCGCCAGCACTTCTTTGCCGGTGCCGCTTTCGCCGGTGATCAGGACAGAGGCGTCCGAGCCGGCGATCTGCTGCGCGAGCTTGACCACCCTGGCCATCGACTCGTCGCGATAGATCATGTCGCGCGCGTCGTCGGCGACGGCGGCGAGCACCGCGGCGATCAGATCGGGATCGGGCGGCAGCGGGATGTACTCTTTGGCGCCGGCATGGATGGCGCGCACGGCGGCGCGCGCGTCATTGGTGACGCCGCAGGCGACGATCGGGACGTGGATGCGCTCGGCCTCGAGCCGGGTGACGAGATCGCGGATGTCGAGCGAGACATCCACCATCAGCAGGTCCGCGCCACGGCCGGAGCGCAGCACGGCGAGCGCCTGCTCGTTGCTCTCGGCATGGGTGACGCTGGCGCCTTTGTCCATCGCGATTTTGCTCGCGATGGTGAGTTGCCCCCCCAGCGTGCCGACGATCAATAGGCGCATGGGCGTATTCCTCTAGTTCTTAGTTACGATCGGACTTGATGATTTCCGTCATGGTCACGCCGAGCTTGTCCTCGACCAGCACCACTTCGCCGCGCGCGACGAGACGATTATTGACGTAGATGTCGATTGCCTCGCCGACCTTGCGGTCGAGCTCGAGCACTGCGCCCGGGCCCATCTTCAGCAGGTCGCCGACCTCCATGCGGGCGCGGCCGAGAACGGCCGACACCTGCACCGGCACGTCGAACACCGCTTCCAGATCGGCGGCGCCGCGCGTCATCGGGTCGCTGTCGGACGGCGCGAGCGAGCCCGCATCGTCCACCGCGCGCATCGCGGCCGCGTTTTCCAGATCGGGAAGCGGCACTTGATCGTTATCACTCATCGTCGGCGTCTCCAGAATTCCAAAATCGTCTAGTTTTCGGCGATGCGGGCCGCGACATAGCGCGCGACGACGTCATCGATTGCGGCCTTCGTTGCGGCCTCGTCACGGGTGACGCCGCCGTCGGCCCATTCGATGCGGCAGTCGCCCGGCGCCATGGTCGCGTCGGACACGACCATGAGGCGGCCTTCGAAGCCGCGCGCCCGCGCGATCTCCTCGAGCTGGCCCTGCGCGATGTCGTAGATGTCGGCGCTGATGCGCACCTCGATGTGCGGTGCCTTCACCAGATGGCGGAGGCACTCGGTGGCGAGCGCGGAAATCTCGGCGAAGGGCTCGCGTGCGATCAGTTCGGGCGCGAGCTTGCTGGCGACGGCGACCGACACCTGCACCGCCTCGGTCTCCAGCCGTGCCTCGACGCCGTCGAGCCCGCGATTGAGCTTCTCGATGCCGTCGGCGATCACCGCGAGCGCCGCGGCGATGCGCTGGTTAATCTCGCCCTGCGCCTGCGCGAGACCGGCGGCGAAGCCGTTGCGATAGGCCTGCGACTCCGCGTCCGCGCGCCGGCGCTCGGCCTCGACCACGGTGATGGTCGGCTTGCCGCCGGTGGCGAAGTCTTCGTCGAACAGATATTTCGCGGTC
>DATDMA010000438.1:0-2403 GCA_036519015.1 Pseudolabrys sp. | reverse complement strand
GACTGCAAGGCCAACGGCGCGTTCGACCCCAAGACCATGGGCTCGGTGCCGAACGTCGGTTTGATGGCGCAGAAGGCCGAGGAATACGGCTCGCACGACAAGACCTTCGAAGTGCCCGCGAGCGGAACGGTTCGCGTCGTCGCCGATGACGGCAAGGTGCTGCTGGAGCGTCCGGTCGAGACCGGCGACATCTTCCGCATGTGCCAGACCAAGGACGAACCGATCCGGGATTGGGTCAAGCTCGGCGTGCGCCGCGCGCGCCTCACCAACACCCCGGCGGTGTTTTGGCTCGACACGAATCGCGCGCATGACGCGCAGGAGATCGCCAAAGTCGAGAAGTACCTGAAGGATCACGACACAGCGGGGCTCGACATCCGCATCCTGGCGCCGGTCGACGCGATCAAGTTCTCGCTCGAGCGCATTCGCAAGGGCCAGGACACGATCTCCGTCACCGGCAACGTGCTGCGCGACTATCTGACCGACCTGTTCCCGATCATGGAGCTCGGCACCTCGTCCAAGATGCTGTCGATCGTTCCGCTGTTGGCGGGTGGCGGCCTTTTCGAGACCGGTGCCGGCGGCTCGGCGCCCAAGCACGTTCAGCAGTTCGAGGAAGAAGGTTATCTCCGCTGGGATTCGCTCGGCGAGTTCCTCGCCCTCGGCGCGTCGCTCGAACATCTGGGGCAGACCTACAAGAACGCCAAAGCGCAGGTTCTCGCCGAGACGCTCGACACAGCCATCGGCCAGTTCCTCAAGTTCAACCGCAATCCGGCACGCAAGGTCGGCGAACTCGACAATCGCGGCAGCCATTTCTACCTCGCTTTGTACTGGGCTCAGGCGCTCGCGGCGCAGACCAAGGACGCGGAACTGCAAGCCCGCTTCAAGCCGCTGGCCGAAACGCTCGCCAAGAACGAAGCCAAGATCAATGGCGAGCTGATCGGCGCGCAAGGCAAGCCGGTCGACATCGGCGGCTACTATCTGCCCGATGATGCCAAGGCATCGGCCGCGATGCGGCCGAGTGCGACGCTCAACGCCGCGCTCGCCTCGCTCTGACGCGGAGTCCGGCGGCAAACGTTTCCGAGGCCATGACCCGCTCGATGATGAACTCATCGGGCGGGTCTTCATTTTTCGCAGCGTCTTGCTCGCAAGCCATGCGCCTCCGGATGCGGCTTAGTCCGCGAGCGAACGCCGCTTTCGCGGCACGAAAGTCGATGCTATAGAGCCCGCTGCCGGGGGCGGCGTCTTCAATGAACGCGCGCCGAATTTTCGTCGGTCTGACGACCGTTACCGATGCCGGCTCTCAAAAGGTGGCTCATTAAAATGGCGAAGATCAAGGTTGCAAATCCCGTCGTCGAAATGGACGGCGACGAAATGACCCGCATAATCTGGCAGCTGATCAAGGACAAGCTGATCCACCCTTATCTGGATGTCGATCTGCTGTACTACGATCTCAGCGTCCAGAAGCGCGACGAGACCAACGACCAGATCACCATCGATGCCGCCAACAAGACCAAAGAGGTCGGCGTCGCGGTGAAGTGCGCCACCATCACCCCCGACGAAGGGCGGGTGAAAGAATTCAACCTGAAGAAAATGTGGCGGTCGCCCAACGGCACGATCCGCAACATCCTCGGCGGCGTGATCTTCCGCGAGCCGATCATCTGCAAGAACGTGCCGCGCCTGGTGCCCGGCTGGACCAAGCCGATCATCATCGGCCGCCACGCCTACGGCGACCAGTACCGCGCCACCGACATCCGCGTGCCGGAAGGCGCCAAGATGACGCTGAGCTACGTGACGCCGGACGGCAAGAAGGTTGAGCACGAAGTGTTCAACTTCCCGGGCTCGGGCGTCGCGCTGGCGATGTACAATCTCGACGACTCGATCCGAGATTTCGCCCGCGCCTCGATGAACTACGCGCTGGCGCGCGGCTATCCGCTCTATCTCTCGTCGAAGAACACCATCCTCAAGGTCTATGACGGCCGCTTCATGGACATCTTCCAGGAAGTGTTCGACGCCGAGTTCAAGGACGCCTTCGCGGCCAAGAAGATCACTTACGAGCATCGCCTGATCGACGACATGGTCGCAGCTTCGCTCAAGTGGTCGGGCGGCTATGTCTGGGCCTGTAAGAACTACGACGGCGACGTGCAGTCGGACATCGTGGCGCAGGGCTTCGGCTCGCTCGGCCTGATGACCTCGGTGCTGACGACCCCGGACGGCAAGGTGGTGGAAGCCGAAGCCGCGCACGGCACCGTGACGCGCCACTACCGCGAGCATCAGAAGGGCAACGAGACCTCGACCAACTCGATCGCGTCGATCTTTGCCTGGAGCCGCGGCCTCGCGCATCGCGCCAAACTCGACAACAACGCGGCGCTGGCGAAGTTCACCTCGACGCTGGAGAAGGTCTGCGTC
>DATDMA010000437.1:0-3856 GCA_036519015.1 Pseudolabrys sp. | reverse complement strand
TCGCCTTGACAGAATGGCTTTGTCGAACGGCTGATCGGAACGTCGGCGTGAGTGTGTGGACCACATCATTGTCGTGGGCGAGATGCAGTTGCGTCGGGTCCTCAAACCCTACGCCACTATTACAATAGCGTCAGAAGGCATCGATTCTTGAACAAGGATGCACCGGCTTCTCGGCCGGTTCAGCGAGCCGGTGTGATCCGTTCACGCACCATCCTGGGCGGACTTCATCGCCACTACGCCCGTGTTTAAGTTTTCGGTACACACAACCATAAAACCAACTCGGTCATCTGGCCGAGGCCGCGCGCGGCGAGCATCTGGAAGAATTTGCCGACATGATCCGTGAATTGATCGATTCGGTCATGTGCACCGCACAGAACCGTTCCAGCCGGTTCCAGTGCAGATCAATGGACGGCTCGCGGCGCTGCTTGACGCCCCGGTTCTCAATGTTCTCTGTATGGCGCCACTGCGTTCCCCCACGGCTCACTGCCGGGGTTAGCGTGGTAGCGGGGGAGGGATTTGAACCCCCGACCTCCGGATTATGATTCCGCTGCTCTAACCAACTGAGCTACCCCGCCATCCCGGACGCGCCGGAATGGCGCGATATAGGGAGCGACGACGAAGCCTGTCAAGCAAGCTCCGCCGCCCTCTCTTTATTTGGGCTGGACGCTCTGGTCGCCGCCGGGACTGCCGGGCGGTGGGATCACGGGCATCGTCCCGCCACTGCGCGGCGTCGGCGCCTTCATGTCGGGATCGACGTGTTGCGGCGGGCAGATGACGCCGCCCGAGCGCGCGAGCTTGTCGCTCAGGTTGCTATCGCCCGGTTTCTGCACCTCGGCGTCCCCGCCTTTGCCGACCGTGGTGCGCGTATCGGGCTGGGCGCAGGCGTTCGGATCGAGTTGCTCGGCCCGTGGTGCCACAGGTTCCTGCGGCTTCGGCGGCGCCTGCGCCATGGAGATTGCCGGCAGCACCAGCAGCGCCGCGGCCAAAGTCGCCCCTCCGAGAACGCGAATGTCACGATTCATGGTTGTTCCCTTGGGTTCCGGCGCGCGTGGCGCCTCGTTCCAGGGACAACGACCCGGCGGGAGGGGGAGTTCCGCTCTTTAGGGTGGCGCTAGGCCGCAGTCCGGCATTCGCCGTCGGCAAGGCGTGCGAAGCGGATCACCGCAAAATTGCCGAACGGCGGCAGCGGCCGGCGCTCGAGCACGCGCACGCCGCCATGCTGCTGCGCCCAGTTGGCGAGCCGCGCGAAGCGAAACTCGGGCCGCCAGCCGAGCCGGCGCGCGACCGGCGAAAAGCACATCTCGAACACCTTACGCGGGCCGCGCTCGGCGCCGATGTGATTGACCAGGATGATCTCGCCGCCCGGTTTGAGCACGCGCGCGAACTCGTCGAGCGCCTTCTCCGGATGCGGCACCGTGGTGATGACGAATTGCGCTACGACCACATCGAAGGATTGGTCGGGCAGCGCCAAATGCCCGGCATCCATCACTGCCAGCGTCTCGATATTGGCGAGGCCGTGCTCGGCGACGCGCTCCTGCGCCTTGCGCAGCATCGGCTCGGACAGGTCGATGCCGACAATCCGATCGGCGCGCGCGTAGTCCGGAAGGGATATGCCGGTGCCGACGCCGACCTCCAGGATGCGGCCGCCGGCCGGGCCGCAAACACGTTCGGCCGCGGCGATCGCCTCGGTGCGGCCGGGCGCGAACACCGCCCCAAAGACGATGTCATAGACCGGCGCCCAGCGCGCATAAGCGCGCTCGACGCTGATCTTGTCGATGTCGCTCCCCACCCCCGGCATGGCCCATATCAGCCGCGCATGGCGGCTGCCATTGGTTCCTTGTGCAGCGGTGCGAGATCGCCTGCCGCCACCGCGCTCTTGATAAAGCCGCCGCCGAGCACGCGCGCCTGCCCCTCGCCGGCATCATAGAACACACAGGCCTGGCCGGGCGACACACCGTGCTCGCCGTCGACCAGCTCAACTTCGTAACCGCCATTGGCGGCGCGCAGCCACGCCGCCTGCGGCGGGCGCGTCGAGCGCACTTTCACGAACACCTCGCGGCGGTCGTCGGCGAGCGCCTCGCCGATCTCACCGTCGCCGATCCAGTTGATGTCGCGCAGCACGATGCGGCTCATGCGCAGCGCTTCGCGCGCGCCGACCACGACCTGGCGCCGCGCCGCATCGAGCCGCACCACATAGAGCGGTGAGCCGGTGGCGAGCCCAAGCCCGCGACGCTGGCCGACAGTGAAATGGATAATGCCGCCGTGCGTGCCCAGCACCTTGCCGTCGATGTCGACGATCTCGCCGGCTTCTGCCGCGCCCGGCTGGAGCCGCTCGATGATGTCGGCGTAATGGCCCGACGGCACGAAGCAGATGTCCTGGCTGTCGTGCTTGTCGGCAATCGCCAGGCCGAACTTGCGCGCAAGCTCGCGCGTCTCGGCCTTGGTGCGCTCGCCGAGCGGGAAGCGCAGGATTTCGAGCTGCTCGCGCGTGGTGCCGAACAGGAAATAGCTCTGGTCGCGCTCTTCCTCGCGCGCCCGGTAGAGCGCACGGCCGCCGCCGGGCAGCGCGCGCGAGGCGATGTAGTGGCCGGTCGCCAGCACCTCGGCGCCGAGCTCGCGGGCGGTGATCAAGAGATCGTGGAACTTGATCGACATATTGCAGTCGACGCAGGGCACCGGCGTCTCGCCTTGGATGTAGCTCTGCGCGAAGCGATCGATCACCGCTTCCTTGAAGCGGCTCTCATAGTCGAGCACGTAATGCGGAATGCCGATGCGTTCGGCCACCCCGCGCGCGTCATAGATGTCCTGTCCGGCGCAGCAGGCGCCCTTGCGATGGGTGGCGGCGCCATGGTCGTAGAGCTGCAGCGTTACGCCGACCACGTCATAGCCCTCGGCCTTGAGCAACGCGGCAGTCACCGAGGAATCGACGCCGCCGGACATGGCGACGACGACTCGGGTGTCCTGCGGACGGCCGTTGAGGTCGAGAGAATTTCGCATGGCGCTTCTTACTATAGGTGGGAAGGCCCCTTGCGCAATGACGGCAGCACGGGAACCGCCCCCGCATCCACCGCCCGGCAATTCCTGCCGCCCGGCTGCATTTGCTGCCGGATAACGATTTACACCGATTTTCGGTCAATTTCCATAAGCCATTGATTTAACGACAGAACATGTCCGGCCCTTCGCTGGCCTGGCGATTGCAGATCGTGCGGGGGAAGAGTGGGGGCTCGGAAGTGCCACAGGTTGCGTCACAAACGGGATCGCATCCCTCGACTGCCACGCATGGGCCCGGCTACCGGTCCCCGGCGCAGCAGAGCGAGCGCACGAACAGTTCGCCCTTCCAGAGCCTGCTGGACGAGACCGCCGCGGCTGCTGAGAGCCGCCCGTCCGACGCCGGCAGCAAGGTCGCGCACGGCCAGGATACCTCCAAGCCGGCCAAGACCGACGCCGGCAATACCACCAGCACCGACAAGCAGGACGCGAAAGCCGCAAATCCCGGCCAGACGGGCCAGACCGGCAAGGGCAAAAAAGCCGTTACGCCTGATATGGCCGATTTGGCTGAAATGGCCGACAAAGCCGGTAAAGCCGCTCAGGCCGCTAACGCCGATAAAACCAATACGGCTGATAAGACCGAGAAGACCCACAAGACAAAGGACGGCGACAAGGGCGCGGCCAAGGACCCAGCAAAGGCGGCCGCCGATGCCGCCCCGATGGCTCAGGTCGGCGACATCACGAAACCCGCGACCGCCACACCCGATCCCTCCGCGGCGGTGCCCGCCCCTGTCCCGCCGACGCCGCCCGTTGACGCCGCCGCGGCCAGTATCCTCGCCAGCGCGCTCATCCCGGCCGGCACTGCTCA
>DATDMA010000436.1:0-3350 GCA_036519015.1 Pseudolabrys sp. | reverse complement strand
CGAGCTTGCCGTCGTTGACGGCGCGGCGCCCGAAGGTCGATTCGGCGAGGCCGCGCACGCGGCAAAAGTCGCTAATCTCCTGGAGAATTTGCTCGTTCATGAAGGCGTTTCCCGATCGGCTCTGATGGCCGTTACTGGCGTCAAGCCAATCAATTCCGGAAAGTGCCGTCAACCACAAAACGAGGCTCAGAAAGATGGGCAGCGTGGGTGGGCAGATCGCTTCGGAGTTTTACGCGACGGAATGACGTTGAATAATGCCCCAACGCGGTACAGCCTTGCCGACAAACTTGAATTGCGGGAGCTGTCCCACTCTTAGGGCCAAAAAGATGGGCGAGAGTGGGCAACTCTGCCGCACTCCCGCCCCGCAAAACTTCAGCCGATCCGTCAGTGAAACGGACTGCCGCTCAGATGTCGAAAAAGACCGTCTCGTTCTCGCCCTGCACCCGGATATCGAACCGGTAGACGGTCAAGTCGCCGCGCATCTCCTTGCGGGCGACAAGCGTCCCGCGCCGATCTTCCGGCACCACCGCCAGGATTGGATCGGCACCGTTGGCCGCCTCGTCGGAGAAATACATACGGGTGTAGATCTGTCGCAGCATGCCGCGCGAGAAGATGCAGAACACCACGTGCGGCGCCTGCGGTTTTCCATTCGGGCCCGGCACCGAGCCGGGCTTGATGGTGTCGAAGCTGAAGACGCCGGTCTTGTCCGTCGCCGAGCGGCCGAAGCCCATGAACTTGCTGTTCGGTAACGCGCGCGTGTCGCGCGGGCTGGCGTAGCGGCCTTGCGCGTCCGCCTGCCAGATCTCCAGCATGGCATCGGTGATCGCTTTGCCGTCGCCGTCGAAGACCTGGCCTTCGATGCGGATCTTCTGGCCGCTGGCGTCCGGCGTGATGAGATTGTCCCCGGCCGTTTCCTTCCAGGCATAGGTGCCGTTCGGATCCCAGTGGGCACGGCCCTTGGGCGAGAGACCGTAGGCGAAGAACGGGCCGACGGTTTGCGAAGGTGTAATTTCCGACATTAGTGTTCGTCCGTGTCTAGCGGTGTCGCTTCGCGTCCGCGCAGAACAATGTCGAAGCGGAAGGCGAGCGCCCAATCGGGAACAGTGTTTTCAAGATCGAAGGTCGCGATCATGCGCTGGCGCGCCTTCTCGTCCGTCACGGAATTGAAGATCGGATCGTACGGGAACAGATAGTCGCCCGGGAAATACATTTGGGTGACCAGCCGCGACAGGAACGAGTGGCCGAAGATCGAGAAGTGAATGTGGTTCGGCCGCCACGCATTGTGGTGGTTGCCCCACGGATAGGCGCCCGGCTTTACCGTGATGAATTTGTAGTAGCCGTTCTTGTCGGTGATGGTGCGGCCTGCGCCGGTGAAGTTCGGATCGAGCGGCGCCGGGTGCTGATCGACGATGTGCACGTAGCGGCCGCAGGCATTGGCCTGCCAGAGTTCCACGAGCGCGTCGGAGATCGGCCGCTTGTCTTCGTCGAGCACGTGGCCGTGCACGACGATGCGCTCGCCGAGCGGCTCACCCTTGTGCTGCTTGGTGAGGTCGTTGTCGCCTTCCTCGATGACATTATGCCCGTAGACCGGGCCAGTGAGCTCGGACAGCGTATGCGGCACGAGCACCAGCGGCTTCGACGGCGAACGCTTCACCGTGCTTTTGTATCCCGGCGACAGATGTTTGGGAAAAGCGCTCAGGCTTTCCCTGGGTATTACGAGCGACATAGTTGTTCCTTTACCCGTAGCTCTTGCATCAGTTTCATCAAACCCGTTCAAGGGCAAGCGACACGCCCTGGCCGACTCCGACGCACATGGTGGCGAGCGCGAGCTTGCCGCCCCTCTCCTCCAGACCGTGCGTGGCCGTCAGCGCCAGGCGGGCGCCCGACATGCCAAGCGGATGACCGATCGCGATCGCCCCGCCATGCGGGTTGACGGGTTCGGCATCGTCGGCGAGCCCGAGTTGCCGCAGGCAGGCTAGCGACTGTGAAGCGAAGGCTTCGTTGATCTCGATCAAATCGTAGTCGCTGATTTTTTGCCCAAGGCGCGCCATCAGTTTGCGCGTCGCCGGCACCGGCCCCATGCCCATGATGCGCGGCGGCACCGCGCCCGACGCCATGCCGAGGATGCGCGCGCGGGGCGTGAGCCCGTGCGCCTTCACCGCCGCTTCCGAGGCGAGGATGAGGGCGGCGGCGCCGTCATTGACGCCCGAAGCATTGCCCGCCGTCACCGTGCCGGGATTGCGGAACGGCGTCTTGAGCTTGGCGAGTTGCTCCAGAGTGGTTTCGGGGCGCGGGTGCTCGTCCTTGTCGACCTTCACCACCTCGCCCTTGCGGCCGGCGATCTCAACCGCGACGATCTCCTTGGCGAAGAAGCCCGAGGCGATCGCCTTGCCGGCGCGCTGCTGCGATCTGACGGCAAACGCGTCCTGGTCGGCGCGCGTGATCTGGTAGTCCTCGGCCACGTTCTCACCGGTGTCCGGCATGGAATCGACGCCGTATTGCGCCTTCATCAGCGGGTTGATGAAGCGCCAGCCGATGGTGGTGTCGAAAATCTCCGCCGAGCGCGAGAAGGCTTCGGTCGCCTTGCCCTGCACGAAGGGCGCGCGCGTCATCGATTCGACGCCGCCGGCGATCGCGAATTCCATCTCGCCGGCGCGGATGGCACGCGCCGCGGTGCCGACCGCCTCCAGGCCCGAGGCGCAGAGCCGGTTGAGCGTCACGCCCGGCACGCTGACGGGCAGGCCGGCCAACAACAGCGCCATGCGCGCGACGTTGCGGTTGTCCTCGCCGGCCTGGTTGGCGCAGCCGAAGTAAACTTCCTCGACCTTTTCCCAATCAACCTTGGAATTGCGCGCGATCAGCGCCTTGAGCGGCACAGCGGCGAGATCGTCGGTCCGCACCTTGGCGAGCGACCCGGCATAGCGGCCGATCGGAGTGCGCACGGCGTCGCAGATGAATACGTCACGCATTGGCTTCAACTTCCTTCCGTCCTCGATCCGTTATCCTGAGGTGCCCGCGCGTAGCGCGGGCCTCGAAGGATGAACGGCCGCCGAGTCTGTGCCCGTCATCCTTCGAGGGCCGGCAGCGCCGGCCACCTCAGGATGACGGAGAGAGTCAAATAGTCTCGCCCGCCCGCTTACGCCGCCGCTTGAGCGCGGTTTGTGCGTGCCTGCAGATCGCGCAGCACCTCGAGCTCCTTCGCTGTCGGCGCCGTCGTCTCAGCGACATTCGCCGCAAACCGCACTTGCCAGCCGGTGTTTTCCTGCACCTGCTCGCGCGTCACGCCCGGATGCAGCGAGACGACGATCATCTCCTTCGTTTCCGGATCGGGCGCGAACAGCGCGAGATCG
>DATDMA010000435.1:0-8521 GCA_036519015.1 Pseudolabrys sp. | reverse complement strand
TTCTTCGTCGTCGATGCGCGGGTCGAGTACAAGGTCGTGGAGAACGGCACGATCAGCTTCGGCGTCGACAACCTCAACAACGACAAATATCACCTCTTCCACCCGTTCCCGCAGCGGACCTTCGTGATGCAGGGCCGGCTGACGTTCTAAGCGGCCGCGTCATTGAAGCTGCCAAGGCCACGAGTGCAACAAAGGATCGCATCATGTTTCGACGAACAGCGCCCTTCATCTTGGCCGCGGCGATATCCGCCATGTCCATGCCGCCAGCCGTCGCGCACGTGATCCTTGAACAAAAGCAGGCGCCGGTCGGCACGCCTTATCGGGCGGAGTTTCGCGTGCCGCATGGCTGCGGCGACTCCGCCACCGTGCGATTGAGCGTTCACATTCCCGAGGGTGTCGTCGCCGTCAAACCGATGGCCAAACCCGGCTGGCAAATCGACATCGCGCGCGGACCTTATGAGAAAAGCTACAGCACCACACACGGCGCGCGGATGACCGAGGGCGTCAAGGACGTGGTCTGGAGCGGCGGCCGGCTGCCGAACGAGTTGTTCGACGACTTCGTTCTCTCGACCTTCATCGCAAACGACTTGACGCCCGGAGACACGCTCTACTTTCCTGTCGTGCAGGAATGCGAAAAAGGAATTCACCGCTGGATCGAGATTCCCGCCGCCAATCGCTCGGGCGAACCTCTCAACGAGCCGGCCCCTGGCGTGACCCTGCTTCCAAAACAACAGGAAAACTCCCGACCATGATGATGCAACGTCTGACCATCGCAGCCGCCTGTGTCGGCGCGCTGCTGCTGGGACCAGGGCGCGCCGATGCGCACGCCCATCTCGACCACGCCAGTCCGGCCGTTGACGGCACTGTCGCAACGGCGCCGAAAGAGGTCGTCCTCTGGTTCACCGAGGCGCTCGAGCCGAAGTTCAGCAGCATCGTTGTGCAGGATGCCAAAGACGCCGCGGTGCAAGACGGCACGGCGTCCCTCGACGCAGGCAACACCGCGGAATTGCGCGTGGCTCTCAAGCCATTGCCTCCCGGAACTTATAAGGTGATCTGGCGAGTCCTTTCGGTCGATACCCATCGCACGGAGGGCGACTTCACCTTCCACGTTGCTCAATAGAATGGGCGAGACTGACTTGCGAGGAGAGCCGTGATCGAGGCGTTGGTCCTGGCGCGCTGGGTCCACTTCGCCGCGAGCCTGCTCGCGGCGGGCACGGTCTGCTTCATGGTGGTCGTGGCGCAACCGGCCGCCGCCGCCGTGGGGGCAGACCTCGGCTCGCTATACCGTCGCTGGTTTCTGATGGTGTGGTCGGCGCTGGCCGTCGCGATCATCTCCGGTGCGGTGTGGCTAGTGCTGGTTGCCTCCGACATCCTCGGCGCCTCGATCCTCGATGTATGCCTGGGCGGCGGCGCCTTGTCGGTGCTGACCGAGACCCGCTTCGGCACGCTCTGGACCGCGCGGCTGGGACTGGCATTGCTGCTCGCCGTGCTCCTGCTGTGGCCACGCGCGTCCCTGTTGCATCTGGCCGCGGCGGCGGGACTCGTCGTTCTGTTGGCCTGGATCGGCCATGCCGGCGCGACGCTGGGACCGGCCGGCACCGTGCATCTGGCCTCCGACATCGGCCACCTGATGGCGGCCGCTGCTTGGCTCGGCGGCCTGCCGGCGTTCGCTTTGCTCCTGGCATGGACGCGCAAGACCAGCGTGCCGGAGGGATTTGCGGCGCGCGCGACCGCCCGCTTCTCGCGGCTTGGCATGCTCAGCGTCGCCGTCCTCCTGGCGAGCGGTATCGTCAACAGCTGGCTGCTGTTGAGCGGGCCGCGCGATCTATGGGCGACAGATTACGGGCGGTTGGTGTCGCTCAAAGTACTGCTGTTCGTCGCCATGGTCGGGATCGCGGCGGTAAACCGATTCCATCTCTCGCCACGGCTGCCCGCTGCATCGGCACTGCGGTCGCTTCAGCGCAACAGTTGGGCCGAGACGGGACTCGGCCTCGTCATCCTGCTCCTTGTCGGCGCCCTCGGCACGATGGCGCCGTCGAAGCACATCCACCCTGTCACCCAGGTGCCGCCCGACGCGGCCTATGTTCACATCCACACCAGCGCGGCCATGGCCGATGTCACGATCAATCCCGGCAAGGCTGGTCAGACGGACGTAACGATTCGGATATCGCAGGAGGATTTCACGGAGCTGTCTGTGCAATCGGTGCGGCTCGTTCTCGATGCGCCGGCAAACGGGCCCAGCATTGACCGCGAAGCGACCCGCGCGGCGGACGGAACCTGGCAAATCGCGGGGTTTTCGGTCGGCGAACCGGGCGTGTGGACCGCGCGTGTGATCGTCACGACGAGATCCGGAAGGCCAATCGTTCTCGATGCGCCCGTGCTGATCGAGCCATGAGACGCGCGTGCACGATTGGTGCAGGGCAGCATTGAAAGATCGTGACAGCCCGAAAATGTTCGGCTAGCTTCCTGCCAGTCCGTGTGAATGGAGAATCCGGCTCGGCGAAAAGACCGGCTCCGACGTGCGGTCCAAGTCTTGGGAGGGAAGCAAGTCCTTGGCGCGGATCACCGCTGCCGCCCCGATCTGAAGCAAAAAGAGTTGGGGAATTAGGATTAAGTACGCGACGAGCAGGGCACCGTGCCCTGCTCTTTTTTTTGTGGAACTCTTTTTTTGTGGAACTCTTGCCGGATTTTCCGGCCGGCTAATCACCGTCGCGGCGGGCCGGCAATCGACATCAGCCAGTCGAACGGGATCAGGCCCGAGCGGTAGATCACCACGAGTGCCGTGAACACCACGGTCGCGACCACCGTGGTCCAGCCGAGCGAGCGCCACACGCGATGCACCGCCGGCGCGCCGGGATCGGTGCCGGGCACGATCTCACCGTCTTCGTGCTGGCTGCGGACGCCGAAGGGCAGCACCGCGAATAGCGTGATCCACCAGATCAGGAAATAGATCGCGATGACGGTGGTGGTGCTCATGGGGCCGACCGGTTAGCGCTTAGTTTGCTCAAACCCGCGCGAAGACCTCTATCCGTCATCCTGAGGTGCGAGCCCGCAGGGCGAGCCTCGAAGGATGTCGGCCGATGAGCTGCCGCTTGTTGCCGCGCCCTGGCCGTCGCCCTTCGAGGCTCGCTGCGCTCGCTCCTCAGGGTGACGGGTCGAAGGCAGAGCACGCGTCGGCCGAAAGCGACCATGTTTCAAGCCTGCTCCAATTCCACAAGCGTGCCGCAGAAATCCTTCGGGTGCAGGAACAGCACCGGCTTGCCGTGGGCGCCGATCTTGGGCTCGCCGTCGCCGAGCACGCGGGCGCCCTGCGCCTTGAGCGTGTCGCGCGCGGCGCGGATGTCGTCGACCTCGTAGCAGAGGTGGTGGATGCCGCCGTCGGGATTCTTGTCCAGGAATTTATTGATCGGCGAGCCCTCGCCGAGCGGCTCGAGCAGCTCAATCTTGGTGTTCGGCAGGTTGATGAACACGGTGGAGACGCCATGGTCCGGCTGCGCGACTTTCGCCGAGACATCCGCGCCCAGCGTGTCGCGGTAGACCGCCGCGGCCTTGGCGATGTCGCGCACGGCGATGGCGACGTGGTTGAGACGGCCGATCATGAGTTTCCCCTCTCGTCCCGGACGCGGTGCAGCGCTTTAGCGCTGCTCCGCAGAGCCGGGACCGTTTCCAAACTCCGCGATCCCGGGTCTGCAGCGCATCACTTCGCTACGCTCGTGCCGCGCGGCGCCCGGGAAAAGATGCAACCATCATACCGGTAACACGTGCACGTGGCACATCGGCTTCTTGCCCCAGCGCTCGGCAATGGCCGCGCGCACGCCGCGGCGCACCGCCTCGGCGACCGTGTCGGGATCGCGCCGCTTGCCGCGCGGCAGCGACTCGAAGGTCTTCAGCACGGCCTCGCGGGCGATCTCGGCCAGGGAGGCGCCCTCGCGGTCGCGTTCGGGAATGCCGATGAGATCGAGCTCGGGATCGGCCGCCAGCACACCCTTGTCGGTGAGCGCGAGCGCGACCGAGACCGCACCGGCGAAGCTCAGCCGGCGACGGTCGGCGACGGTGCGCGCCTGGGCATCCACTAGGAGCCAGCCGTCCTTGTAGATGCGCCCCGCGGGCACCTCGTCGATGAGGCGGGCATCGGGCGAGAGCCGCACCAGGTCGCCGTTGCGGCAGCGCAAGACTTCCTTGATGCCGCAGCGGCGGGCGAGCGCGGCATGCTCGGACAGATGCAGCGCCTCGCCGTGCACCGGGATAACGATGCGCGGCTTCACCCAGCCGAGCAGCTCCTCGACCTCGGCGCGGCGCGGATGGCCGGACACGTGCACCAAGTGGGTGCGGTCGGTGATCACGTCGATGCCCTGGTCGATCAGGCCGTTGATGACGCGGCCGACGGCCTTCTCGTTGCCGGGGATGGTGCGGGCGGAATAGATCACGAGGTCGCCCTTGGAGAGCGTAACCTCCGGATGCTGGTCCTCGGCGATGCGGGCGAGCGCGGCGCGCGGTTCGCCCTGGCTGCCGGTGCAGAGCGCCACCACCTTGTTCGGCGGCAGATAGCCGTAGGCATCCTGCGGGCGGAAATCCTGCACGCCGTCGAAATAGCCGAGCTCGCGCGCGATGTGGACGGTGCGCTCCATGGCGCGGCCGACGACGACGACGTCGCGGTCGGCGGCGCGGGCAGCCTCGGCCACGGCGCGCAGGCGGCCGACGTTGGAGGCGAACGTGGTCACTGCGACGCGGCCACGCGCGTTCTTGATCAGCTCGGTGAGGGTCTTGGCGACGTCGGCTTCCGAAGGCGAGCGGCCGTCGCGGATGGAGTTGGTGGAGTCGCCGACGACGGCGAGGCAGCCCTCATCGCCCAAGGCTCGAAGCTTGGCTTCGTCAGTGCGGTCGCCGAGGATCGGCGTCGGATCAATCTTCCAGTCGCCGGTATGGAGCACCGTGCCCGCGGGCGTGCGCAGGATGAGCGCGTTCGCCTCGGGGATCGAATGCGCCATGGTCACGAGTTCGACGTCGAACGGTCCAGCGGTGAAGCGGCCGCCAACGGGGATGATCGTGACGGGGATCTCGGGCGCGCCGGGCTCGCCCATGCGCTTGGCTTCAAGCAGCGCGGCGGTGAAGGGCGTGGCGTAGAGCGGCACCTTCAGCCGCGGCCACAGCTCGATCAGCGCGCCGTAATGGTCTTCGTGCGCGTGGGTGATGACGAGGCCGACGAGGTCGCGGCGCTGCTCCACCAGATAGCGGATATCGGGCAGAATGAGATCGACGCCGGGCAGATGCTCTTCCGCCGCGAAGGAGACGCCGAGATCGACGGCCAGCCATTTGCGTCGGCCTGGAGGGCCGACGCCGTAGATCGACAGGTTCATGCCGATCTCGCCGACGCCGCCGAGCGGCGCGAACACCAGTTCGTTTGGACCCTGCGCCATGGTCAGCGTCCGCCCATCCCAAAGACTTCGCCGGCGGTAACGGCGGTCAAGCCGGCCGGGCCGTCGACCAGCAGCCGGCCGGCCTCGTCCAGCCCCTCGAAGCGGCCGGAGAACTCGCGTTCCGGCAGCCGCACGCGGATCGCTTCGCCGAGCCCGGCGGCGCGCTTGAGCCAATCGGCGCGAATGCCGGAAAAGCCCTCGCCCCTGCCCCATTGCGCCAGGCGGCGCACCATAGAGGCTGCCAGCGCACCGAAGACCTGATCGGGTGTGACCAGCGCGCCGGCGGCTGCGAGATCCGTCGCCGGATACGCCGTGTCGGACGGATGCCCGGCGCAATTGACACCAATGCCAATCGCCACGGCAAAAGCCCGCTCGCTGCCGCCTTCAATCAGGATGCCGGCGAGCTTGGCGCCCCCGAGCAGGAGATCGTTCGGCCATTTGAGCTGCAGAAGCGGCCCGAGCTGCGGCGCGCAGTCGGCGACGGCGTCATGCAACGCCAGCGCGGCGACAAAGGAGAGTTGCGGCGCGAATTCGGGCAGCGCCGGCTCGGTAAGCAGCAGCGTGGCGTAGAGATTACCCGTGTCCGAAACCCAGGTGCTGCCGCGGCGGCCGCGGCCGGCCGTCTGCGTGCGCGCGGTGATCCAGAGCGGACCGCGCTCGCCGGCGCGCGCATGATCCAGCGCCTCGGCGTTGGTCGAGCCGGCCGTCTCCAATGCGATGTGCCGGGCCCCCGCTGCCAGGGCCGTCGGATCGAGTGTCATTTCGGTCGCGCGGGCGCTTTGCACCGCGCGTTAAAACAGCGACTTCGCCGCAGCCGTCGCCGCACCCAGGAGCGGCGCCGGATAGGCGAAGAACAGAAGGTTGATCAGCCCGGCAACGCCGAGCACGAGGCGCAAGGAGCCCGGCATGCGCTCGAAGCTCCTGGCGGGCTCGTCGAAATACATCGTCTTGACGATCATCAGGTAGTAATAGGCGCCGACGACGCTGGCGAGCACGCCGATGACCGCGAGTACGTAGAGCCCGGCCTTGATGGCGGCGAGGAAGACGTAGAACTTGGCGAAGAAGCCGGCGAGCGGCGGAATGCCGGCGAGCGAGAACAGCAGCATCGCCAGGAAGAACGCCATGGTCGGGTGCGTGCGCGACAGGCCGGCGAGATCGCTGATGGTTTCGACGGCGAGCCCGTCGCGGCGCATCGCGATGATGCAGGCGAAGGTGCCGAGCGTCATCACCACGTAGATCGACATGTAGACCAGCACGCCCTGCACGCCTTCCGGCGTGCCGGCGGCGAGCCCGACCAGCGCGAAGCCCATGTGGCCGATCGAGGAATAGGCCATCAGCCGCTTGATGTTCTTCTGGCCGATGGCGGCGAAGGCGCCGAGCGCCATCGAGGCGATCGAGACGAACACCACGATCTGCTGCCATTCATGCGTGATGCCGGGGAACGCCACGATGGTCGCGCGCATGAAGATGGCGATCGCGGCGACCTTCGGCGCGGCGGCGAAGAAGGCCGTGACCGGCGTCGGCGCGCCCTCGTAGACGTCGGGCGTCCACATGTGGAACGGCACCGCCGAGATCTTGAAGCAGAAGCCGACGAAGAGGAACACCAGCCCGAACACGAGGCCGACGGTCGCGCCGTTCGCGGTCGCCTTGGCGATGCCGGCGAAATTCACGGTGCCGGTGAAGCCGTAGATCAACGAGGCGCCATAAAGCAGCATGCCGGACGACAGCGCGCCCAGCACGAAATACTTCAGACCAGCTTCGGTCGACCGCAGATTGTCACGGTTCGAGGCGGCGACCACGTAAAGCGGCAGGCTCATCAGCTCGAGGCCGAGATAGAGCGCGATCAGGTCGTTGGCCGAGATCAGCATCAGCATGCCGAGCGTGGCGAGCAGGAACAGCACGCCGTATTCGAACCTCTGCTGCTTCTCGACGCGCAGATAGTCGAGCGACAGGATCAGCGTGCCGGCCGAACCAGCGAGCGTCAGCAGCTTCAAGAAGCGCGCATAGTCGTCGACCACGAAGCTGCCGTTGAACAGGACGAAGCGTCCGGCCGGCAGCCACAGAACGAGAGCGCCCACGGCGATCAGAATGATGACGCACAAGCCGTTGACGACGCGCGAACTGCCCTCGCCGGCAAAGGCGCCGACCATCAGCATGACCATGGCGCCGCAGGCGAGCGCGATTTCCGGCAGCACCGGCAGCAGGTCGTGGATGTTATTGTACTGGTTCATCGCGCGGCCTTCACGTCTTCTTGCGCAATCCCTGCCCCGGTCATTCCGGGACGCGCCCAACGGGTCCGGCCTTCGGCCGGCCCGAGGGCAGGCTCTGGCGCGGACCCGGAATCCAGAGCCAATGTCTGCATCGCTTGTTTCTGGATTCCGGGTTCACCCGCTTCGCGGGTGCCCCGGAATGACGAAGGTTGATCGGCGGTCTTGGTGCCGGCGATCGCATGATTGTAGTTCTCGAGAAGCTGGGCGACGGAAGCCGCCGACATGTCGAGCACGGGCTTGGGCGCCACGCCGAACAGGATGGTCAGCACGACCAGCGGCGCGAAGATCACCGCCTCACGCCAGCCGATGTCCTTGATGCTCTCCAGCGACGGCTTGAGCTTGCCGAAGATCATCTTGCGGTAGAGCCACAGCGCGTAGGCCGCCGACAGGATGACGCCGAGCGTCGCGACGGTCGCGACCTGGATATTCGCCTTGAAGGTGCCGATCAGCGCCATGAATTCGCCGACGAATCCAGAGGTGCCCGGCAGGCCGACATTGGCCATGGTGAAGACCATGAACACGACGGCGTAGATCGGCATGCGGTTGACCAGCCCGCCATAAGCGGCGATCTCGCGCGTGTGCATGCGGTCGTAGACGACGCCGACGCAGAGGAACAGCGCGCCGGAGACGATACCGTGCGAGATCATCTGGAAGATGCCGCCGGCGACGCCCTGGCTGGTCGCCGCGAAGATGCCCATGGTGACGAAGCCCATGTGCGCCACGGATGAGTAGGCGATCAGCTTCTTCACGTCCTCCTGCACCAAGGCCACCAGCGAGGTGTAAATGATGGCGACGACGGAGAGCGTGAACACCAGCGGCGCGAACTCATGGCTC
>DATDMA010000434.1:0-4091 GCA_036519015.1 Pseudolabrys sp. | reverse complement strand
CATCCAACCGGACGATGGCTCAAAGGATGTGTTCGTGCACATCACCGCCGTGGAGCGCGCTGGTATGCGCTCGCTGGTGGAAGGTCAGAAGATCAGCTTCGAGATCGTGACCGAGCGTGGCAAGCAGGCTGCTGGCAACCTCCAGCCGGCCTGACCTAATTACGCACTTGGTTCTGTCTAAGCCCGGCGGTGACGCCGGGCTTTTTGTTGTGTGCCGAGCATGATCGGCAGCTTGGAGGTGGCCGCCTCCAGTTCCGACGACAAGGTGTTCGACAACCAGTGAGGCTGCTGCGGCAAAGGGTCCGTCTGCGCCTTGGCCCATATGGAATAGTGGACGGACACAAGGGGTTCTCTCAAGCTGGCGGGGGCGATAAAGCCCGTGTCACCATCCGGGAGGTTTCTCATGAAGTATTTTGAGGCGGCTGCGCCGTTACTCGCGTGCGTGGCGCTGTTGTGCACTGCACCTGCGCAAGCGCAGCAATCAAGCATGACATTCTTCGTGACCAGCATCGGGCCCGGCAAAGGCGCCGATCTCGGCGGCCTCGCCGGCGCCGACCGGCATTGCCAGACGCTTGCGACCGCGGCGGGCGCGAGCGGCAAGACGTGGCATGCCTATCTGTCCACGCAAGGCGCCGGCGCGGTGAACGCGCGCGACCGCATAGGCAAGGGCCCGTGGATGAACGCCAAGGGCACTGTCGTCGCCAAGGACGTCACCGAGTTGCACGGCACCAACGCCCTCACCAAGCAGACCGCGCTCTCGGAAAAAGGCGAGGTGATCAACGGCCGCGGCGACACACCGAACCGCCACGACATCCTCACCGGCTCGCAGCCGGACGGCAGCGCATTCGCCGGCCAGGAGGACCGCACCTGCCGCAATTGGACGAGCAGCACGCAGGGCTCGGCCATGCTCGGCCATGCCGACCGTATCGGCTTGCGCGATGACGATGCCTCCAAGTCGTGGAATTCGGCGCATCCCTCGCGCGGCAATGACGGCGGGTGCAGCCAGGCCGATCTGCGCAGCACCGGCGGCGACGGCCTCCTGTACTGCTTCGCCGCCAATTAGCGCGGCGACGCCTATATTTTTGCCAATCGGAACCGGCGAAGTCGTGATACTGAAACGGCCTTCGCCGGCTTCCATCGGGTTTGCAGCGAATCGGCCGCCAAATTGATAGGTTGAAGGCCGGGATTTTTAACGGTTCACTCCCTATACCGTTCGATGGAAATGGGGCGGGGGTCCTTATCGCCGCGCGGGGCTGCGCGGTGTCGGGCACGGGGCGATGCCGGACGTGAATAACATTCTGCTGCTCGCCGTCGATGCGCTGATCTACTTCGTCGCGCTCGCCGCTCTGCTGCGGGCCCGCACACGCATCGGCCTCGGCGCCTTCTTCTGCGCGCTCGGCGTGATGCACTTCCTCGAGACCTATCTCGCCGGCATCGTCTACGTCACGCTGCCCTTCGGCATTGTCGCTTCGCCCGGCTCGACCGTGCTGTTCACCGGCAAGCTGATGATGCTCCTCCTGCTCTACATCCGCGAGGACGCGGTGGTGGTGCGCCAGCCGATCTACGGGCTGTTGTTCGGCAACGTGCTGTTGTTCGCGCTCGCCTTCGTCATGCGTCAGCACACGATGCTGTTCGTTCCGGGCCGCGCCGCCGACTTCGCCTTCCTCGACGAGATGGGCGCGCTGATGGTGTGGGGAACGGCGATCCTGTTCTTCGATTGCATCATCATCATCCTGCTCTACGAGCGTACGCGCGCCTGGCTCGGCGACCGCGTTTTCCTGCGGCTGTTGCTGTCCGGCGCGCTTGTACTCACCTTCGATCAGGTTGCCTTCTTCGCCGGGCTCCATATGCTCACCGGCGCGGGCACGAGCGTGCTCATTGGCGGCTGGGTCGCCAAGATGGCGGCGGTGGCGCTCTACAGCACGCTTGCCGCGGTCTATCTCGTCTACCTCGAGCGGCCGATCGGCCGCCGCGACGTACCGCGCATCTGGGACATCTTCGATACGCTCACCTACCGCGAGCGCTACGAGGATCTCTTGGCGCGCACGGGCTGCGATGCGCTCACCGGGGCGCTCGATCGCCATTCGCTGGAAGCGCACGGCCGCCGCTCGGTCGAGCATGCCGCCGCCGCCGGGCGGCCGCTGGGGCTGCTGCTGATCGACATCGACCACTTCAAGGCGTTCAACGACCGCTTCGGCCACGCCGCCGGCGACAAGATGCTCAAGCGCATCGCGCTCGATATCATGGCGGCGGCGCGCGTCTCGGATTTCACCTATCGTTTCGGCGGCGAGGAATTCGTCGTCATCGCGGAAGGTCTCAGCGTCGAGGAGGCGCTCTCGCTCGGCGAGCGCATCCGGCGCCGTATCCTCAACGCCGCGCCCGCCGATCCGGACGCGAAGGTGACCGTGAGCATCGGCATCGCGACCTGTTCGCGCGACGCCACCGAATACGATGCCCTGTTCGAGATCGCCGACAAGCGCCTGTATCAGGCCAAGGCCGCCGGCCGCAATCGCGTCATCGGCGAACGCCCGCCCGCCGGCGATAAGCCAAGGCTGATCGCGGGGTGAGCGTTTCCATCTCGTAGTCATTCCGGGACGCAAGCGAGGCTTGCGGACCCGGAATCCAGCCCCATACTCAATGCTTGTGTCTGGATTCCGGGTTCGCGAGCTAATGCCCGCACCCCGGAATGACAATCGAGGTTCCTCATGCGCTATCAATTGTTCTACTGGCCGGAGATCCAAGGCCGCGGTGAATTCGTGCGGCTGGCGCTGGAAGATGCCGGCGCCGACTACGAGGACGTCGCGCGCGGGGCGGGCGGCACCAGCCGCATGATGGCGATGATGAAGGAGGAGAAGCGGCCGCCCTTCGCGCCGCCGTTCCTCAAGGCCGGAAAGCTGGTCGTCGCACAGGTGGCCAATATCCTGTTGTACCTCGGCCCGCATCTCAAGCTCAGCCCCAGCGACGAAGCGGGCCGGCTCTGGCTGCATCAGTTGCAATCGACGGTCACCGACTTCGTGAAGGAGGTCCACGACACGCATCATCCGGTCGCCACCGGCCTCTATTACGAAGACCAGAAGCCCGAGGCGCGGCGCTACGCGAGCGGCTTCCTCGACGAGCGCGCGCCGAAGTATCTCGGCTATTTCGAACGGGTGCTGGAGCGCAGCGGCGGGCCGAACCTGCTCGGGCGCAAGTTCAGCTATGGCGACCTGTCGATGTTCCAGCTCATCGAAGGGATGCGCTACGCCTTTCCCAAAGGCATGAAGCGCATCGAGCGCAAGGTGCCGGGCCTGGTGGAGATTCACGACCGCGTGGCGAAGCGCCCGCGCATCAAGGCCTATCTGGATTCACCGCGCCGCATCGCGTTCAACGAGAGCGGCATCTTCCGGTGTTATCCGGAGTTGGATGAGTAGGGTTTCGACTGTCGTCCCAGCTCGCGCTCGCTTAGCCGGGACGACAGCGGAGGAGTTCTACCCATGCGCCGGCAGCGGCTTGCCGCCGGCGGTCACCGGCTTCGCCGAGACGAGCGTGAAGGCGATCACGCAGGGCACGCTGCCGTTATTGACCCAGTTGTGGATGGTGCCGCGCTGCACCAGCACGTCGCCGGTCTTCAGGTGCACGGTCTCGCCGTCGAGCTCCATATCGATCTCGCCCGACATCACCACAGCGTAGTCGACGGAATCGGTACGATGGTTGCGCGGCGACACGCCGGGGCCGAAGCTGACGACGCGGAACACCGTGCCGTTTTCGATCGTGGTGCCGATCTTCTTGGTGGAAGGGTCCTCGCTGCCGTCATTGTTCACGGGGAAGCCCTCGCTCGACCAGATCACGCTATAGGCCGCTCCCGGCCGCGGCGCGAATACGTTCTTCACCTGCTCGTCGATGAGGACCTTTGCGCGGCCTTGGGCATCGTGCCCAGTGACGACGCGGCGGATATTCAAAGTCATCAAGCTTTCTCCGTTTCGTTCTTCTACGCGATCAATGGCGCGAGGACGGCGGGCTGTCTAGCGCGCGGCGGGCGCTTTTTTCTTCCCGCTCTCGTACCACAGCAGGAACAGCCCCGAGCCGACGACGACGGCCGAACCTCCGACGAG
>DATDMA010000433.1:0-5885 GCA_036519015.1 Pseudolabrys sp. | reverse complement strand
GGTGCACTTTGCACCATTGACCTTAGTTCGTCCGCAACGACGGAATTGAGGATGTCTTCCAGACGCGCAAGCACCCGCGCCACGGTCGCCCCGTTCAGCGCCCGGTGATCGTAGATAATCCGCACATTCACGCTGCCGTCGTTGCCTATAACCCCGTAATTCAGCAACGTGGTCAAAGGCGTGAGGGGATGCAGCGATTCAGCATTGAGGGCAGAGTAGACTGAAAGCGCGAAAGTGCCAAAGTAGTTCGCGCGCTGACGGCCGATGTTCAATCCAATAAACCACAGCAGCCGGCGCAGAGGACGCGGAAGGCCGGCGATCCTCAGCGATCGACGGAAGTCCTTGATCTCATCGATGGGAGCGGTCGACGCATGCTGGAGCATGCGTCCCAAGTCGCGCAACGATTGCTTAGCCGGATCCTTGATCACGATCGAAAAGAGACTGGGCTCGCCCTCGTAATCTCGTTCAATGACGATATTGGCGATGCTCGTCGGATATTCATAAAGAATTGGCCAGGGAAACTTGAGATAGGCGCGCCGCAGGTGCGGAAACTCGCGGGCAGTCAGCGCATAGGCTTTGGCGAATATCGCGGTCCACCGCGGGCGGTCGCGACAAGCGGCCCTCGCCGCGACGATCGGTCCGAGCGACATTCGCCGTTGTACCGGTACCGTCGGTACGGCGGCTGCAAAATGCAATAGGTCCAGCACAGTGCGCTGAGGCAGCGATAATCGAATGGCTCGCCCGCGCATCAGTCAACTCCGAAGTGTTACAACACCCATGGGATTATGCGCTTCGTGCTGGCCATGTAAGCGCGATATTCATCGCCAAAGGAGTCAAGCATCATCCGCTCTTCCCTAAGGACACGAAAGACAAACAGGAGGCAGACGCCTATGAGGCCAGATACGCCTGCAAGCCAGTTTGGCAGCAATAACAGTTGAGCGAGGGCCAACAGGAAGAACGAAGAATACATCGGATGCCTGACAAGCCGATAGACGCCGGCTTTTATCAGGACATGATCTTCGCGTACCTTCAGCGTGACGGACCAATTCCGACCAAGGTCGACGTGGCAACGGCGAAACAGCCATAATGCGCCGGCAAGGGGCGCTAGTCCCAACCAGGCGATAGCCGGGTAAAACGGTCGATCAAGCGACTCGGGAAATCCGGTCAAGGCATAGATGGCGGGGATCAAGAACAAACCGATGGTCATGCACGCAAGAAGTACCAACTCCTGCCTATCCATAAGAGACTTACTCACGCCCACCTTTCGCGCCTTGCGCTCAAATGGGCGGCGAATGACGTACCATCCTACCAGTCCGGCGAACCAGATGAGCGTGGCGGTGGTGCTCGTCATGACGTTGCCTGAAGCGACAATCTACTTAGCGTCCTGTTCTCTTTGATTCGGCTCACATGCGCTTGCGAGGACTGGAGAATCAAATTAGGCCTTGACGGGGTCTGCTCCCGCCAAATTATTGTACGGCGCAAAGTCCGAAGTTTTCAACGCTCACATGTGAACTAAACCAAGTGTGCACATGCGGTTATTTTCATCGGGTGTTTTAGTGATTGTCGCGGCAGGCATTCTGGTACCTGCCTCGTCCGTTGCCCACGATATCGTTTCCTTCAATGGCTATACCGCCGGAACGATCGTCGTGAAAACAAACGAAAGGCGCCTCTACTATACTCTCGATAATGGTAAGGCGGTACGCTATCCAGTAGGCGTAGGTCGGGCGGGCAAGACCTGGTCAGGGACAGCCTACATCGCAGCAAAATATATAAAGCCGGGTTGGTCGCCGCCTGCGGAGATCAAGCACGACAAGCCCTCGCTGCCCGATCTCATACCAGGCGGCAGTCCGAGAAACCCCATGGGGGCCGCAGCGCTGACCCTGAGCGAGGGTCAGTACGCTATTCACGGCACCAACGCACCGAATTCGATCGGTAGGTTCGTGTCTTACGGGTGCATCCGCATGTACAATCAAGATGTCATGGATTTGTACGACCGTGTCAGCGTTGGAACGAAGGTTGTGGTGTTTCGATAAGGCTCCGCGACGTGACCACCACGTTCGAGAAGTGCACGGCATCGACTGTTTTGGATCGCCCCCTGAGGGATCATCTGAAAAACTTGGCTTGAAAAGTCTGGCGAGGACAACATGACGTCGCGAATATTTACTTTTGTGATTGGCGCCGGAATTGCGGTCGTGGTTCTTCAGACAACATCGGCATTGGCATATTGGCAATTTATCGAACGACCCGCCGGCGTCGAGGTAAAGCCATCGCCGCGATATAGCAGACAGAAAACATGCGAAGCCGCGCTCAAAAAGGCCGAAGCCGCGCTCAAGAAGCGCTACCCTGATCGCTACCCTTTAGTGGGCAGCTGTGAAGAATTTCATTGACCGGACAACTGCGGACATAGGGACTTTTCGGAGCGCCCATAGACGGAGGCGCTCTGGCCTTATCGATTTTGATTGGGGAATGCGCGGATGTTTCTCCGCCAAAGATGATTTCCCGCTGCGTGGAAGTATTGGGTTGCCAGCGGAGATTGCCAACGCATATTTACCACCACACATCTGTATAATGTTGTGAAGTGTGGCTTTGGCGCACTAGCGACCCTGTAACGAGCCCGATACTAAAGTACAGTACAAACACGTCAAATGTAGGGGGCTGCATTATGAAGAAACTCCTAGCATTGATCTGCACTATGGGTCTCGTTCTGTGCGTCGCCGGTTGCGCCGGTAAGGCTCCGATCATCGGTAAGGGTAAGGCTCCGGTCGTTCAGACCAAGGGCTAAACCGTAATCTCAATCGGCACGGGCAAGAGCAGCTTGGCACATTGCCAAGCTTGGCTCGCTTGCCGACAGCCGCCGATTTTCGGTGGATTGGGCATCGCCGAACCTCGACCGTTGGTCGAAGGTCTCGGTTAAATTCGGGGAGCGCATCGTGTGTGATTCCTACAAGTCACGCAGGAGCATTCGCATCCTGATTGGCGTCGGTTTGACCGCGATGGTATTCGGACACGTGGCGACGCTGGCCAGCGCACAAGACGCCAAACCGGAAGTAAGCGTTGCACCGCCAGCAAATGCGACGCCACCGAACTCGACCGCCAAGCCGGCCCTGAAACCCTACAAGCCATACTTCGTCGAATTTCGCGCTCGGTCCGCGGCGAGTTACGGCCATATGTATGTGATCTATGGACAGGTGAATCGTCGCGGCGAAATCGTAAAGAGTGACATTGCCGGCCTCCATCCGGCGGGCGATGCCAACAATTGCGCGAATTGTAGTGTGGTTTCCTGGACTCTTGGGCACGTCTTCTTTGTGCCATCCGAAACCGGCGCCAGCGACGGCGATCTTGAAGAGAAATATGTAAGCGCTCGTTATCGCGTCATGGTGGATGCAGCGACATTCAAAAGAGTATCCGCACACATCAGCAAGCTGAAAGCTGAGAAGCCGATGTGGAATGCGCTCTGGAAGAACTGCGTCTCGTTCGGAAACAACATCGCTGACTCTATCGGATTGAAGACTCCCACTTTTATCTGGCTGGAACCCCAGGACTACGTTGAAGACCTTCGGCAGTTGAACGGCGGCAAGCCACAAGGTCCACTCAAATTTGCGGAAGCCAACGCGGTAAGTGTGTCGATGTCGGCCCGGCCTGATTCGGGGGTAACGCCGAGCAAGCCGAAAAAACAGCCCATGGCAAATTTACCGCCCTCGCAGGCGGTCCGAGCGGCTACCGGCACTACGCATTGATATTGCTGCGACGGCCTTAACTGGCAGGTGCAGTTGTAGCCCAGGTCGAGATTTCGCGCGCAAAGCAGGGATGCGGACATTCCCCAGCGGCTGCCGGCCCGCTCCGGCGGCCTTCAACTTCGATCATCAACAACTAGCGGCATTGGGTGACGATCTGACCGTACGCGTTCGTCACCTGAACGCAGCCGGCTCCATAATAAGTACCGGCAGCTGCCGCACCGACCGCGGCCCCTCCCACAACGGCTCGCCGAGTGGTTCGGCGCGCTACGCCCGCGTAGCTCACGGGCGTGAGAGGTCGCCCAACCCTCGCTTCGGCGCTTGTCACCAGAGGCTCTGGTTTTGTCAGCGAAACGTTGTCGTTCAAAAGCAGGCATGCAGCACCGGTGGCCAGCGAGACGGCAATGCGCCAAAGCCGATTGGTATTGTCGGTCATTTCTGTCCTCCTGACGCTATACCTGGTGGGACTTCGTCGAGCTCCGATAGCGCTTTGAACTCGACTTCTTTTGCGTCAGCCGGCGGTTTGAAGACAAACGCTTCGGCGCCAACCTGTGCGTCCGTTTTCCAGTCCTTGATAAGAAGCGTGTACTGAGGTCCGCCAGTCACGGCTTTGCTGGTGATGACATATTTGCGCGGTATTGGACGGGGGCCAGTTTCCACCCAGACCTGCCAGTCGGTATCCGGATTGCGAAATGCGAGATGCTCGCACTCGACGCCGTCGATGACTCCCTGGCCGATATGCTTGGCGTCAATGACGTCGGACATCAGCACGTCATAGGCATTCGAGACCAGAAGATCTGCACCGGGCAGCTCGACAGACAATTGATCTCGCAGGCGGTCGACAAGCTGGTCGACGGAGCCAGGCGTGTCGAACCGTGCGAAGGCATTAAGGTTCTTGCCGTGCACGGTAGTGGTCTTCCCATCGAAGACGATCTCGATGTCGGCGTAGCCTCCCGTGCGGGTCGCACGAAGCTTGTCCGGCCGAGAAAGCAATAAATCACCCGAGCTGGCGAATTGAATTTTCTGCAGGTCGGGAGTGATGACTTCGATGCTCGAATCGAATTTGGCCGAAATTACCTTTTGGTTCGCCACGTAGTCTGACATCGCCTTAAGAATTTTGCCGGCATCCTGCGCTTGAGCGGTCGATATGACCAACGGGCCGGCCGGTAACGCCAACGTAACGGCCAGGCACCAGCCGGCTATCAGTCGAATTGACCGACTCTGTGAGAATAGCCTCATCGCATCCTCCTTCGTCCAGCCGAGATGTGGAACGGACATTTCATCGAGAACGCGTAGAACAAAGCAGCCTGATCGACTTGCGATGTTCGATCTTCAGCCCTGCCCGTGGCAGCGACTGAATCAACGAACCGCAACGGAATCGGACGGGAAAGCGATCCCGACCGCAGGAGCACTTCCTTACCGAACGCACCGGCCCCCGACCAATCGCAGTCCAACAGCACACCTGGTGACCCGACGCGTCGCGGCTGTACGCACGCAGACGCCATTAATGCGGTGCATACCCGCACCGCATGCTTCGCGAACCTGCGTGATCATACCGTCCGGCTGATGTAGCAACGTGAGCGGCATCGCCTGCGCAGAGGTCGCGAAGGCCAAGGCAAAGATAATAGCTGTCAACCTGATCATTTTCTCCTCCCATGTGGACGTTCAAGAAGAGAGCCAAAACAGGAATAATCATGCGTTGCTTTCGGCTTTCAGTCTCAGGCCGCTTGCACGGACCCTGCACATATATACTGGCAAGCGTATGTGACGCGGATGCGTTATCGTGCCGGCGGTGTCGTACCAGGAGGCGTGCTGCCGGCCTGCGGGGCCGCCGCTCGCGCCTTTTCGAGCAGCGTAAGGGTGGCGTCCACGCAAGCCCGCATGGAATCGCCCGGGTCGCATCGCACGGCCACGGTCGAATCACCGTTGCGCAGGAAGAATGACGCGCCGCGTCCGCCACCGCCGCCTCGCGTTCCGACGCCCAATTCGCGCAATACTCCTTCGACATCACGATCCTTCCGATGGTCGGAGGAATCGCGATCGTCAGAGTGTGACATTCCCTGACTCATGGCAGGCAATGGCAGCAATGCCAGAGCCGCAGCCAAAACAAGGGCCTTTTTCATCCGGCACTCCTGTGTCTAAGCCGTTGCG
>DATDMA010000432.1:0-2390 GCA_036519015.1 Pseudolabrys sp. | reverse complement strand
GGCAAGGCGCCGATCCTGTGCTTCGTCGGGCCTCCCGGCGTCGGCAAGACGTCGCTCGGCCAGTCAATCGCGCGCGCCATGAACCGCAAGTTCGTGCGCGTGAGCCTCGGCGGCGTGCATGACGAGGCCGAGATCCGCGGTCACCGGCGCACTTACATCGGCGCGCTACCGGGCAACATCATCCAGGGCCTGCGCAAGGCCGGGACGCGCAATTGCGTGATGATGCTGGACGAGATCGACAAGCTCGGCACCGGCGTCCACGGCGACCCGTCGTCGGCCATGCTGGAGGTGCTGGACCCGGAGCAGAACAACACGTTCCGCGACAACTATCTCGGCGTGCCGTTCGACCTGTCGCGCGTGGTGTTCATCGCAACCGCGAACATGCTCGACACGATCCCCGGGCCGTTGCGTGACCGCATGGAGATCATCAGCCTCGCCGGTTACACCGACACCGAGAAGCTGCAGATCGCCTCGCGTTATCTCGTGCGCCGGCAGCTGGAGGCGAACGGGATCAAGGAGGGTCAGGTCGAGATCACCGAGGCCGCTTTGCGGGAGATCATCCACTCCTACACCCGCGAGGCCGGCGTGCGCGCGCTCGAACGCGAGATCGGCAAGGCGCTGCGGCATGCTGCCGTGCGTATCGCCGAAGGCGAGGCCGGGTCCATCCGGATCGATGTCGATGAGCTCGCGCCCATTCTGGGCCCGCGCCGGTTCGAGAACGAAGTCGCCATGCGCACCAGCGTGCCGGGCGTCGCGACCGGACTTGCCTGGACGCCGGTCGGCGGCGACATCCTCTTCATCGAGGCGACGCGCGTGCCGGGTTCGGGACGCTTGATCCTGACCGGCCAGCTCGGCGACGTGATGAAGGAGAGCGCGCAGGCAGCGCTGAGCATCGTCAAGAACCGGGCGAGCCTGCTCGGCATCGATGCGGCGCGCTTCGAGAAGGCGGACATCCATGTGCACGTGCCGGCGGGTGCGACCCCGAAGGACGGGCCGAGCGCGGGCGTCGCCATGTTCATGGCGCTGACCTCGCTGATGACCGACCGCACCATCCGCAGCGATACCGCCATGACCGGCGAGATCAGTCTGCGTGGTCTGGTGCTGCCAGTCGGCGGTATCAAGGAGAAGGTGATCGCGGCGGCGGCCGCGGGCCTCAAGCGCGTCATGCTACCGGCGCGCAATCGCCGGGATTATGACGACATCCCGGAGGAAGTGCGGCAACAGCTCGAGTTCGTGTGGCTCGAGCGTGTCGAAGAAGCCGTCGCCGCCGCGCTGGAGCCGGCGGCGAAGGCTTCCGCAACGGCGCAAAGCGAGGCGACGGCACACGCCGCCGCCTGATGCGGCTGATGCGCGCGGTAAAAGCGCGCATCAAATTCCGCCATTATCGCGCTGTTTCATCACAATGACTGCTGTAACGCGATTGCGCACGCATTTCGCGTGTTCCCGCAGGAACGAGCGCTTTCATACGACGTTGATCCCCCAGAACGGCAGCATTGGAGACATGGACATGAGATCGAAACTCCTTATGACGGCGGCGGCGATCGGCGCGACTGTGCTCTTGGCCGCGGCGCCGGCTCAGGCGCAATGGCGCGGCCACGGTGGTGGCTGGCATGGTGGTGGCTGGCGCGGCGGCGGTTGGGGTGGAGCAGGCGCCGGGTTTGTGGCCGGCGCCTTGGTCGGCGGCGCGATCGCGGCGAACTCGGGCTACTACTACGGCCCCTATGGCTACGGATACGGCGGCGGCTACGGCCCGAGCTACGCTTACGGCCCCGGCTACGCGGCCGGATACGGCCCTGTCTATGACGACACCTATGCCGACGACGGTTATGTGGCCGCACCGGGTCGGGGCTACGCGGCACCGGGTCGCGCCTATGCGTCAGGCGACGGTGCATCGTACTGCGCGCAGCGTTACCGCTCGTACAATCCGAGGACGGGAACCTATCTCGGCTTTGACGGAATGCAGCATCCCTGCCCGTAACGTGATCTAAAACAACACGCGCGTCGGCTCATCGCCGGCGCGCGTTTGCGTTTGCGCGCTACGAAGTGGCGCGCGTGAACTCGTAAGGCTTGCTGAAGACGATGCTGGCGCCGCGGCTGTCGGCGACGACGGGCAAGCTCATCTTCCCCACTTCATCGACTTCGATGGTGACCGTGTCGCCGGCAACGACCTTGGCGACGCCGGCCGGCGTGCCGGTGGCGATGATGTCGCCCGGATAGAGCGTCGATGACGACGACGCCACCGCGATCATGTTCGGGATGTCGACGATCAGGTCCTTGGTGGTGGCCTGCTGGCGCTGCTCGCCGTTGACCCATAGACGCATCTTCATGTCGGTCGGGTCTTTGATCTCGTCGGCGGTGACGATCCATGGGCCGACCGGCGTGAAGGTGTC
>DATDMA010000431.1:0-8077 GCA_036519015.1 Pseudolabrys sp. | reverse complement strand
CGTTGCGGTCTTTCTGGCATGGAACGGCGCCGGGTATTGGGCCTTGGTCGCCCGTGCGCTCGTCGATCCGTTGATCTACTCAAGCGTGGCCTGGGTTTCGGCCGCGTGGTGGCCGCGGCATGCCGAGTGGGGCGACGCAACGAAAACGCTGCTCCGGTTCGGACGGTATTATCTCGGCTCCTCGATCCTCTATGCGCTCGCACGCCAGGCCGACAATGTCCTGATCGGATGGCGTTATGGAAGCGCGGAGCTCGGCCCTTATGCGCTGGCCTATCGGCTATTCTTTCTCCCAGTTCAACAGATCACCTGGCCCCTCGGCCACGTCATGGTCCCGGCCCTCAGCCGGCTGCGCAACGATCCCGTTCGGCTGAAACGATGGTATCTAAAGCTCCTTCGGCTGGTCACGTTTGCCGCGTTCCCGCCGTTCTTAAGCCTGGTGATCTGTGCCGATGACGTTATTCGCGTCGTCGCCGGCCCTCAGTGGGGAAAGGCAGCCGATATCCTCAGACTGCTCGCGCCTGTCGGCGCCGTGCTGACGGCATACTCCACCTGCGACTGGCTCCTGCGCGCGCGCGGACTGGCGGACCGGTCTTTCTGGTTGACCGTCATCAGCACCGCCGTATGCCTCCTCGGCTACATCCTCGGCCTTCCTTGGGGGGCCATCGGTGTCGCTTCTGGGCTAGCCGCGGCCCATCTCATTATGGTCTTGCCCGGCTTTATCTATGCGACCAAAGGAACAACCATTCGGCTGACCGACTCGGTGAGAGCGGTCCTGCCTTGTGCCGGCCTGGCAATTCTTGCCGTTGGCGCGGCATGGGTTCTCAAGAGCCATGTTGCCGGAGACTGGCATCCGATCGTTCGCCTGCTCGCGACCGGCGCAACAATCGCCGTGATCATGGCGTGCGGGTGGTTTGTCCTTTACGGCCGCTCCGGGTTTAAAGAGCTCTTAAAATCGCCGTGAAAGTGTTCTGGGTCGCGCCTTGGGCCGTGTGCTAGGCTATCAACCCGCTGACAACGCACGTCTGCCTCGTAACAAAGCACGTTTGCCGCGACCAAGAAGCCGGCCGGCCGCGCCTGCAAATGCCGATGGCCCGCGCCTCAGCGGAGGGCGATAACGCAGTTTAGGATCGAGACTGAACGAAAAGCGCAGGAGCAGACGACCGCTGTCGATGCGGCCCCGACACAGTTGGATAATGCCGCTCCAAAACACCTTTTCGGCCAGTACACGAACGGCACGATCGTGCAATCTCTGGGCGTCGGGAACCCGATCACCGTATTCCTCAAAGAAGCTGTCGAACGCCTCCTTGCGCTGTTGCATGTCCAACAAATCCCGATCGTAATACGCGCTCGACATATTTGATGAGTGCCAGCGATAAATGCCCTGCACGGCGTCGATGCGGGCGACTGCACCGTGTGCCGCAAAGCGCATCCACATCTCCATATCCGCACTGTGAGGCAGGGACGCACGGTATCCGCCAATGGCTTTCTGGGTCGACGTTCGGACGATGGCCGTCGGCGTACTCACAAGACAGCCCCCGTACTCGCACGAATCACGGATAAAATCCTGCCTGGACCAGGTATTACTTTGTTGAACGTCGACACTCGGCATTGGAAGCTCGTCACGCCATTCGATGCACGAACCGTAAGTGAGCACGACATCCGGATTCGCATCCATGATGGCCGCAGCTCGCTCAATTGCACCAGGAACCAGCATGTCGTCGGCAGACAAGAGAAGAAAATAATCGGCGGATGCCCACGCAATTCCTTCCTGGTAGGTATTGATGTGCCCCTGGTTTCGCGCGTGCCCGACGACGCTGACGCGCCGGTCGCCTTCAGCCAATTTAATCGCTACCAACCGCGAGTTGTCCGACGATGCATCGTCGATGATCAGAACCCGCAGGTCCCCCATGGATTGCTCAAGCACGCTCCGGACGCAGGCTTCGAGGAAACGCCCATAGTTGTAGCAGGGCACAACGATATCGACCTTGGCCATATGGCACCGCTTCGGATAACGCGGCATGTCGCTTAGAAGAACAGCGACCGTGACCGGTGTGCTCCTCTTGGACTTGCTCAGAATCAACTTGAACCGGCATGCGACTAGGGCTGTGCTAGTGGTCAATCGGATCGCAAGCGGACGCGCCTGCTGTACTTAGCGGGAAGCCCACTTCGCCCGCGCGGTTACCCGAGTTCCGGAGCCGCCGGACATCCCCGATCACCCGGGCCGGCACTCCCGCCACGACCGCAAACGCCGGCACGTCCTTGGTGAGAACGGCGCCTGCTCCGATGAGGGCGGCTTCTCCGATCCTTATGCCACTGAGGACCGTCACATTGGATCCGATCGATGCGCGCCGGCCGACCTTTGTGATCTCAACTGTCCAATCGGCGGCCGACTGCATCGTGCCGTCCTCGTTGGTCGCGCGCGGATACCGATCATTGGTAAACATGACTCCATGACCGACAAAGACCTCATCCTCAATGATCACGCCTTCGCAAATGAACGTGTGGGAGGAGATTTTGCATCGGCTTCCGATCCTGGCATTGCATTGTATTTCGACGAACGGGCCTACACGCGTATCGTCGCCAATTGAGCAGCCGTACAAATTGACGAGAGTCTCGTCGACAATACGAACATTCTCTCCGAGCGTTACGTTTCTGATCGGCATGATGTCGGCCCGTGTCGATTCCGCAGTTTAAGTTGCCGCAGCGCGATTCTGGCGCCACTCTTCGCCCTGGCGTTCTGGCAGCGAGGCATCTGCGTCCACCAATCGGCGGCACGCGTCTCCGAAAACGTCGACGACACGTCTCTGCTCGGTGTCGGTCATATCGGCATATAAGGGCAAGAGGATGCAGCTCCGCTGAGCGGCCTCGGATTCAGGCAACGGAAAACGCAGGTCAAGCTCGCTATACGCACTCTCCAGATGAGCGCACATGATGCCGCGGCGCGTTGCCACACCGTTATCGAGCATGAACTGCATGACAGCGCGTTGATTCGTCCCTCTCGGAAGGCGAACGCAATAGCTTTGCCAGTTCGAACGCGCCCAATCTGGTTGATATGGCACCGATACGTTTGCTATCCGCGACAACCATGCGTGATATCTGCGTGCCAAGTCTTGCCGGCGTGCGACCAGATATGGAAGCCGGAGAAGTTGGTTTCGTCCCACGGCAGCTTGGATGTCCGTCATCCGGTAATTGTATCCGACGGTCGCATAGCTTTCGAATGTCACCTGCGGCGAGGCATGACGGGCGACATCGGACACCGACATGGCATGCTGGCGTGATAGTTGGAACAAACGATACCAATCGGGGTGCGCGGTCGTGAGCATTCCGCCGTCGCCCGTCGTGATCACCTTTCGCGGGTGAAACGAGAAACAAGCGATATCACCATGCGGCTTGCCGACACATTGCCAACTGCCGTCGATGCGGATTTCCGAGCCGATTGCGCATGCGGCATCCTCGACCACGGGCAGTCCCCGCTCCCGCGCAATTGGCAGAATCGACTCCAGATCGCAAGGCATTCCCATCTGGTGGACACACAGTATGGCTTTAGTCCTTGCGGTGACGGCCTGGGCTAACTTCGTGGGGTCCATATTGAAGGTCAGCGGATCGATATCGACGAAGACCGGCCGGGCACCACAATAGCGTACGGCATTTGCAGTTGCGATGTAGGAATGGCTGACCGTGATCACCTCGTCACCGCGTCCGACGCCGAGGGCGAGAAGCGCGAGATGCAGGGCCGCCGTGCAGCTCGAGACCGCACAGGCATACGGTGCTCCCACATAGGCTGCGAACTCCTGCTCGAAGGATGCAACCTCTGGACCTTGCGAGACCCAGCCCGACAGGATTGCCCGGCTCGCCGCCTCTGCGTCAGTGGCATCCAGCAAAGGTCGTGCAATCGGTATCATGCTCGATACGCCATTGCTTCATGCGGCTCGAAGGAACCGCTATTGTCTCGCCACCATTCGACTAAGTCTGCGAGCCCGTGCTCAAGCGGCACGGAGGCCTCGAATCCGAGCAAACGCCGCGCAGCATCAGTATCCGCGAGCCTTCGGCTCACCGCATTCACCTGACGCTCCGGCCCGAACTGAGGTCTCAGAGTGTCCCGGCCCATCGTCTGGAGCAGGAGGTCGACGAGGCCCACCAGGCTGGTTTCGACGCCGCTACCGACGTTAAACACCATATCGCTGACGTCTACCTTGGCGGCCAAGACGTTGGCGCGCGCCACATCCCGCACGTGCACGAAATCCATCGTTTGAAGACCGTTGCCGAAAATGGTCGGCCGCTTTCCGGCATCGATACACTCCATCCAGCGGATCAAAACCTCGGTGTACTTCCCGTGAATGTCCATTCGTGGCCCGTAAACATTGAAATAACGCAGCGCCACATAGCGGAGCCCATACATCTCGTTGAATGAACGGAGAAGTCCTTCATTGAATGCTTTCGCCGCGCCGTACAGAGTACGATTATTGTACGGGTTCTGGCTTTCTGCAGTTGGAAACGTATCGGCCATCCCGTACACCGATGCCGACGATGCGACGACCAGCTTTTCAACGCCGTGCTTCGCGCAAAGCTCCAGGATGTCAAACGTTGCGTTCGCCATCACTTCCATCGCCAGCCGAGGTTCGGCGGCGCAATGTGTGATCCTGAGTGCCGCCTGATGGAATACGATGTCCGCACGCGCGACGAGCCG
Organism: Pseudolabrys sp.; assembly: GCA_036519015.1. Taxonomy (GTDB): domain Bacteria; phylum Pseudomonadota; class Alphaproteobacteria; order Rhizobiales; family Xanthobacteraceae; genus Pseudolabrys. The sequence continues at coordinate 3,390 of DATDMA010000431.1, read as the reverse complement.
CTCCATCAAATTGCGATCGCGGATGTCGGCTTCGACCAGATCGACATGGCCATTGGCCTTGGCCAGGTTCTCGCGACGGCCGCGTATCATATTGTCGACGACGACGATGCCGCGGCAGCCTTCTTCGATCAACTGATCGACGATATGAGATCCAACGAATCCGGCGCCCCCCGTTACCAAAATGCGTTTGTCTTTCAGGCTCATCATGACCCTCGCCCTTCCCTATTGCGAAGCTTCGATGGATCCGTGCTGATGTCCTGCCCTTCGCGCCAACCGATCACTTGCGCGGGTACACCGGCCACCTTCGCGAAAGCCGGAACATCCCTTGTCACCACCGCCCCGGCGCCCACGATGCTTCCACGCCCGACCGTCACTCCGGGTAAAATGACGGCATTCACGCCGACGTCCGCCCACGGCTCGACGCAAACTGGAGCGATCTCAAGATCGGTCTGGGTGATGGGAATGTCGGCCGGCAGGCCGGTATGCTCCGAACCAAGAACCTTGGCGCCTGGACCCCAGCCCACGTATTCGCCGATCACCAGATCACGGGCGTCAAAATAGCTCTGAGGACCGATCCAGACGCCTGTGCCTATCGTGCAGCGGCCGTCGAACCGACCCTGGATAACGGTCTGTTCCCCGATGAAGACGCGATCGCCGATTTCGAACGTCTCGGGATGGGCAACGCCCACGTTTCGCCCAATGGTGACCCCATGACCGAAAGTCTTGGCCAACGCACGAAGGCACGTACGCCGCATGAGCACGTCGACATAGCTCGATCCCCCGGCAAAGCGCGTATAGATTTCGGCCAGCTGCTCCCTGGTGAGGCGATCGCGCATATCCCCAGCCAGTTCCTGCTGGAACTGAGGATCGGGCGCGGACTCGCGCAAACCATGCACAGCCTTCACCATACGCGTGCCGCTCATGTTCACGCTGCTACCTCGTTATGAACGTCGCGCAGCAGTGCCGCCACTCGCTCGATCTGTTCGGCTCTCAGCTCCGGATAGATCGGAAGCGAAAGCGTCTCAGCAGCGAAACGCTCAGCCACGGGAAAATGTCCAATGCCATATCCCAAATCCCGGTACGCAGGCTGAAGATGAACAGGAACGGGATAGTGCATGCCACAGGCGACCCCAGCCGCCTCTAGCATCCGCCGCGCCGTATCCCTTTCGGACAGCCGGACCGCGTAAACGTGATAGACGTGGCGGTCTCCTTCCCCTCTTGCGGGCGTTTCAACGCTGCACGCGGCCAGCAGGGAATCATAATGTGCCGCATGCATCCGGCGCGCTTTGGTCCACGCCTCAAGATGCCTTAGCTTAACGCCAAGGACCGCCGCCTGGATCGCGTCCATGCGGTAATTGTAGCCTTTGAGCACGTGATTGTACTTGGCCGATTGTCCCCAATCCCGCAGCATCCTCATGGTATGCGCCAACTCGGCGTCGTTAGTCACCACCGCGCCAGCCTCGCCGCACGCCCCAAGGTTCTTCCCAGGATAAAAGCTGAAGCAGCCTAACTGGCCGAGGCTTCCCGAGCGCTTTCCCCGGTACTCGGCGCCGTGCGCCTGCGCCGCGTCCTCGATCACGATCAGCCCATGATCTTTAGCAATCTTCAAAATTGGGTCCATGTCGGCCATCAGGCCATGCAAATGAACCGGGAGAATGGCCTTGGTGCGTGGCGTTATCACGCGCTCGATTTTAGCCGCATCGATGTTCCAGCTCTGCGAGTCGATATCGACGAAAACTGGGATCGCCTGCGTATACAGGATCGCCGCCGTGGTCGCGACGAATGTCATCGGCGTGGTGATCACTTCGTCTCCCGGACCTATTCCGGCCGAAAGCAGAGCCAGATGCAAGGCCGACGTTCCCGAATTGACAGCGACAGCATGGCGCGCGCCACAATAATCCGCGAAATCTCTCTCGAAGGTCTCGACCTCGTGACCGAGCACGAAGCAGGCAGAAGCGAGCACCCGTCCGACCGCCGCATCGATCTCGTTCTTGATGCCTCGATACTGTTCATGAAGGTTGAGGAACGGAACCAACTGTCACTCCTTCCCAGGTTTTGCCTTTCGGCACCGGCCCAAGCGGGATCGGAGCGCCGTGCGCGGCGATCGACTTGCAAGCCGCCTCCAGAATTTCGACGACTTCCAATCCGTTCACGCCGCCGCAAATGGGCGATGCCTCGTGCCGGATACAAGCTATGAAGTGCTCGGCTTCCGCTTCCAATGCTTCCTTCGTGGGAAGGTGCGGCGCCCACATATCTCCGGCGCGATACCCAATCCTGAGCTGATTAACATTCTCTGCTGACCTGCTCAGCGTAATGCCCTTGTCGTATACCTTGATCTTCTCGGCGGCCTCCAAATCGTCATAGACGATCATCTTTCGGCTGCCTCCGATAAAGGTCTGCCGTAGCTTGACCGGCGAGAGCCAATTGACGCTGATGTGCGCGATGCAGCTGCTTTGAAAAAATAGCACAATATGCGCCGTGTCCTCGGGACTCCCAGCGAGATGGCTGACGCCTGTTGCAGAAACCGCGATTGGCGCCTCATTCAGAATGTACCTGATGATCGATACATCATGAACTGCAAGGTCCCAAATGACGTTTACGTCGTTCTGGAACAAGCCCAAGCTCGCGCGCGTGCTATTGTAATAGTAAATATCTCCGAGGGAGCAGTCGAGAATGAGCTCCCGAATCTTCTGAACCGCAGGCGTATAGACGAACGTGTGATCCACCATCAGGACAACATTCTGTCGCTCCGCCTCCTCGATGAGATGCCGAACCTGTACGGAGGTCTGTGCCAGCGGCTTCTCGACAAGCACATGCTTGCCGGCCCTGATCGCGGCGAGCGCGATTTCATAATGCGTATGCACAGGTGTCGCGATCACGATCGCATCAATCCGGCGATCCTTCAGAAGGTCGTGGAAATTGATCGTCTGCCCTATTCCAGGGAAAAGGCGCGTTCCTGCCGCCAGTTTCTTCGGGTCCACGTCGCTGATGGCAACCACTTGCGCCCCCTCGGTCTTAGCGAAATTGCGCACGAGGTTAGGCCCCCAGTAGCCATAGCCGATCACCGCAACGCCGACGCATTGTGACAGCGACCTGTGGTCCGTGATCTTCACAGCGTAACCTCCGGATGACTCGTCCCTTCTGGCTCCTCCACGTCAGGTGGTGGAGTCGTGAGGTGACTCGCCGGATGTGATGTCACCTGCTCCTGGTGAGTGGAAGCGGTGTGGCCGCAGACGGCCTCGCAACTTCTCGAGGCTGCCCTTGTTTGTTCCCGCTCGCGTGCGTGCGATCACAAGTTGAGTCACGACGTTAGTAGATGCGATGGCGAAACTGTGGTGAGAGCGGCAGCGCGACGCATTCTTTGCCGTACCCGTCGCAAATCGTGACGAA
>DATDMA010000430.1:0-2679 GCA_036519015.1 Pseudolabrys sp. | reverse complement strand
CTTGTTGAGGATTTCCATCGCCTCGAACTTGGTCTTGGTCATGGTCCACAGCTCGATGCGCGCGAAGATCTCGTTGAGGCGCGACAAACGGGCAGGGGGCTTGGCGTAATCCGGATGGGTCTTCCAGCCGGGCTCGCCGATGACGTCGCAGATCTTCTCCCAGACCGGGGCCTGGGTGATGAAATAGATGTAGGCGTTGGGATCGGTCTCCCAGCCCTTGCACTTGAGGATGCGGCCGGGCTGGCCGCCGCCGGAATCGTTGCCGGCGCGCGGCACCGCTTCGCCGAACGGAATGCCTTCGCCGAACTGGCTGTATTCCTTCAGCGGGCCGTGCGCGAGGCGCTGCTGGTCGCGCAGCTTGACCCGCGCGAGGTTGAGCACGCCGTCCTGCATCGCCGCGGTGACCTTTTGTCCCTCGCCGGTCATGGTGCGCTGGTAGAGTGCTGTGACGATGCCGAGCGCCAGATGCAAGCCGGTGCCGCTGTCGCCGATCTGCGCGCCGGTGACCAGCGGCAGCCCATCGCGGAAGCCGGTGGTCGATGCCGCGCCGCCGGTGCATTGCGCGACGTTCTCATAGACCTTGCAGTCTTCGTAGGGGCCGGGACCAAAGCCCTTGATCGAGGCCACGATCATCTTCGGGTTGATGGCGTGGATCTTCTCCCAGGGGAATCCCATGCGATCGAGCACGCCGGGGCCGAAATTCTCCACCAGCACGTCGCAGCTCTTGATCAGCGCGGTCAGCACTTCCTTGCCCTTGGGGTTCTTGGTGTCGAGCGTGATCGAGCGCTTGTTGTGGTTGAGCATGGTGAAATACAGGCTGTCGGCGTTCGGCACGTCCTGCAACTGGCCGCGCGTGATGTCGCCGACGCCGGGGCGCTCGACCTTGATCACATCGGCGCCGAACCACGCCAGCAATTGCGTGCAGGTCGGTCCCGACTGGACGTGGGTGAAATCGAGAATTCGCACGCCCTTCAGCGCCTTGGTCATCTTTTCTCTCCTTAGAAATATAAATGGTGTCGTCATGCCCGCGAACGCGGGCATCCAGTCCTCACCGGCTGTTCAGTTCAGTTGGGTGGTGGCCTTCATCTCACGATAGCTCGGCGGTTACTGGATTCCCGCCTGCGCGGGAATGACGGGTGAACTGTCTATTTCTTCTTGCTCAGCACGCTCTGCGGATTGAGGTTGCCGATGCGGCCCGACTCGCTGCCGGCGGCGGGATCGAGCACGGCGTTGATCAGCGTCGGCTTGCCGGAATCCATCGCTGCGTTGACGGCGCGCTTCAGTTCGTCAGGCGACATCGCATTGACGCCGACGCCACCGAAGGCTTCAATCATCTTGTCGTAGCGCGCGCCCTTGACGAACACGGTCGGCGCGGGATCGCTGCCGGCGCTGTTGACGTCGGTGCCGCGATAAATGCCGTCATTGTTGAAGATGACAATGCAGACCGGCAGCTGGTAGCGGCAGATCGTCTCCACCTCCATGCCGGAGAAGCCGAACGCCGAGTCACCCTCGACGCACAAGACCGGCTTGCCGGTCTCGATGGCGGCGGCGATGGCGTAGCCCATGCCGATGCCCATGATGCCCCAGGTGCCGACGTCGATGCGCTTGCGCGGCTGGTAGATGTCGATGATGCCGCGCGCGAGGTCGAGCGTGTTGGCGCCTTCGTTGACCAGCATCGCGTCCGGCCGCTCCTTGACGATGGTGCGCAGCACGCCGAGCGCGCCGTGGTAGTCCATCGGCGAATTGTTGTTCATCAGGCGCGGCGCCATCTTGGCGACGTTCTCTTCGCGCTTTTTGGCGACCGCGCTCATCCAGTCGGCGGGCGCCGCTTGCCAGTTGTTGCCCATCGCGGTGAGCATCGCCGAGACGCAACTGCCGATGTCACCGACCACAGGCGCCACGATCTCGACGTTGGAGTCCATTTCCTTGGGCTCGATGTCGATCTGGATGAAGCGCTTCGGCGCATCGCCCCAGGTCTTGCCCTTGCCGTGCGACAGCAGCCAGTTGAGGCGGGCGCCGATCAGCATCACGACGTCGGAATCCTTCAGCACCGTCGAGCGCGCCGCGCCCGCGCACTGCGGATGCGTGTCAGGCAGCAGGCCCTTGCCCATGCTCATCGGCAGGAACGGCACACCGCTCTTTTCGACGAACGACTTGATGGCATCGTCGGCCTGCGCGTAGGCGGCACCCTTGCCGAGAATGATCAGCGGCTTCTTGGCGGATTTGAGCACATCGAGCGCGCGCTTGACGGAATCGGGCGCGGGGATCTGCGCCGGCGCGGCATCGATCACCTTGACCAGCGACTTCCTGCCGGCCTCGGCGTCCATCACCTGGCCGAAAAGCTTCGCGGGCAAATCGAGGTAGACGCCACCCGGGCGGCCTGACACCGCGGCACGGATTGCCCGCGCCAGCCCGATGCCGATGTCGGCGGCGTGCAGCACGCGGAACGCGGCCTAGCAGAGCGGCTTGGCGATCGCAAGCTGGTCCATCTCCTCGTAGTCGCCCTGTTGCAGGTCGACGATCTCGCGCTCCGACGAGCCCGAGATCAGGATCATCGGGAAGCAATTGGTGGTGGCGTGGGCCAAGGCGGTGAGGCCATTGAGGAAGCCCGGCGCCGATACCGTGAGGCACACGCCCGGTTTCTTGGTCAGGAAGCCCGCGATCGAGGCGGCGTAGCCG
>DATDMA010000429.1:0-8661 GCA_036519015.1 Pseudolabrys sp. | reverse complement strand
ATATCTGCTTGCGTCGGACGTCGTGAAGAAGATTTCCTTCACCGGCTCTATCCCGGTCGGCAAGCATCTCGCGGCACTCGCCGCCAAGGGCATGAAGCGCGCCACCATGGAGCTCGGCGGCCACTCGCCGGTCGTGGTGTTTGCCGATGCCGATCCGGAGAAGGCGGCCGACACCATTGCCGCTTTCAAGTATCGCAATGCCGGGCAGGTCTGCATCTCGCCGACGCGCTTCTATGTGCAGGAGGCGGGCTACAGCAAGTTCGTCGCGCGCTTCACCGAATACGCCAAGAGCATCAAGCTCGGCGACGGCCTGGAGAAGGGCACCACCATGGGCCCGCTCGCCAATCCGCGCCGGCTCGATGCGATGGAATCTTTCGTCAACGACGCCAAGGAACGTGGCGGCAAGATCCTCGCCGGCGGCTCGCGCCAGGGCAACCAGGGCTACTTCTTCCAGCCGACGGTGATCACCGACGTACCGGATGATTCGAAGATCATGACGGAGGAGCCGTTCGGCCCGCTGGCGCCGATCGTACCGTTCAAGACTTTCGACGAGGTGGTCGAGCGCGCGAATTCGCTGGAATTCGGTCTGGCTGCTTACGCGTTCACCTCATCCGGTGCGACCGCGACCGCCATCGGCGATGCGATTCAGTCCGGCATGGTCGGCGTCAACAGCGTCGCGATCTCGACGCCGGAGACGCCCTTCGGCGGCATCAAGGAGTCCGGCTACGGCTCCGAAGGCGGCGTCGAAGGCCTGCAGGCGTACATGAATACGAAGTTCATCTCGCAGGCGTGAGCGCGGCGCATATCGAAATGCAAATGGCCGGGCATGTCCCGGCCATTTTTTTCTTCTGGTACAGATTTTGTGATTGTCATGGTCGGGCTTGTCCCGGCCATCTCGCTTAGTCGGGCACATTGCCCACCTAAGCGGGATCACCGGGACTCGCGCTTCGCGCGGCCCGGTGATGACAAGCCCATTACTTCCCCGCCATTCCCTTCCGGCACGCTTCCCAAATCTTGTCTGGCGTGGCCGGCATTTCCATGTGGTCGGCCGCGCCGTTCGGGACCGCGTCGGAGATTGCATTCATCACCGCGGCGATTGCCGCCGTGGTGCCGGCCTCGCCGGTGCCCTTCACGCCGAGCGGATTGCTGGTCGCCGGCACCGGATAGTTAAGTTCGCGCAGCTCGATGGGCATGATGTGCGCGCGCGGCATGCCGTAGTCCATGAAAGAGCCGGAGACGAGCTGGCCGCTGCCCGCGTCGTAGACTGCGTTCTCGATCAACGCTTGGCCCACGCCTTGCGCGATCGAGCCCTGCACCTGGCCCTCGACAATCATCATGTCGAGCGGCGTGCCGCAGTCGTCGACCGCGGTATAGGTCACGATCTCCATCTCGCCGCTCTCGGGATCGATCTCCACCTCGGCAATGTGGCAGCCATTGGGGAAGGTGAGGGGCGTCTCGGCTTTGTCTTTGGTGTCGAGGCTGGCCGGGATATCGCCGCGGCCGCCGACGTCTTTTGCCCGCCGCGCCGTATCGAACAGAGAGATCTTGCGGTCGGTGCCAACCACAATGAAATTTCCGTCGCGATATTGGATATCGCTTTCGGACGCCTCCAGCAGCGCGGACGCGACCTTCTTGCCCTTGGCCAGCATCACATCGGCCACATGCATGATGGCGTTCCCGGCGCACATGGCCGAGCGCGAGCCCACGGACGCAAAGCCAGTGAGGCCGAGCGCCGTGTCGCCGTGCCGGTGTTGGATCATCGCGGCATCGATGCCGAGCTTCTTCGCCAGCAGCCGGCCGAACACCGTGGCGTGGCCCTGGCCGGTCGATTGCACGTTGCAGCCGAGGATGAGCTTGCCGCTGTCGGGAAAGCTCACCGAGGCCTCTTCCAGTGGCAGCGAGCCCGCGTGCTCGAGCATGCAGGAGATGCCGATGCCGCGCAGCTTCTTGCGCTTGGCTGCCTCGCGCTTGCGCTTGCCGATGTTGTCATAGTCGGAGAGCGCCAGCGCCTTGTCGACGATGCCGGGGAAGTCGCCGCTGTCATAGACGTTGCCGATGGCGGTCTTGTAGGGCATCGCCGATTGCGGAATGAGGTTCTTCTTGCGCAGCCGCACTTTGTCGATCCCGGTGATGCGCGCGGCTTCCTCCACCACGCGCTCCAACGCGTAGTTCGCCTCCGGCCGCCCGGCTCCGCGATAAGGCCCGATCGGCGTCTTGTTGGCGAAATAGCAGGCGACGGAGAGGTCCACCTTCTCGATGCGATACATGCCGGGCACGCAGCGCGCGAAATTGTTGGTGTTGATGCCGATGCCGGCATTGCTGACATAGGCCCCCTGATTGCACAGATGGCGCACCTGCAAAGCCAGGAACTTGCCCTTCTCGTCCAGCGCCAGCGCGGCCTCGGTGATCGTGTCGCGCGCCTGCGTGTCGGTGAGGAAGGCCTCCGAGCGCGAGGACATCCAGTGGACCGGCCGCCCGACCTTGCGTGCGCCGATGAGCAGCGCCGCATATTCCGGATAGAACGGCGTCTTCATGCCGAAGGCGCCGCCGACGTCTTCCGTCATCACGCGCAATTTGTCGTTAGGGACGCCCATAATAGCGGCGCCCTGCGCGCGTAGTGAATCCGCGCCCTGCGAGCAGGCATGCAGCGTGTAGCTGTCGGTCGCCTTGTCGTAGACGCCGGTGCCGCCGCGCGTCTCCATCGAGGCCACGATCATGCGCTGGTTTGTGACGCGCACGCGCGCCACATGTGGCGCCTCGGCGATGATCTTCGCCACCGCGCGCTCGTTCTCCTCGCTCGGCACGGTGCCCGGCCAGTCGACGATCAGATTGCCCGGCGCTTCCTCGTAGAGCTGGGTGTCGCTCTTCATCGCGGTCTCGAGATCGACCACGGGCGTCAATTCTTCGTATTCGACAATGACGAGATCGGCCGCGTCCTGCGCGGCGGCCGCCGTCTCCGCTACGACCATGGCGACCGGGTCGCCGACATGCATCACCTTGTCGCCGGCGAGCGAGGGCCGGAACGGCATCGCCATCTTGGCGCCGCCGCGGCCCGGCACCGGCGGGTGCCGCGACAGGCTGCCGACGTTCGCCGCCTTCATGTCCTCGGCCGTGAGCACGGCCAGCACCTTCTTCATCTTGCGCGCCTCGTCGGCGTTCACCGACAGCACGCGCGCGTGCGCATGCGGCGAGCGCACAAACACCGCATAGGCCTGGTTCGGCAGGCGCGGGTCGTCCACGAAGCGGCCGGTGCCGCGGACGAGGGCGTCGTCCTCCACGCGCGGTTCATGATGGGTGGCGGTGGAGTCGGTCGCTGTCATGGTTGTTCCGGAACGTACGATTGGCGGGGTCTGGGTTATAGCCGAAAACCTACTGCAGGAGGACCAAGCCTGGGAACCCGATTCCTGCCCGGTCCGCTCGCGAGAAATTGTGCTTGCGCAGGGCCTTGCGCCTCACCTGAGGCTGCGGCAATCAAGGTTGTCGGGCGACCGCAATAAGAATTGAATTTCAGGGGATGAAATGAGTCCAGGACGAACCATCGACACTCACACCCACATTCTCACCGAGGAGACCGCCGCCCTCCTGACCAAGGCGGCGCCAAAGTCGCCGGTGACCATCACGGCGCAGGACGCCGACTTCTCAACGCTCGACGTCGCCGGCGTGGCCTACAAGGACTTCCCGACCGGCGGCTTCGACATACCGCGCCGCTTCAAGGACATGGACGCGACCGGCGTCGACCTGCATGTGCTGTCGGCCACCCCGCAGACCTATCTCTACGGCCTCGGCAACGAACTCAGCCCGCTGGTCGCCCAGATCCAGAACGACCAGATGGCCAAGCATGTCGCGGCCCATCCGGACCGCTTCATGGCTATCGGCACGCTGCCGCTCGGCCAGCCGGCCAAGGCCGCTGACGAACTCAAGCGCATCATCACCAAGCTTGGCTTCAAGGGCGCAATGTTTGCCTCGAACTTCCAGGGTAAGAACCTCGACGATCCGATGTTCGAGCCGCTGTGGGCGACTGCCGCCGAACTTGGCGCCTTCATGTTCGTTCATCCCAACAACGTCGCTGGCGCCGACCGTCTGAAGTCCTATTACCTCGCCAATCTGATCGGCAATCCGCTCGACACGACCATCGCCGCCGCCTCGCTGATTTTCGGCGGTGTCATGGATCGCCATCCGAAGCTCAAGGTCATGCTCGCGCATGGCGGCGGCTTCACGCCCTATCAGGCGGCGCGCTGGGAGCACGGCTGGGCCGTGCGCGGTGAGACCAAGGTCAACGTCAAGACGCAGCCGAAGGGTATCGCTAAGCGTTTCATCTACGACACCATCCTGCACAACGATCAGACGCTCGAAGCGATGATCGGCCTGGTCGGCGTCGACAAGGTCATGCTTGGCAGCGATTATCCCTACGACATGGGCATGATGGATTGCGTCAAGCGCGTCCGCGGTCTGAAGATTTCGGACGCCGACAAGACCGCGATCCTTCAGGGTAACTTCGAGAAGTTCCTGGCGGGAATGCCGAAATGAACGCCCAGACCAAAATCGCCCGCACGCCGATCGCTGCGGTCCAGAGTTTCATCAACGACGCGATGATTAAGGCCGGCGTGCCAGCGGCGGACGCCGCCAAGATCGCCGAGCTGATGCTGGAGGCCGATCTGATCGGCGCCGACGCGCACGGCGTATTCCGTCTGCCGCAATATGTGCAGCGGCTCAAGCTCGGCTCAACGAATCCGCGGCCGACCCTCAAGGTCAACCGCACCGCGCCGGCGACCGCTCTGGTCGAAGGCGACAACGGGATGGGCCATCTGGTGGTGTCGAAATGCGCCGAGTTGGCCATCGAAATGGCCAAGGAAAATGGCGTCGCCTGGGTCGGCTGCAACATGTCGGGTCATGCCGGCGCCGCCGGCGTCTACGCCGCGCTGCCGCTGAAGGCCGACATGATCGGCATCTACTCGGCGGTGGCCAACGCCAACCACATGCCGCTCGCCGGCGGCGCCGAGCCGCTGCTTGGCACCAATCCGCTTGCCATCGCCATTCCGGCGGGCAAGGAGCCGCCGGTGGTGCTCGACATCGCGACGTCTGTCGTCTCCTACGGCACCATCAAGAATCATCGGCTGCAGAACAAGCCATTGCACGATGACTGGATGGTCGATCCGAAAACAGGCGAAGCGATCACCGATCCGCACAAGAGCATGGAAGCGCTGCTACTGCCGATGGGCGGCTACAAGGGCGCGGGTTTGGCGTTGACGCTCGGTCTGCTTGCCGGAACGCTCAACGGCGCGCTGTTCGGCCGCGACTGCGTCGACTTCAATGCCGAGCCCGACCGCATGACCAACACCGGGCAGTTCATTGTCGCGCTCGATCCCAGTCGCTTTCAGCCGCTCGAAAAATTTAAGGCCGAAGTCGACCGCCATACGCGCGAGCTGCGGAATTCCAAGCCGCTGCCTGGCGGCGAGCCCGTGCGCCTGCCTGGCGATGCGCGTGCCCAGCGCCGCGCGGATCGTTTGCGCAACGGTCTTGCCCTGCCGCCGGAGTTGTTGGTGCAACTCGATAAGTTGGCGGGGGAGTTGGGGATCAAGAGTTTGGGGGAGCGCGCTTGAGGCTGCGCACAGCATCGTGTCCCGGATGCGGTGCAGCACGTAGTGATGCACCGCTGATCCGGGACCCAGCTATTCTTCCTTAACAAGCTGGACCCCGGGTCTGCAGCGCACCACTTCGTGCTGCGCTGCGCCCGGGGAACGACGGCGATGCGGCGCTTAAGCCACCGCCCTCACATCATCCTCTCCCAACGGCAGCTTCACCGACTGCTTGCGCTTGGCCGACAAATCCAAAGCCTTGGTCAGCATCAGATTGCGATGCGCTTCTTCCACGGTCGCGGCCGCGGTCGGCAACCCGAGCGCCACGCGGTTGAGCCACGAGTCGGTTTCCAACGCCATCGGCCCGCGCAATTCGCCGAGCGCCATGTCGCCGGGCGGATAGCTGCCCATGAAGTCCACCAGCCGCGACGCGTCGGGGTTGTAGCCCTCCGACTGCGCCTTCGACACCGCCAGCACGATATCGCGGTGCGTGTCGTCGATGGTGAGCACGCCGGTGGTACCGACGATGCCGACCTCGAGCGAATAGACCGCGCCCGGCCATGTCACCGGCAGCGCCCACGAGATATTGAGGTGATACACCGTGCCGTCGTCGAACATAATCATGCCGGCGGTGGCGTCGATGCCCTTGTACAAAGGCCCCAGCACCTTGTCGATCGAGCGCGCATAGACCTCGACCGGCTTCTTGCCGTCGAGGCACCACATGCAGATGTCGAGCGCATGCGTTCCGGAGATCACCATCGGCGAGATCGTGCCCGGGTCATCCGTGCGCTTGTAATTGTCGATCGCCACCAGCCGGTTCATGAAGGCGCGCGAGGTGACCATCGTCACGTCGCCTAACGCACCCGTGCGGCATTTTTCCTTCGCCGCCAGCCACCGCCTGCGGAATCGCTGCGTATAGCCGACGACAGCGTCGATCTTGGCATCCTTGATCAGCTTCAGCACGCGCGCGGATTCGTCGAGCCTTGTGGCCAGCGGCTTCTCGATCAGCATCGGAATGCCGCGCTCGATTGCCGCCATGATCGGATCGACATGCAGGTGCTCGTCGGTGGCGATGATGGCGCAGGTCACCTCGGGGCGTTTCAACAGCTCGACATGACTCTGTGTCACGAAGTCGGCGTTGATCCTCGGTCCGACTTCGCCGGCGCGGTTCGGGTTCTTCTCGGCCAGCCCGATCCACTCCACTGCCGGATGCCGCGCGGCGACCTCGCCGCGGAACAGCCCGACGCGTCCGCCGCCGATGATGGCAAGGCCGACGCCTTTAGCGTTTTGCTTCATGAGTTCCCCCCTGACTTGTCATTCCGGGGCGGCGCGAAGCGCCGAACCCGGAATCCAGATGCTTGCTCGGAGTCCGTTTCTGGATTCCGGGTTCGCTCGCTGCGCTCGCGCCCCGGAATGACAGATTAGATATTCAGCCCCGCGCGGTTCTTCTTCTTGAGCTCGGCGATGCCCGAGATCGTTTCGTTCGAAAGCGGCAGGTCAATCGGCTCATTGCGGTCGGCCGACAAATCAGCCGCGCTGTAGGTCTCCATCACCCGCCGCGCGCTTTCCGGCGTCACCATCACCGCGCTGTCGCGGATGCAGGCCTCGAGGAAATAGATCGTCTCCGGCCCGATGCCACCGGCGAAGACGTGATCCACCTGCTCTCCCGGCATCGTCGACATCGGAAACTCCTGGCCGCGCTTCTCGGTGTTGAGCCAGTTGTCGCGTTGCGTGTCGTCGAGCACCAATGCGCCGTCGGTGCCGGTGATCTCGATCCAGGTCGAGCAATAGTTCGGATAGCTCGGCGGGAAATTCCAGCCGCCGCCGATCATCACCACCACGCCATTGTCCATGGTGACGGTGGTGAACATCACATCGTGCGAGCCGTTCACCGGCTTCATGTAGCCGTAAGCGCCCTGGGAATAGACGCGCACCGGCTTCGCCGGCTCCAGCAGCCAGAACACGAAGTCGAGATCGTGCGTCGATTCCATCACGACAGGCGAGAGCCGCACGCGGCCCGCGATCTTCTTGCCGAGGTCGCGCGAGAGGTGGCGGCTCACCAGCACGGAGACGACATTGCCCAGCGTGCCGTCAACGATCTTCTTCTTGGCGAAGGCGATCTTCGGGTTGAACCGTTGCGAATAGCCGATGGTGAATTTCAGGTTGTTGCGCTTGGCGAGGTGGATGAGCTCGTCCGCCTCCCACAGCTCCAGCGCGATCGGCTTCTCCAGCATCACGTTCTTTCCGGACTTCAGGCAGTCGCGCGCGATCGGATAGTGATTCGACTCCGGCGTAGTCGAAACATAGACCACCGAGATCTTCGGGTTGTTGATGATGTCGTTGTAATCGAGCGTCGCGGTGGCGGGGTTGTATTTCGCCTTCACCTCGGCGAGCCGGTCCGGCTTGATGTCGCAGAGATGCAGTTTATCGACCAGCGCCGTGCGCGACAGCGTCTCCGCGCGCAAGCCCCCGATCCAGCCCACGCCAATCACCGCAGCTTCAACCGTTTGCACCTGAGAGTTTCCTCGTATTGTTGAATTATTGGCGGGGAGAGTAGCCGCACTTTAGCCGAGCTTGAAAGTGAAAGATGAGCGAGTGGGTGGCCCGCCTGGCGATACGGGTTCACTTCGCGAAAGCCGCCTCGCCGACCCCGAACACCTGCGCGGCGAACTGCGGGTAGACTTCGGCCAATTGCGGCGCCACCACCTCGCGCATCAGCGCGAGCGTCTCGGGCGAGGGCGCCGGCGTCTCCGGTATGTGCTCCGGCTGGTCGAACTCGAAGCCGGTGTGCTCGGTCACCTCCGCGACCGTATGGCCAGGATGTATGCTCGCCAGCCGGAAGCGTCCATTCTCGAACTCGAACAGGCAGCGGTTGGTCACCAGCGCGACCGGGCCGCCGGTGCGATAAACATTCGGCTCATTGCTGCCCGGCGCGCTGATGAAGTCCACCTTCGGCACCAGCGTGCGCCGCGAATGCTCGGTCCGGAACAGGATCACCTTCGGCACCACGTAATAGAGATAAGCCGAGCCGAACGAGCCGGGGAAGCGCACCTTGGGGTGTTGATAGTCCCCAATCGAGACGAGA
>DATDMA010000428.1:0-12093 GCA_036519015.1 Pseudolabrys sp. | reverse complement strand
GCGGCGACAGCACGCGATCGACGTCGACGACACGACGTCATGCCTGATGCGCTTTGCGAGCGGCGCCACCGGCTATCTCGGCACCCTGCACGCTGCGAGCGCCTTCTACCGAATCCATGTATTCGGCTCGCAGGGCGCGCTAGAAATGCGCGGCGAGACAGAGCTGCTTGTCTCCGACCTCGCCGGTCGGACCGAGCGCGTTACCTATGAGGCCGTCGACAAGGAACGCGCGGTATTGGAGGCCTTTGCCGACGCAGTGGCAAATGACGTGACGTTCGCGACCGCGCCAGAGGAGATCATCAATACCGTGGCGGTCACTGAAGCGGTCGCCGCGTCGGCGCGCATCGGCACGGCGGTGGCGATTGCCGATTCGTCACTCTGAGGTGCGAGCGTAGCGAGCCCCCACAAGTCGGCTGTAGCCACCTCAGGATGACTGGTCACAGGTCCTGCTTGATCCAGGTGTCCTGCACGTTCTCGCACCAGTTGCCGACGTTCCACTGGCCCCAGGCGCCGAGGCCGGCCCGTTCGTCCGGCCCGGCATAGACCGGCACGTGCACCACCGAGAGACCGTCGTGGCCGTGCGCTGCCTTCAAGGCCGTGCGCAGGCCGTCTGCGGTCGTCTCGCCGCAGACCGCGAGCACGCCGGACACGGATGACGCGAGCTGCACGTAATCGACTGCCACCGAGTCGTTGGTGCGGAACTCGCGATTATATTGCGCGAGTTGCAGCCCCGAGATCGCCGCCATGCGGCGGTTGTCGAAGATCACGATCATGCCGCGCACGCCATGCTCAACGGCGTCGATCAGCACCTGCGGGTTCATCATGAACGAGCCGTCGCCGGTGAAGGCGATCGAATATACCGGCTTCTCCGCCAGCGCCGCGCCCACCAGCGCGCTAACCGCGAACCCCATGTAAGAAGCGCCCGTCTCGGTGTAGGTCTCGCCGGTTCGCTCGTCCTCGACGATCTGGAAGCCGTTGGCCTGCACGTCGCCGGCATCGAACAGCTTCACGGCGCCGATCTGCTTGGCGAAGTCACAGACGATTTTGATCGCAGCCGGCTGCGCCAGAACCGGTTTGCCCCACACCTCGTCGTCAAGCGGCGGGCAGGTGAAGCGCTTGCGCTTGAACTCGGCCCATTCGGCCTTCTTGGCGGCGCAGGCAGTAACCCAGGCACCCTTGTTCCTTTTCGCGCCGGCGGCTTCCAGCTTCGCCGCCAGCCGCTCCGCCACTACGCCGATGTCGCCAATGAGCGCGACGGTCTTGTTGTAGTGCAGCGCGTCGGCGAGATCGCCGTTGATGTTGATCACCGCCTCGGCCTTCTTGTAGCCGATGCCGGAGCAGTCGGCCTGGCACACGCCACGCGAACCGATGACGAGCACGAGTTCGGCTTCCGC
Source organism: Pseudolabrys sp. (assembly GCA_036519015.1). GTDB lineage: Bacteria > Pseudomonadota > Alphaproteobacteria > Rhizobiales > Xanthobacteraceae > Pseudolabrys. Next base: position 10,699 of record DATDMA010000428.1, on the reverse strand, counting down.
CATGGCGTAATTGCCGCTGATCGAGCCCTTCGATCCGCCGACATGCATGTTCTGCGGATGCGCATCAGGCAACACGCCGGTCGAGCCCGGCGACAGCACCACCGCCGCGCCCGCGGCTTCCGCGAGCCTGCGGACGACAGCATCATGCCCGCGCGTTCCGCCGCCGGCTTTGATGACGACCTTGGCCGCCTTGGCGATCAGCGCCGCCGCCGCGTCGAGCCCGGCATCTTCGGCGGGCGCGAGCTTCGGCAGGTCCGGCCGCGCCGGCAAAGCCGCCAGGTTCACCGTCACATGCGCCGGCTGTGTATTGAGCGGCAGCAGCAGAAAAAACGGCCCCGCGCGATAGGGATGGTTCACGCACAGCGCGCCGCGGCGCAGCGCATCGCGCAAGCCTTCCGGCGTATGCAGCACATAAGACTGGCCGAGCACCGCCGTCAGGCGGCCGAACAGGCTCTGCTCCTCCTTCGGCACCTGCTGCATGTTGTAGCCTTCGCCGAAGGTCGTCTCATCGCCATAGATGTGATAGACGCCGACACTGTTCGACGCCGCCGCCAGCGAGCCGGCGAAGGCCTGCAAGGCGCCGGGCCCGATCGAGGTCACCACCGCCGAAAGCTCGCCATATTGCCAGCGCAGCGCGGTGGCGGCATGCGCCATCTCCACCTCGTTGCGGCAATTCACGGTGCGGGTGGCGCCCTCCTCCTCATAGATGCGCAGCACGTTGCCGAGATCGGTCGAGCCGTGACCGAAGATGGCGAAGTACTTACGCACGCCCTGCTTGAGGAGGCCGAGCACGAGCGCCTCTGACAGCGTCGTGTCGACCAGCTTCGGCAGCGCGCCTTTGGCCAGCGCCTCGTCTATGCCGCCCGCCTGCGTCACCGCGCGAGCGCGCTCGCGCATGAGACGGTCGTTGTCGCTCTCGGGATTCCGCGTCAGCATCTTCACTCCGTATCGATCTTGCCGGGGAGCGCGAGCCGCCGGCTGCGGCCCGCGTCCCTCCCGGTGTCAGTTCGTTTTCTCTGTCGCGCCCTTCAGAATCGGGTTCCAGCGCGCGATGTCTGATTTGAGCAGGCTCGCCAGCGCCTCCGGACCGCGGTCGGCCTTGTCCGGCACGGTGCCGCCGAGTTCGATCATGCGCTGCTGCAGTCCCGGGTCTTCGAGCGACTTGTTGAGCGCGTCGGTGAGCCTATCGAGAACGGGCTTCGGCGTGCCCTTCGGCGCGAAAATCGCGCTCCAGATGTTGATGCCGAAGTCCGGATTGCCGACCTCCTTCGCCGACGGCACGTCGGACAGAGCGGGCGAGCGCTCGTCGCCGGACACCACGAAGGCCTTGAGCGCACCGCCCTTGACCGCGCCCTTCACGCTGACGACCTGCTCGCAGAAGAAATCGACGTGCCCGCCGATGACGTCGTTGAGCGCCGGACCCGTGCCGCGATAGGCGACCAGGCTGGGCTTCAATCCGAGTTGCGAGGTGAACAGCAGGCAGGCCATGTGCGAGGACGAGCCGATGCCGCCGTGCGCCTCTTTGACGTTGTCGCCGTTCTTCTTGAGGTAATCGACGAATTCCTTGAAATTGCTGGCCGGCAGATCGTTCCGAGCGACAATGGCCGCCGGCGCGTGCAGCGTCAGGCCGATCGGCTCGAAGTCCTTGGTCGAGTCATATTTCAGATTCGGATACAGCGCCGGCGCCGACACATGCGAACCCATGCTGGCGCCAAGGATCGTGTAGCCGTCAGGTTGCGCCTCGGCCACGCGCGCGGTGCCGATGGTGCCGCCGGCGCCGCCGATGTTCTCGATGATGATCGTGTGGCCAAGCACCTTGCCCATGCCGTCGGCGATAATACGCGCGACCACGTCGCTCGGGCCGCCGGCGGGATAAGGAACGATCATCGTGATCGTGCGCGTGGGATAGTCCTGCGCTATGGCCGGCAAACCGACCATTCCCAGTCCCGCTGCGACGAGTATTCCCAGCATACGAACCCTGTTCATCAAATCCCTCCCTCGTTTTCCGTGTTTGGCTGCTGCTTGTGCGCAGGCCTTTTTAAAGTTTCAGATCGGCTCCGATAATCCCGCTTTTCGCTTCTGCATCGAACAGCGCGTCATCATGCGTGACCAGCAGAGTGACGTTCGGCTCGCTGCGCAGCACGCTGTTGAGCCAGCGCAGCTGGCCCATCACCGCCGGCACATCTTCCTTCACCCAGGGCGCGGCTTTGCCCCTCACCTGACGGATGTTCTCCATCACCCAGCCGACATCGACGCTGTGCAGGATTTCGCGGCCGGACTGCAACGCGATGTAGACCATCTGGTGGTCGGCGCTGTGGCCATTCGCCTTGATCAGCACCATGCCCGGCGCGACCGGGAGATATTGCCGGTAGTCGACGATGTTGAGCTGTTCGACCCGCTCCGCCGCCATGGCGAGATGCGGCTTGTGCGGCGTGGTAAGCAGGCACTTCGCCGTCTCGCCGCTGACGATCGTCTTCGCCGCGAGTTCGTCGTAGTTCGCGGCCTGCGTTACACCGGCGGCGTGGTCGGCATGGAAGTGCGTGAGCACGATCATGCGCGCCTGGTTCAGCGCCTGCTGCACCTTGGCAAAGGCCTCCGGGAAATAGGGCTCGCGCTTGTCGGGCGTGGAGAAGGAATCGTGAGTTTCCTTGTCCATTCCGGAATCGATCATCACCGTGCCGTCCGGATAGACGGCCTGGAATACGGTGCGCGGCATGGTGATCGGCGTGTCGTCGCCCCCGGCGATCACGAACTTGTTGGGCCGGATGCTCGCCGCAACGCGAATGCCGTTCACGGCCACAGGCTTTGCACCCGGCAGTAGATGGGCGAGGCGGCGGATGGCGGCGAGATCGGCCGCGAAAGGTTGCTCTTCTCCGCTCGCCCGCGCGGAAGCGGCGACCCAGTCCTTGGCCCCTGGATTCCCGCTTGCGCGGGAATGAGCGGAGTCTGTTGCGTCTGTTGCGCTCATCTTCGACTCACTCGGCCGCCTGTGGCGCCACGTAAGCCTCGCGCTTTTCCTTTTCGCGGATCGCCATCAGCACTTTCTCTGGCGTCGCCGGCAGCGCGGTGATGCGCACGCCGACCGCGTCGTAAATCGCGTTCATGATCGCCGGGATCGTCGGCACCATGGCGGGCTCGCCGATGCCCTTGACGCCGAGCGGGCCGATCGGGTCCGGGTCCTCGACGATGATCGAGGTCACGCGCGGCACGTCGAGCGCCGTCGGCAGGATGTATTTGGCGAAGCCGTGCGTCGAGGTGTGGCCCTGGTCGAGCTTGTAGTCCTCCATCAGGCCCTGCCCGAGCGCCTGCACCACGCCGCCTTCGATCTGGCCTTCGACGCCCTGCGGATTGACCGCGCGGCCGACATCATGCGCGGCCCAGACGCCGAGCACCTGCACTTCTCCGGTCACCGTATCGACTTCAACCTCGGCCACCTGGCAACCAAACACATAAGCCTGCCAGGGACGGCCAGAGCCGTCGCCACCCTTGCCGTCGGCAATGCCCGTCGTGTCGGTGCCGAATGTCGCGGAGCCGACCGGCACCACGCCGCGGCTTTTGGCGCAATGCACCGCCTCGCCCATAGAGATGCGATGATTGGTGTTCGCCGCCCAGATCTCGCCGTTGCCGGTGCGGATCGTCTCGACCTCGACGTCCCAGATCTCGGCCATCACATCGACCAGCCGCTTGCGCGCCTCGCGGGAGGCAAGCGCCACCACGTTGCCGATCATGTAGGTCTGCCGGGTCGCGCCGGCATGCGCCGCTTCCGGCGAGCGCGCGGTGTCGTTGTCGCCGATCACCACGTGCTCGGGCTTGACGCCCATCTCGTGCGCCGCGATCTGCGCCAGCACCGTGAGGATGCCCTCGCCGATCTCGGTCACGCCGGTGACGATCTTGGCACTGCCGCCGTCGTCGATCTCAGCCCAGGCGGCGGCACGGTCCACTGTCGCGGTGCGCGCGATGCCGTACCAGCAGGCCGCCATTCCTCGTCCGCGTTTGCGAGCCATGCGTGCTACTCCGCCGCTTCCTGCTTATGCGCCACTGCGAAACGCGCGCCGGGCGTCACCGGCGGGCGTACATCGGGACCATCGAGATCGCCGCGCGTAGCGCCCCGCGAGGTCGGCGCGCCGGCCTCCCAGCCGCAGCCTTTCTCCGCCGCATTGAGCACTTGCGTGATGCTCACCCGTCCGAGCTTCTGCTTTGTGTGCGTGACGCCGCCATCCTGCATCGCGTTGATGCGCCGGATCTGGAACGGGTCGAGCCCGAGCCGCTCGGCCGCCATGTCGAGGTGGCTTTCGGTGGCGAACTGCGTCTGCAGGGAGCCGAAGCCGCGGAAGGCGCCGGACGGCGTGTTGTTGGTGTAGATGCCGTAGGTGTCGATCGTGAGGTTGGGGACGACGTAAGGCCCCGCGCCCAGGATCGCCGCCTTGCGCATCACGCCTTCGGTCGAAAGACCATAGCCGCCGCCGTCGCAGATCATCGTCAGCGTCACTGCGCGGATGCGGCCATCGCTGGTCAGCCCCATGCGCAATGTGGTGCGCGAGGGATGGCGCTTCGCCGTCGTCATGATCGATTCTTCGCGTGTGAACACCAGCCGCACCGGGCGCTGCGTCTTCATCGCCAGCAGCGCCAGCATGCCCTGGTAGATCATGTCCTCTTTGCCGCCGAAGCCGCCGCCCACCGGGCTCATGATGAAGCGCACTTTGCTGATCGGCTTGGCGATGATCTTCGACAACATGTGCCGGTGATGCGTGATGTTCTGGCTCGGCGAGACCACCGTCACGACATCGTCGTGATCGACATAGGCGAGCCCCGCCTCCGGCTCGAGATAGGCGTGCTCGATCGCCTGCGTCGAATAGGTCTCCTCGAACACCAGGTCGGATTCGGCAAAGCCCTTGGCGACATCGCCGACCCGGATCGGGATGTGCTTGGTGATGTTGTCCGGCGCGTAGTCATGCAGCACCGGCGCGCCGGGGCGCATCGCCTCGAAGGCGTCGAACACCGCCGGCAGCGGCTCGTAGACCACCTTTATCGCCGCCACCGCACGCTTGGCAGTAAGTTCGTCTTCCGCCGCGACCGCCGCCACCGCCTCGCCGACATAGCGCACCTTGCCGCGCGCCATCACCGGCTGATCGTGCACGAACACGCCGAAGCCGTCCTCGCCGGGCACATCGGCGCTGGTGATGACGCCTTCGACGCCCGGCATCGCTTCTGCCGCGGACGTGTCGATCGACACGATACGCGCGTGCGGATGCGGCGAGCGCAGCACCTGCACATGCAACATGCCCGGCATCACCATGTCGCCGGCATATTTGAGCCGGCCCGACACTTTGCTCGGCGCGTCGATGCGGCGCACGTTCTTGCCGATGTAGTCGCCCTCCTCGGCGTCGAGGCCGAGCAACGCCGTCGCCGGCAGGCGACCGTTCTGCACATCGCGCGCCATCTCCACCGCGTCGATGATCTTCTGGTAGCCGGTGCAGCGGCAGATGTTGCCGCCGAGCCGCTCCTTGATCTCTTCGCGGTCGGCAAAGGCATTGGCGCGCAGCGCCGCGGTCGACGCCATCACCATGCCGGGGATGCAGTAGCCGCACTGGCTGGCGCCGGCCTTATGGAAGGCCTTTTGCAGCACGCTCATTTCGCCGGTCTTGGCCAGCGACTCGACCGTTTCGATCTTCGCGCCTTGCGCCTTCGCCACCGGCAAGAGGCACGACTTCATCAGCACGCCGTCGACAAAGACCGAGCAGGTGCCGCATTCGCCGGCGCCGCAGCCTTCCTTGCTGCCGGTGAGGTTCAGGTCCTCACGCAGGAAATCCAAGAGCCGCTGATGCGGCTTGGCATTGCGCGAAACCTTGCGGCCGTTGACGGTCGCCTCGAGACGGAAGTCAGACATAGGCCGTCTCCAATTCTGGGTTAAGGGCATCGACGCTCGCTCCCGCGCGCCGCGCCGCGTTGATCAGCCCCCGCAACATGAAACCGCGAACGATTTCGCGGCGGTATTCCTGGCGCGTGCGCGACGCGACCAGCGACACCGGCATTTCAGCCGCGTGCTCGAGCCGCTCGGCGGTGAGCGTGCCGCCGCGCAGAAAACTTTCGACCTCGGTCAACCGGATGGGCATCGGCCCGATACCGCCGATGGCCAGCCGCACGTCGTCGACTTTGCGGCCCTGGGCATCGAGCTTCACCAGTACGGCGAGACAGACGATCGAGATCACCAGCGAGCGGCGCTGCCCGACCTTCTCGAAGCTGCCGCCATAGCCCGGCAGCGCGTCGCATTCGATCGCGGTGAGCAACTCATCGCCGGACAGCTGAGTGAGGCTCGGCCCCGTGATGAATTCGGTGAGCTTCATGCGCCGGCGCACGATCTTGCCGCCATCATGCCGCGCCAGCTCGACTTCGGATTCATGCGCGATCAGGCAGGGCGTGGCGTCCGCCGCCGGCGAGGCATTCACGATATTGCCGCCGATAGTCGCCTGTGCGCGGATCTGATCGTCCGCGAACCACAGCGCGCAGCGCGGCATAGAGGGCAATGCGCGTGCGAGCGCGGCATCGTCGAGAAAGCGCTGGATCGGCGTCGCCGCGCCCATGCGCACACGCGCTCCGTCGATGCGGCGCTCGGTCAGCTCGGGGATTTTCGACACGTCGATCAGCACCGGCACGTCGACGTCGCCGGCGCGGCCTTCGCGCGCCCAGGGCAGCGTGTCGGTGCAGCCGGCCACGATGCGGGAGCGCCCGCGATGGCGCTCCATCGCGGCAAAAGCGTCCGCGAGCGTCGTGGGTGTCAGGTATTCTTCGCAGATGAGCATTTGTGCTCCTCTTCATCCCTCCCCGCCTTCGGGGAGGGTGGATGCGAGCGATAGCGAGCGGACGGGCGGGGTTAGTCTCTCACGTGCCCCCACCCGGCCAGCTTCGCTGGCCACCCTCCCCCGCAAGCGGGGGAGGGATAAGAACGACTACTCCGCCGCTACTTTCTGCGCGGCGTCGAACTTCGCCTTCACCACCACCTTGATGGCGTCCTCGACGCGGTCCTTGGCATAGCGGATCGCCGTAGGCAGATCGTCGAGCGGGAAGGTGTGCGTGTGGATCAGCGTCGCGTCGAAGCGCTTCTGCTTCATGAAGGCTTCGGCGCGGTGCGTGGCGCTCTTGCCCTCGCCGCGGATGCCATAGAGGTAGATGTTGTTGCGCACGATGTGCGCCACATCGACCGGCACTTCCTCGTGCGCGAACGCCGCCAGACACACGCGGCCGCCACGGTTGACCATGCGCACGGCATCATTCACCGCGCTGGTCGCCGCCGAGCATTCGACCACGTAGTCGACGCCCTTGCCGCCGTTGAGCTTCTTCACTTCCCCGACCACGTCCGGCGTCTTGCGGACGTTGATCACCGCGTCGGCGCCGAGCTGCCGGCCGATCTCAAGCCGGTTGTCGCGCGTGCCGGTGAGGATCACCGGATGGGCGCCGAGCGCTTTCGCGACCGCCACAGCCATCAGGCCGATCGGGCCCGGCCCGGTGACGACCACGCTCTCACCGGCAACGAGGCCGCCGAGTTCGGTGAGCGCATACATCGCGGTGCCGGCGGTGACGACGAGCGTCCCCTCCTCGTCGGTCATCTCGTCCGGGATCGCCACCAGCGTGTTGATGGTGTTGACCTGGTATTCGCAGAAGCCGCCGTCGGTGGTGAAGCCGTTGGCGCGATGACCCTTGTCCAGGTCGCCGTAGTTGAGGCCGTAGTTGTGGCACGAGGTGTACATGCCCTCGCGGCAGCGCTTGCACTGTCCGCAGCCGGCGTGAATCTCCACCGCCACGCGCGTGCCGATTTCGTATTCGTCGACGCCCGGCCCGAGCGCGACCACCGTGCCCATGTATTCATGGCCCGGCGTGAAGCCTTTGTTGAACGGCAGGCCGCCCTGAATGGAGGCCGGCGGGCCGTGGTAGATGATCTCGAGGTCGGTGGCGCAGATCGCCACCGCGTCGATGCGCACCAGCACTTCGGCCTTCTTCGGCACCGGCACCGGCTTTTCCTTGAGCGCGAGCTGTCCCGGATCGCCAAGCGTCCAGGCCCGCATGCTGTCGGGAATCGGGAATTCGTTGTGGTTGGTCTTCACTCCGGGTGGCGCGTACATGCATCCTCCAGTTCAAAATTAAGAGCGCGGGTTGCCCCGACGGTCGGTTAGTTGGCGACAGCCTGCGGCTGTTCGGCATTCGGCTGCGAGCTAGGCTCGCCGAATTCGGCGGACAGCGCGCGCGTGGCCGCTGTGATTTCCTCACGCATCAGCGCGATGTGCTCTTCGCTCGCGCGCATCATCGGGGTCGAGGCGCTGATCGCGCCGATCACCGTGCCGGCCTGATCGCGGATCGCGGCGCCGACGCAGATCACGCCGGGCAGATGCTCTTCGCGGTCGATGGCGTAGCCGTTGCGGCGCACGATGCGCAACGCTTCCAGCAGCGCGGGGAATTCGGTGATCGTGTTGTCGGTGAAGCGCTTCATGCCGTTGGCGAGGATGCGGCGCATCTCGTCTTCGGGAAGCCAGGCGAGGATCGCCTTGCCGACCGACGTCGCGTGCGGCGCTTCGAGCTTGCCGATGCCGCCGGTGTCGACACGCACGGCATGGCGCGCCTCACGCACCGCCAGCGTCACCACCTGGTCGCCCTGCAAGGCGGCGAGGTGCACGGTCTCGCCCGTGGCGCGGTTGATATTGTCGATATAGGGCTGCGCGCGCCGCGGCAGATCGACCTGCAGGCAGGCGTGACTGAGATACATGATGCGGGCGCCGAGCGCGTAAAGCCTGCGGCCCGGCACTTTGGCGGCGAAGCCGCGCTGGATCAGCGTCGCCAGCAGATGGTGACACGTCGAGATGTTCAGCCCGGTGCGGGTGGCGAGGTCGGTCAGCGTCGCCTCACCGCCGGCTTCGGCGATGGTCTCGAGCAAGAACAGCGCGCGATCGACGGACTGGATACTGTGGCGTTCGCCTTCAGTGCGAGCGCGCGGCGGACGGGCCTTGATCGCCGGCCCCGGCAATATTGTTGCATCCATTTTTTGTTTCTCCCTTTGACCAAAGCAAATACCCACGGCGGCCCGCGGTCAAGAAACATTTTCAGCATTACGAATATCGTTTTCACTGTGTGAAATAATCAAAAAAATAGCCCGCTTGCGCGAGCTAACTATCTGAAAATGTTCCCCTATCCACACATCGGAGCGGTGCCGGCCCGGGGGCGCTTTTAGCCCGTCGGCACCAGCCCCAACTCGATCTCCAAGGCGCCGCAAAGCATGTGCCCCAGCGCGATGTGCATTTCCTGGATGCGCGCCGTGGTGTCGGACGGAACCACGAGCAGGTGGTCCGTCAGACCAGCCATGTCGCCACCGCGTTTCCCGCCAAGCGCCGCCGTGACGAGGCCCATCGTTTTCGCCTGGCGCAAAGCCGCGATCACGTTCGGGCTTTTGCCCGAGGTCGAGATCGCGATGACGACGTCGCCCGGCTTGCCCAAGGCCTCGATCTGCCGCGCGAACACGCGCTCGAAGCCGATATCGTTAGCGGCCGCCGTGAGCGTGGACGTATCGGTGGTCAGTGCGAGCGCCGCAATGGGCTTGCGGTCGCTCTTGTAGCGGACGGTGAGTTCGGTCGCGAGATGCTGCGCGTCGCCGGCGCTGCCGCCATTGCCGAAGAACATCAGCTTGCCGCCGCCGCGGACCGACGTCACGCAGGTGGCAACGAGCGCAGCGAACGCGTCGCCCAATGCGGCTTCGGTCTTGCGCGCAACATCATGATTTTCGGCGAACTCGGCTTTGAAGAATGCCCCCAGGTCCATCCCGCTAGCCTTTTTCGTTACGCTTGAACTTGTCTTCGCTGCGCATGATCTTCTCCGAAAACCGGTTCCCACTTTTCGGGATCATGCGCGTTACGCCGCCTCGCCGCGGAATTCCGGCACCGCGTCGCGCAGCAGATTGTAGATCGCCGTGCGCTCGTTGCGCGCCACGCCCTGCTCCAGCGTTGCCAGCCAGGCGCGGATCGAGTCGAGCGAGGGCTGCACCGGCTTGGCGGCGACGATGCCGGGAATGCCGATGTCGGCAGTTTCTTCCTCGCGCGCGAACAGGATCTCGTGCAGGCGCTCGCCCGGACGAATGCCGGTGAAGGTGATCTGGATGTCGCGTCCCGGCTCCAGCCCGCTAAGCCTGATGATACGCTCGGCAAGATCGACGATCTTCACCGGCTGGCCCATATTGAGCACGTAGACAGAAACGTCGTCATTGGTCGCGGGGCTCAGAGCGTGGCTCGCCGCCGTGATGACCAGGTTGCACGCCTCGCGGATGGTCATGAAGTAGCGCACCATGTCCGGATGCGTGACGGTGACCGGACCGCCCGCCTCGATCTGTGCTTTGAACTTCGGCACCACCGAGCCGTTCGACGCGAGCACATTGCCGAAGCGCACCGAGATCAGGCGCGTCGCCCCCTCATCGCCCGCGGCGCGGCGTGCGAGGTCGTCGTTTAGCCCCTCGCAATACATTTCCGCCAGGCGCTTGGTGGCTCCCAACACCGATACCGGCTCGATCGCCTTGTCGGTCGAGATCATCACCATTGCAGAGGCGCCGGCCGCTACCGCCGCGTCGGCGACGTTGATCGAGCCGAACACGTTGGTCTTGATCCCCTCCTCCCAGTTCGCCTCTAGGAGTGGCACGTGCTTGAGCGCCGCGGCGTGGAAGACGATG
>DATDMA010000427.1:0-6472 GCA_036519015.1 Pseudolabrys sp. | reverse complement strand
CGCAATGCCTTGCTGCCGGCGATCACCGTGATCGGACTGGAGTTCACCTTCCTGATCGGCGGCCTGGTGGTGACCGAGCAGGTGTTCAATCTCAACGGCATCGGCCAGTTGTTCGTGCAAAGCGTGTCGCGCAACGACTTCACGCTGATCCAGGGCATGGTGATGCTGATCGCCGGGTTCTACGTGTTCGTCAATCTCGCGATCGACCTGCTCTACGCCGTGTTCGATCCGCGCATCCGGTACAGCACATGACGATCGCCGCCCCCAGCCTTCCCGCCGTCAAGACGCGCGCGCCGAACCTGTATATAGACTTCTGCCGACAGCAGCCGCTCGGCGCCGTGAGCTTCGTCATCATCTTTGCGATGATGTTCGCGGGCATCTTCTCGCCGCTGGTCGCGCCCTACGATCCGCTGACGATCGATTTTGCCTCGCTGCTGGCGCCACCGTCCGCGGATCACTGGTGCGGCACCGACGCCTTCGGGCGCGACATCTGCTCGCGCCTCATCTACGGATCGCGCACGGCGTTGGTGATCGGCTTCACCTCGTCCTTTGCCGGCTCGTCGATCGGCGCCATTCTCGGCATCGCGTCGGCCTATTTCGGCGGCAGGATCGACGACTGGATTCAGCGCTTCGTCGATATCCTGCTGGCGTTTCCGCTGATCGTGCTGGCGCTGGTCGTGGTCGCCGCGTTCCGCAAGTTCTCGGTCGGCGGCGTTGACGTAAATCTGATCGTCGCCATCGCCATCCCGATCATCCCGCGCGTCGCCCGCGTGGTGCGCGCCGCCGCGCTGTCGGTGCGGGTGGCGCCCTATATCGATGCCGCGCGCGCCGCCGGCTATTCGCATACCCGCATCATCTTCCGGCACATGGCGCCGAACGTGGTGGCGCCCTACCTCATCATGCTGACCGCCTTCATCGCCCAGGCGATCCTGGCGGAGGCCTCGCTGTCGTTCCTCGGCCTCGGCGTGACGGAACCGACCGCGGCCTGGGGGCTGATGCTCTCGGGCAATGCCGCCGACTTCTACCGGCAGGCGCCGTGGATGATTTTGTTCCCGGGCGTCGCGATCAGCCTGGCGGTGTTCGCCTTCAACCTGTTCGGCGACAGCCTGCGGGACTTCCTCGATCCGCGCTTCAAGGTATAACGGCGCTGGATCGCCCGCCGCTCAGGGGTGGGCCCAAGGACAGTTCAAGAAATCCAAGGAAAGTCGCATGTCGAAACCACTCGCCGGCCTCCGCGTCCTCGAACTTGCCCGCATCCTGGCGGGTCCCTGGGCGGGCCAGATGCTGGCCGATCTGGGCGCCGACGTGATCAAGGTCGAGCGCAAGGGCGCCGGCGACGACACGCGCGCCTGGGGGCCTCCGTTCGTGGAGGGCAAGGACGGCAATCCGATTGGCTCGGCCTATTTCCATGCCGCCAACCGCGGCAAGCGCTCCATCGAACTGGACTTCGAGGGCGAGGAAGGCCGCCGTCTGGTGCGCAAGCTGGCGGCGCGCTCGGACGTACTGATCGAAAACTTCAAGGTCGGCGGCCTGGCCAAGTTTGGGCTCGACTACAAGAGCCTGAAGGACGAATGCCCGCGGCTGATCTATTGCTCGGTCACCGGCTTCGGCCAGGACGGGCCTTACGCCAAGCGCGCGGGCTACGACTTGATGGCGCAAGGCATGGGCGGCATCATGGACCTGACCGGCATGCCGGACGGCGAGCCGACCCGCATCGGCATCCCGATGTCGGACATCTTCACCGGCTGCTATTCGGTGATCGGCATCCTCGCCGCGCTGGCGCAGCGCGAGAAGACCGGCAAGGGCTGCTACGTCGATACGTCGCTGGTCGATTCAACGGTCGGCGTACTGTCGAACCAGGCGCTGAACTATCTCGTGTCGGGCAAGGTGCCGAAGCGCATCGGCAATGCGCACGCCAACATCGTGCCCTATCAGGTGTTCCCGACCGCCGACGGCTACGCCATCGTCGCCACCGGCAATGACAACCAGTACATCAAGTTTTGCAATGTGCTGGGCGCGCCCGAGCTGGCGCAGAACCCGGAGTACAAAGACAATATCGGCCGCCTCAAGCATCGCGAGGAGTTGATCGGCAAATTGTCCGAGCGGACCTCGGCGATGAAGCGCGACGACCTGCTCGCGAAGCTCGAAGCGCAGGGCGTGCCCGCCGGGCCGATCAATGATCTCGAGCAGGTGTTCAAAGACCCGCAGGTGATCCACCGCGGCATGAAGCTGGAATTGCCGAGTGACGCCGCCAAGGGTGGCACCATCCCCGGCGTGCGTACGCCGATCGTGTTCGACGGTTGGAAGGCGGCGAGCGAACACCCCGCCCCGCTGCTCGGCCAGCACACGGCGGAAATTTTGAAGGAGATCGGGGAGGGGTAACAAATCCCGTACCCCTTGACCGCCGGACGGTTTCGGTAGGACCCTTCCAGGCAAAGCCGCCTCATCCCATAACGATGGCGGCAGCCCGGGAGATCACCATGAGGATCATTCTGACGGCGGCCGCCGTGTTGATCGGCTCCGCCCTGTCTTCCGTTGCCGCGGAGCCGCCGACTTTCAAAGTCGATGCGTCGTGGCCACAGGCACTGCCGAACAACTGGATCATGGGACAGGCAGCCGGCGTCGCCGTCGATGCCGACGACAATGTTTGGGTGATCCAACGTCCACGCACGCTGACCGACGATGAGAAGGCCGCGAGCTTCAATCCGCCGCGCACCAAGTGCTGCGTGCCGGCGCCGCCGGTGATGGAATTCGACGCCAACGGCAAGCTGCTGCGCGCCTGGGGTGGACCGGGCCAGGGCTATGACTGGCCGGAGAACGAGCACGGCATCCAGATCGACTACAAAGGCTTCGTCTGGATCGGCGGCAACGGCACCAATGACGGTCAGCTCCTGAAGTTCACCAAGGACGGCAAGTTCGTCCTGCAGATCGGCAAATCGGGTCCGCAGACCAACAGCAGCGACCATACGCGGCTCGGGCGTCCGGCGAACACGGCCGTCGACCCGGAGACCAACGAGCTCTACGTCGCCGACGGCTATTACAATCACCGCATCATCGTGTTCGATGCCGATACCGGCGCCTTCAAGCGGCAATGGGGCGCTTACGGCAAGCCAGCCACCGATGAGAAGATCACCTACAATCCATCAGGACCGCCGCCGCAACAGTTCGGCAACCCGGTGCATTGCGTGCGCATCGCGAAGGACGGTCTCGTCTATGTCTGCGATCGGCAGAACGACCGCATCCAGGTGTTCCGCAAGGACGGCACCTTCGTGAAGGAGTTCTTCGTCGCCAAGGAGACCTTGCAGCAGGGCTCGCTGTGGGACCTGGACTTCTGGGGCGCGCAGCAGACCTTCCTGATGAATGCCGACGGCGCCAACAACGAAGTGCGCACACTGGTGCGCGAGACCGGCGAGGTGGTCGGCAGCTTCGGCCGCAATGGCCGCAACGCCGGCGAATTCCACTGGGTGCACAACATCGCCGTCGACAGCAAGGGCAACGTCTACACGACGGAGGTCGATACGGGTAAGCGCGCGCAGAAGTTCACGCCGGTCGAGCGCTGAGAACGTGTTTGCGTCGTCGCCGGGCTTGACCCGGCCATCCACGTCCTAATTTCCAGAGAAAGAAAGGCGTAAATGCCCGGCATAAAGCCGGGCATGACAGTCCGCCTACGCCGTCTGGCGCAGCCCGCGGCCTTTCACGCCCTCCACCGCCTCGCGGATATTCCGCCGCAGGCTTTCCAGATCGTAGGGCTTTTGCAGCACGATCACGCCCTGGCGCACGGCATCCTGGGCGCTGGCGCTATAGCCGGTGGTCAGCAGTACCGGTATGCCGGGGAAGCGCTCGGCGATCTCGCGCGCGAGCTCGAGCCCGTTCATCCCGCCAGGCATCAGGATGTCCGAGAACACGACATCCACATCGGGATCGAGCCGCAGCGCCGCAATCGCCGCCTGCGCATTGACGACACTGCGCACCCGGTAGCCGAGCTGGCGCAGATAACCGGCGCCGACTTCGGCAACATCGGCATTGTCCTCGACCAGCAGCACCGTGCCGGCGGCCTCGGAGGCCTCCTGTGCCACCACCGGCGGCGCTTCCACCGCCGGCGCCTCATGACAGCGCGGCAGATACAGCGTGATCGCGGTGCCGCGCCCTTCCGTGCTGGAGACGGTCGCTGTGCCGCCGGACTGCTTAGCGAAGCCGTAGACCTGACTCAAACCGAGCCCCGTGCCCTTGCCGACTTCCTTGGTGGTGAAGAACGGCTCGAACACCCGCGTCAGGATGTCGGCGGGAATGCCGTGCCCGGTATCGGCCACGCGGATGGCGACGAAGTCACCGGCGAGTCCCTCCTCCGTCGCCTCGCCTTTCAGCGTCACCGCCTTCGCCCGCAGCGTCAGCGTGCCGCCGCCCGGCATGGCGTCCTTGGCATTGACCGCGAGATTGAGGATCGCGAGCTCGAACTCGCCGGGATCGATGCGCACGGCGCAGATCGTGTCCGGTACGTCGACCTTGATCTCGATGTCGGAGCGCAGCGAGCGCGTGAGCAGATCGCGGATCAGCGGCAGCCGGTGCGACAGGTCGACCACCTCCGGCGACAGCGTCTGCTTGCGCGAGTAGGTGAGCAACTGCCGCGTCAGCGTCTCGCCGCGCTGGGTCGCGGTGCCGATCATGTCCAGGAACCGCGTGTACTTCTCGTCGGTCAGTTCCCGGCGTAGCCGCTGCGCGCTGCCGCTGATGATCATCAGCAGATTGTTGAAGTCGTGAGCGACGCCGCCGGTCAATTGCCCGATCGCCTCCAGCCGCTGCGCCTGGCGCAGCGCGCCTTCCGCCATCTCGCGCCGGTCCGCCTCGTCATAGAGCCGCCGTGTGCGGCGTAGCGCCAAGGCCAGGCCCGCATAGAGGAATGCTGTGAGCGGCACGCCGAAGATCAAATGGCTGCTGATGTCGCCGAACCAGTCGCCGATCATCGCCGACTTTTCGACGCCGGCGAGCACGTACAGCGGGAAGCCGGAGAGCTTGCGATAGCCGATGCGCCGGTCGACTTTGTCGAGCTGCGAATCGACCGAATAGATGGTGCGATCGAGGCCGGCGAGGATGCCCTGCCGCAATTCGCTGCGGTCATCGAGCTTGAGTTGACGATCCGCCAGCGCCGGATGGCGCGCCAGGAAGGTCCCGTCCTCCCGTGCCAGGCCGAAATAGCTACCTTCATTGCTGCTCATGCGCGCGTAGAACTGCTCGAAATACTCGGGCAGCACGGCGATCGAGATGATGCCATTGAATTGTCCGTCCTCCGACGGACGGCGCTTCGAGAGCGCGAAGAAATAGTGGCCGATTCCGCCCATGCGCGGGCGTTGGATCGTGCTCACATAAGTGCCGGCGTCGCCCTCCTTCTGGACCTTGAAGTAGTCGCGGTCGGTGAAATCGAGATCCTTGCGCACCGGCGCGATGTTGGACGAGACCAGAGGATGGCCATTGCGGTCTATGATCGCCATGCCCTGCAACTGCGGCAGCGCCTGTACGATTCGATCGAGGCGCTCGTGCAACGCGCCCTCGTTCCGGCGGATGTCGTCGTCCGACATGCCGCGCAGGACTTCATCGACTTCGGCGGAGGTGCGCTCCAGCGTCTGAAGCACTTTGAGTGCATGCTCGTGTAGAATATCGAGCGAGCGGTAGATGCGTTCGTCGGTGACGCGCTCGAAATTGCGATAGCTGACCCAGCCCGCAAAGGCGAACAGCACCGCCGGAAATACCAGCGATGCGACCATGGTCAGCTTAAGCAGCCGAATGGCTGCGTGGCGCGCCGTCAACATAAGGCTGGCAAGACCCCCGAATTACAGAGCCGGCATGGTTCCACAGATCGCCGACCCCGACGGGAATTTTTGACGCATCGGGTGGGGCTGAATTGAGACAAAATTCGAGCGAACCCGGGGCGCTAAATGCGCGCCTTGCGGGCGGCGGAACTTGCTATGCCGTACGGGGAAATATGAAAGTTCGATGACGATTTTACTGATTACGTGACAGCGGTTGGCGCAAGGGCCTCAATGTCGGTAGCCACGTCGATCACCGCCGGGCGTTTGGATGCGATGGCGCGGGCGAGCGCCGGCGCGAAGTCGCGCGGGTTATCCACACGTATCCCCAGGGCGCCCATGTCCTCCGCGAGCTTCGCAAAGTTCATCGGCTTGTAGGTCCACAATTCGCGCGAGCGATTGTTCTGTTCGCCACCGTATACACGGTCGAAGCCGCGCTTACTCTGGTTGCCGCCGCCGTTGTTGTTGACGACGGTAACGCTACCGATGTTCCAGCGTACCGCCGTCTCGATTTCGCCGATGTGGTACCAGAATCCGGCATCGCCGGTGAAAACCACGACCGGACGATCCGGACACGCCGCCTTGGCGCCGATGCCGGCTGGGAAAGCCCAGCCGAGATGGCCGGCGCTGCGGATGTAGCTCTGCGTCGGGACGCGCAAATCATAAAGGCC
>DATDMA010000426.1:0-3870 GCA_036519015.1 Pseudolabrys sp. | reverse complement strand
CGTCGAGCAACGCCGCTTGATGTTCGTCGATGGCGCCTTCGTGCCGGAATTGTCGGACCTTTCGGCGGAACCGGGGCTCACCATCGGCTCGCTGGCTGACGCGCTGGTGAAGGGTGATGCGCTGGTCGCGGCCCATGTCGGCAAGACTTTCGCCACCGAAGACGTCGCGGTCGCGCTCAACACCGCGCTGATGGGCGACGGTGCCGTGATCCGCGTCGCCGCTGGCGTGCAGCTCAAGCGGCCGATTCATCTTGTCTTCGCCGCCGGCAGCGACAGGCCGAGCTCGGCTTTCGTCCGCTCGCTGGTCGTGGTGGAGAAGGGCGCCCACGCGATCATCATCGAAAGCCACGAGAGCGGCGATGCGCAGGTGAACGCCGCGCTCGAACTCGTGGTCGGCGACGAGGCGCAGGTCGATTACGTTAAGGTGACGCAGGCGCGCGCCTTGCACGTCGGCAGCTTGCTCGCGTCCATCGGCGCGCGCGCGATGGTCAACACCTTCGCCTTCACCAGCGACTCGTCCATCGTGCGCAATCAGAACTTCATCCGCTTTGCCGGCGAGAACACGCATGGCGGCATCCGCGGCGTCAACCTGCTGCGCGGCAAGGAGCATGTCGACACGACCCTCTTGATCGATCACGCGGTCGGCCACTGCGAGAGCCGTGAGCAGTTCAAGACCGTGCTCGACGACGAAAGCCATGGCGTGTTCCAGGGCAAGATCGTGGTGCAGCCGGACGCGCAGAAGACCGACGCCAAGATGATGACGCGCGCGCTTCTGCTCTCCGACAATGCGGAAGCCGACAACAAGCCGGAGTTGGAGATCTTCGCCGACGACGTGGTGTGCGGCCATGGCGCCACCGCCGGCGCGCTCGACACCGGCCTGAAGTTCTACCTGATGTCGCGCGGCATCTCCGACAAGGAAGCCGAGGCGCTGTTGATCCAAGCCTTTATCGGCGAGACCGTCGAGGCGATCGCGCATGAAGGCATCCGCGAAGCGCTGATGAATGCGGCGCTGCGCTGGCTTAGTGTGCGGGGGTAAGGCATGCATCCCGCGGTCAGCAACGGTTCCTATGACGTCGCGAAGATCCGCGCGGATTTCCCCGCGCTGGCCATGCAGGTCTATGGCAAGCCGCTGGTGTATCTCGACAACGCCGCCTCGGCGCAGAAGCCGACGCAGGTGCTCGAGCGGTTGCAAAAGGCCTATACAACCGAATACGCGAACGTGCATCGCGGGCTCCATTTCCTCGCCAATGAGGCGACCGAGGCCTATGAGGCGGCGCGCGCGACCGTGCGCGCCTTCCTCAATGCCTCCCGCAACGAGGAGATCATCTTCACCCGCAACGCCACCGAGGCGATCAACCTCGTGGCTTATACGTTCGGCCGCGAGCGCATCCAGGCGGGCGACGAGATCGTCGTCTCGATCATGGAGCATCACTCCAATATCGTGCCGTGGCATTTCCTGCGCGAACGCCAAGGCGCGGTCATCAAGTGGGCACCGATCGACGAGGACGGAAATTTCCTCATCGAAGAATTCGAAAAGCTGCTCGGGCCGCGCACCAAGATGGTCGCGATCACGCAGATGTCGAACGCGCTCGGCACCGTGGTGCCGATCAAGGAGGTCGTGAAGCTCGCGCATGCGCGCGGCATTCCGGTGCTGGTCGACGGCGCGCAGGGGTCTGTGCATCTCGACGTCGACGTGCAGGACCTCGACTGCGATTTCTATGTGATGACCGGCCACAAGCTTTACGGCCCGACCGGCATTGGCGTGCTCTACGGCAAGTACGCGCATCTCACCGCCATGCCGCCGTTCAACGGTGGCGGCGAGATGATCCAGGAAGTGAGCCAGGACCGCATCACCTATGGCGAGCCGCCCTACAAGTTCGAGGCCGGAACGCCGGCGATCGTGCAGGCGATAGGCCTGGGTGCCGCGCTGGACTACATAACCTCCGTCGGCAAGGAGCGCATCCGCGCGCACGAGCACGAACTGGTGACCTATGCGCAAGAGCGGCTCGGCCAGATCAACTCGCTGCGCATTATCGGCAATGCCAAGGGGAAGGGTCCGATCGTCTCCTTCGAGATCAAGGGGACGCATCCGCACGATGTCGCCACGATCATCGACCGGTCCGGCGTGGCGGTTCGCGCCGGCACCCATTGCGTGATGCCGCTGCTCGCGCGCTATGGCCTGACGGCCACATGCCGCGCGTCATTTGCGATGTATAATACCAAGGACGAGGTGGAAGCGCTTGCCGCCTCCCTGCTCAAGGCGCAGGAATTCTTCGTATGACCGACGAGACGACCATGACCGAACCAGCGACCGTGGCCGAGAAGCCGCCGGAGAACGCCGCCATGAGCGGCTCCTCCGCGCTGCCGCCCGAGGAGCTTACTCAGCTCACCGACGGCATCATCGCCGCGCTCAAGACTGTCTACGACCCGGAAATCCCGGCCGACATCTACGAGCTCGGCCTCATCTACAAGGTCGACATCGGCGACGACCGCGGCGTGAAGATCGACATGTCGCTGACCTCGCCCAATTGCCCGTCGGCGCAGGAATTGCCGATTATGGTGGAAAACGCGGTTTCCAGCGTTCCGGGCGTGAAGGACACCAAAGTGGACATCGTCTGGGAGCCCCCATGGGACCCGAGCCGCATGTCCGACGAGGCGCGACTTGTGCTTAACATGTGGTGAGTTGCGTTTTGCCGCGCGGACTTCCACATTAGGGACGACATGAGCGCGGTTGTTTCAAGCTGGACTTATTCGAGATTGGCTTGGTGGCAACCGGCTGGAGGATGAGACGATGGGGACTGCCCAACGCAGGCCGAGGCCTCAAGTGATGCGGCTGACGGACGCTGCTGCGACGCGCATCAAGGACGTGATGACGCGCGCGGATAAGCCGGTCGCCGGTGTGCGCGTCGGCGTCAAAAACGGCGGCTGCGCCGGCATGGAATACACCATGGAATATGCCGACGCGATCAAGCCCACCGACGAGGTAGTCGAAGACAAGGGCGTCAAGATCCTGGTCGATCCGAAGGCCGTGTTGTTCCTGCTTGGCACCGAGATGGACTACAAAACCGAGAAGCTGTCGGCACAATTCGTGTTCAAGAATCCCAACCAGACCAGCGCCTGCGGTTGCGGCGAGTCGGTGCAGATCACGCCGGCCAGCGACGAGGCGGTCGGCACCGTCTGACGTCAGCCACGGTCTCGCGCCCGTGGACCCCGATACGATCCGCGAACTGTTCGCCGAGTTCGGCGCCGTGCAAGTGCGCCGCATGTTCGGCGGCGCGGGTGTCTACGCAGACGGGCTCATGTTCGCGCTGGTGTCGGATGGCCTGATCTACTTGAAGGCCGACGCGGACAGCGTCCCTGATTTCGAGCGCGAGAATTGCGCGCCGTTCCAATACGACACCAAGACCGGCAAGCGCGCGATCATGTCGTACTGGCGTCTGCCGGACCGCCTATACGACGATCCCGAAGAGTTGGCGGCGTGGGCGCGGCGGGCGCTTGCCGCCGCGCGTCGCGGGGCCGAGGGGAAGCCGGGCGAATCCAAGAAGAAGACCACAAAGAAGAAACGCCTCTGACCGCCTAAGCGACCTGCGCCGCAGCGACGCCGGGCGTGGCGACTTCCGGATCCGTCTCGCACATCACGCGGTTGCGGCCGTGCCGCTTGGCGGCATAGAGGCAGCTGTCGGTGCGCTCGATGAGCGACTGGATGCTGTCGCTCTTGTGCAGCGTGGCGACGCCGATGGAGATCGTCACCCGGCCGAGATGCTCGCCGGTGGAACGCTTCATCAGCTCCTTCGTCATCACCGCGCGGCGGATGTGGTCGGCGACGGTGATCGCCGAACGCATTACCGTGTTCGGCAGGATGACGGCGAA
>DATDMA010000425.1:0-5176 GCA_036519015.1 Pseudolabrys sp. | reverse complement strand
CCGCGTTAAACGCGCGCCGCCTCGGCCAGTTCGCCGAAGACGGAGAAGACGAAGGGCTTGCGCTCGAGATTGTAGGTCTCGACCTCGCGTGCGGTGCGGTTCACCTTTTCCCAGGCGAGCGCGACGCGGGCGAGCCGCGCTTTCTCCTGCGTGGCTTCGGTCAGGTGCGAGGCGAGCCAGTCGTTCACCAGATCCATGAAGGTCGCGAGCGTCTGCGGATCGGTGCCGCCGAGCGCGTCGCCGAGCGCATGCAGTGCGCGTGGATCGGGAGTGGGCAACTGCGCGAACAGGTCCAGCACGCGCTGGCGCAGCGCCAGCGCGGCCCCGTCGAGCAACTGAAGCGCGCGGGCGACGCTGCCGTCGGCGGCCGCCGCGGCGGTGGAGACCTCCGGGTCATCGATGGAGCGACCGGTCGACTCGGCGAGCGCGCGCGCGACATCGGCGGCGTCGAGCGGGCGCAGCAGAAGGCGGCGGCAGCGCGAGCGGATAGTCGGCAGCTCGCGGCCCGGTGCGTGGCTGATGAGCAAAAGCAGCGTCCGCGCCGGCGGCTCTTCCAACACCTTCAACAGTGCATTGGCGCCTTCGCGCTGGAGGTCATCCACGGCATCGACAATGGCGATGCGCCAGCCGCCCTCGCCCGCCGTCGAGCCGAAGAAGGACACGGTGCGCCGCACGTCGTCGACGCGGATCACGGTGTAGAGCTTGCCGGTCTGCTCGTTGATGACGCGCGTGAGCACCAGGAGATCGCCCTGCGCCTGGGCGGCGATGCGGCGCGCGACGACGTTCTCGGTATCGACCGCGAGCGATGTCGCGCTCTGCACCTCGGGGGCGGTCGGATCGGGATGCGCCAGCACGAAACGCGCCAGACGATACGCCAACGTAGCCTTGCCGATGCCGGGCTGACCGCCGATCAGCCAGGCGTGGGGCATGCGTCCGCCTTTATAGGCATCGAGCAGTGCGCGCTCGGCCTCTTCATGACCGAAGAGCACGTTTGTTTCGCGCGGCAGCTTCGCGTCGCGATCGTCGTCTGTGTCGTCGCTCACCGCGCGGCCCTTTCCGCCTCGAGGCTCTCAAGCCCGGGATGCAGTCGCTGCTGCACGCTGGTCCAGATGCGCTCGGCCACCACCTCGCGCGGCGCGCGGCCGTCCACAAGCACGATGCGGTTCGGCTCGGCATCGCCCAGCGCGCGGTAGGCGAGCCGCAGTTGCTCATGGAATTCGACCGACTCCGCTTCGAAGCGGTCGGCGGCTTCCGTGCCGCGCCGGCTCTTGGCGCGCGCGAGCCCAACCGGTGCGGGCACGTCGAGAATGAAAGTGAGCTCGGGGTACGCGTCGCCGACGGTCACGCGTTCGAGGCCGCGGATCAGCTTCGGATCGACCTTGCCGAGCGCGCCCTGATAGACGCGGGTGGAATCGATGAAGCGGTCGCAGATGACCCATTTGCCGGCCTCGATCGCCGGCGCAATCGTATTGCGCACATGGTCGTCGCGCGCGGCGGCGAATAGGATCGCCTCGGTTTCGGTGCCGAGCGGCTTGGCGATGCCGGACAGGATGATATGGCGGATGATCTCGGCGCCGGGGGAACCGCCCGGCTCGCGCGTGAGCACGACGTCGATGCCGACCTCTTTAAGCCGCTGCGCCAGCGTCGCCGCATGGGTGGACTTGCCGCTGCCTTCGCCGCCTTCAAAGGTGATGAAATGTCCGCGCATTCAAACTCCGGTCATTCCGGGGCGCGAGCAGAGCGAGCGAGCCCGGAATCCATAATCATCAACGCTGCGGAGTATGGATTCCGGGCCCGCCGCTGCGCGGCGTCCCGGAATGACGGTTCCAATCATAACCGCTCGGCTCCGGCGCGGAACAGGGCGATGACCATCTCCGTCACCGCATCGAAAGCGCGCTGCGACAGCGTGCCCTTGCCAATGCTCTCCGACGCCTTCAGCGGCATGGTGAGGACCAGATTGTCGTTGCGCCAGACCTTGAGATTGCCGATCGATTGCCCTTGCGTGACCGGCGCCGGCACCGGCCCGGTATAGACGATGCGGGCGATGAGCTTATCGCCGCCGGCCTTGGGCACCATGATGCGCACCTGCCCGCTCGCCAGCAGCGGCACGCGGCCCTCGGCGCCGCCGAACACCTTCGCCACGCCGATCTCCTGGCCCTCCGCGAACAGCACGCGTTGCTCGAAATTGCGGAAGCCCCACTCCAGGAGCTTCTTGGCTTCTTCCCCCCGCTCCTTGGCGCTTTTGACGCCATTGACCACGACGATGAGCCGCAAGCCGTTCTGCACCGCCGAGCCGACGAGGCCGTAACCCGCCTCCTTGGTGAAGCCGGTTTTCAGGCCATCGGCGCCGATCCCCATGGCGAGCAGCGGATTGCGGTTGGGCTGCTTGATCTTGTTCCAGGCAAACTCGGTCTGGCCGAAGATCTTATAGTCGTCGGGGTAATTCAGGATGATGTGGCGCGCGAGCATCGCAAGCTCGCGGGTGGTGACCTTGGTGCCCGGATCGGGCAACCCGTTCGAATTCGTGAAGACCGATTGCGTCAGGCCGATCTCCCGCGCGCGCTGCGTGAGCTTGGCGCCGAACTCGGCCTCGTTGCCGGCGAGCGCCTCGGCCAGCACAATGCAGGCGTCGTTGGCCGACTGGATGATCATTCCGTGCACGAGATCGTCGACGCTAACGCGGCTGTGAAGGGCTGCGAACATGGTCGAGCCATGAGAGGGGGCGCCGCCTTTGCGCCAGGCATTCTCGCTGACGACGTATTCGTCGGTCGGCTTGATGCGTCCCTCTTTCAGCTCATGGAAGATGTATTCGGCCGTCATCAGCTTGGCGAGGCTCGCCGGGAAGATGAGCTTGTCCGGATCGCGCTCGAAGAGGACGCCGCCGTTCTCGGCATCGATCAGGATCGCATGCGGTGCCGTGATCTGCGGCTCGTCCTTCTTGGGAGCATCCTTCTTCGGAGCTGGTGCGGTCGCAGGCGCGGCCAGGGCAGCCGCGCAAAGGCCGGCGGCCAGCATCAGGGCGGCCAGCAGGGACCCAAGGCGAAGATGCGGAAATGCCATCATCAAAGCTCTTATCGCCGGACACGCACCATCAAGCGCGGGAGCGGCGGACTAAGGCGTCGGTGTGGCGGAAAAAATCGCCTCAGTAAAGGCCGCGGCCGCTCATGAAGCTCGCGCGACCATCATACCGTACCGGGGCATAAGCCGAAACCGGCGATGTCGCAGGCGCGCCCTCGTCCGTCTGCGGACGCGACGCGGCGGCGAGCTCGATCGTCGGCGCGGGCTCCGCTTGCGCCTCGACGGCGGGGACCTCGCGGGCGCCCTCACCCAGCCGGTAAGGCCGGTCGGGCGGGGACGGCACCCCGCCGGTCATCGGGCGCGAATCGAAAAAGGTCGGCGCGTAATCCCTGTTGGAGGCCATCATGACCGGCGCGGCCGGCGCCGGCGTGCCCTCACGCAGGGTCGCCATCAGCTTGCGGTCGTCGGAGCCGGCGATCGGCGCCCGGCCGACGTAGTCGACCTTCACTTTGGTCGTGCCGTGGCCGTAGAAGCCGAGCAGCTTGGCAGTCTTCGTGGAGACGTCGATCAAGCGTCCGCGCGCATAAGGGCCGCGGTCGTTGACGCGCACCACGATGGACTTGTGATTGGCGAGGTTCGTGACCCGCGCGTAAGACGGCAACGGCATAGTCGGATGCGCCGCCGAGATCGAGTCCATGTCGAAGATTTCGCCGTTGGCGGTGTATCGGCCGTGAAAATCGTCGCCGTACCACGAGGCGAGGCCGACTTCAGTGTAGTTGGGATCTTCTTCGGGGACATAGACGCGGCCGCCGACCACATAGGGCTTGCCGATGCGGTAGACGCCCCCACCCTTTGGGACGGGCTCCCCCGGCTCGATCACACGGGCGCTGGCGGAGACGCCATAACGCGGATCGACCCTGCTGGAGAGGCTGCTGGAGCAGTTGGCGAGCATAAGGCAGCCGCACGCCAGCACGAGCAGGCGCGCGAAATGGCTTGCGGTGCCGATCCCCCCGAATCCCATTCTGCTGTCGGTCCCCGCTCAAGAAGTCGGAAGGATAACCCGAAACCTCGCTTTCGAGAACAACCAGCGCGGCACCGTGGTAAACAATTGGTTCCACAGCACCTTTGCCGCTATTCACGACTCTATTCCCAATAGCGAAGCGCGTCGCGCCTTGCAAGTGCCGCAAGCTTCGACCATTGGAGTACCGAAATGGTCGCGAAAAGGCCTTACTTGGGCGATCTGCGATCAAGATATCGTGCAAGTTGTGGCGTTGAGGCTTGGGCTGGACCTCTGGAACGAGCGGCCCCTTGCTGTCAGGAACGCGCCGGCAGCCCGATCTTTCGCCGCGCAAACGCCTCCGCAGCGTCGACGCGCTCTGTGACGCGCCGCCGAAGCTCCTGGGAGGTATCGACGGTCTGCCCTTCGGCGGTCGTCGCGGTGAACGAGAATTTCGAGATATTGGTGAGAAGCGCCTCGCGCGCTTCATGCAAGCCAGTCTCGGCGGACGGACGCTGCAAAGCGTAGCCGATCATCATGTCGCCGAGGAGCTGACCGAGCGCGGCTGTGACTGCGGTGGCGATTTCGGCTTTGGCTTTGGCCGCGTGGATGTCCGATGACAAGGAATGATCCTTCGCGCGTCGGTGTTGGAAAGCGCCGCACCACTAACGGCTCGGCGTTGCCGGTTCAACCGCGAAGGCCCATTCGTTTGGCGCTTGGCCGTGCCTTCAAAGCGCGCATCTCGCGGTTTTCGAGAGCGTAACGGTCGACAACGGCTGCTGCTACGAAGCCGAGGTCCAATTGGAAGGGAACCGGGTGTTAGAGAGGAAACCGTCCGACCGACTATAGGATAGAATCTAGGAGGCGTTCGAGCTATTCAACCGGGACGCTGGTTGCCTATGGCGGGATCTCTTGCAGCAGGCCCGACGCCTGATCGAACGAAGCCGGCCGAAGCCGACACAAGAACAACCGGTGGCGATTTGACCGAAGGCCGATTCCTAAGTAACTGATTTTCCAACCTGGAAGGGTGGCCGAGTGGTTTAAGGCACCGGTCTTGAAAACCGGCGTGGGTGCAAGCCCACCGTGGGTTCGAATCCCACCCCTTCCGCCATATCGCATTGATTTTAAAGCGGTATCTCTAACTCTCCTGCATGCAACGCG
>DATDMA010000424.1:0-4551 GCA_036519015.1 Pseudolabrys sp. | reverse complement strand
CATTGGTGCGTGGAGGATTGCGGCACCATCATCAATCCGCAGCTCGTCAATGAGCAGATCCGCGGCGGCGTGGTGCAGGGCATCGGCGCGGCGCTCTACGAGGAGTGCCTCTATGACGAGCGCGGGCAGATGCTCAACGGCACCATGGCCGACTACTTGGTGCCGATGGCGGTGGAAATGCCCGACATCGAATGCGGCCACGTGGTCTCACCCACGGCCGACTCGGAACTCGGCGCCAAAGGCGCGGGCGAAGCCGGCACCGCCGGCGCGCCGGCCAGCGTGATGAATGCGATTAACGATGCGCTGCGGCCCTTGGGCGCTGCGCCGCTCACGGATATGCCGTTCACGCCGGATAAGATTTTGCGAGCGCTGGGGAAGGTGTGAGTCTGCTTCTTATCCCTCCCCGCTTGCGGGGGAGGGTGGCGAGCGAAGCGAGCCGGGTGGGGGCGAGTGCATAGGTCGCGAGATGACCCCACCCGGCTCCGCGCTACGCGCGGAGCCACCCTCCCCTTTCAGGGAGGGATAAGAAAGCTAGAACTTTATCATCTCGCTCTTGGTCAACGTCGTCTTTGCCGAGACCGACGGCGCATTCGTGAACGTCCAGGCCGTGCTGAGGTCGGCATAGGCGTCCGACGACGACATGCCGTCCACCGGCACGATAACGTTCATCCCGCGCAGCGCGGCGCCGGCCGCCGTGAACAACACAGCGCCGTTCGCCGCCGTGCCGGTGACGATCACCGTGGTGATGCCCTTGTCCTTCAATATCTTCTCGAGATCGGTGCGGAAAAACTTGTCGGGGCCCGCTTGCACATGCGGCTCGCCTGCCTGCGGCGCCACATCCGTCATCACATCGGCGGTCGTCGTATTGGCGATGATCGAATAGACCACCGCGGCCTTGGCGGCGCGCGCCTCGCCGAGCAGCTTCTTCATCGCCGGAATGGACTCGACGCAGCGCGGGCGCTTGGCGCAGTTCTGGTTCATGAAGTCGAGCATCAAGAGCGCGGTGGTCTTGGGGTCCACCGTCACCGCCTTCAGCGCGGGCGCCGGCGGCCGCTGGATGCTCGCCCATTCGTCGACGACGTTCGCGGCCTGCGCGGGCAGCGACAGCGCCACAGCCAAAGCGGCAGCGGCAAATACAACCTGCTTCATCATTTCCTCCCTTGGAAATCCAAATGGACCGCATGCTGGTGCAGCATATTGGCACCCGCGCGTTATGTCAGTCTTATGGCACAATCGTGAGGCGGCAGCGGGAGGACATGTCGTAGCAGCTATGACATGCCCCGCTTGATGTAACACCACGCTCCATCGCATTATTCGCCCCAGAGCGGGGCAGACAAGTCCAGCGCCACGAAAGACGAAAGAAGGAAACGCTTCATGAACATCAAGGTCGGCAAGCAGGCGATTGCGGAAGCCTCCAAGACGCTCTCGAACTGGGGGCGCTGGGGCAAGGACGACCAGAGCGGCACGCTGAACCACGTCAAGCCCGAGGATATCGTCAAGGCCGCCAGCCTGATCCGCACCGGCAGGGTGTTCGCGCTCGGCATCCCGCTCGACCGGGACGGCCCGCAGAATGGCCTGTTCGGCGGCCGTTTCAACCCGATCCACCAGATGCTCGCCACTGGCACGGACGCCGTCGCCGGCCAGCAGGACTGGAACAAGATCCGCTACGCCGACGACACGCTGATGTTGTGCGTGCAAGGCGCCACCCACTGGGATGCGCTCGGCCATCTGTTTTACGAGGACAAGGCCTATAACGGCTTCGACGCCAAGCTGATCGACTCGCGCGGGCTCTCCGTACTCGGCATCGAGCATTCCAAGAGCAAGATGGTCGGCCGCGGCGTGCTGCTCGACATCGCGCGCTTCCGCGGCGTGAAGTGGATGCAGGACGGCGAGAGCATCTCCAACGACGAACTCGACGCCTGCGCCAAGAAGCAGGGTGTCGAGATCGGTCGCGGCGATTTCGTCATCGTGCGCACCGGGCAGATGGAACGCTGCCTGGAAGAGAAGGAATGGGGCGGCTATGCCGGCGGCGACGCGCCGGGCGTGAAATTCGAGAACTGCTACTGGTGCCAGGACAAGCAGATCGCCGCGATCTGCACCGACACCTGGGGCGTCGAGGTGCGGCCGAACGAGACCACCGAGGCGAACCAGCCGTGGCACTGGGTCGTGATCCCGGCCATGGGCCTGTGCATGGGCGAGATATTTTATTTGAAGGAACTCGCAGAGGACTGCGACAAAGACAAAGTCTACGAGTTCTTCTTCTGCGGTCCGCCGCTGATCATCACCGGTGCCACCGGCTCGCCGATCAACCCGCAGGCGATAAAATAATTGTTGTTGTCGTCCCGGGCGGCCGAGCGTAGCGAGGGAGGCCCGGGACCCATACTCCGTGGCCTTCCGATGTGCTGCGGCGTCTGGGTCCCCGCTTTCGCGGGGACGACAGCTCTGCAAAGGAGAAACTCATCATGCCCCGCCATCTCAAACGCGGAATGGACGCGACGTCGATCAAGGCCGCCGATGCCAAAGTGCGTGAAACCGTCGAAGGCATCCTGGCGCAGGTCGAGGAACACAAGGACGCCGCGATCCGCGACCTGTCGAAGAAATTCGACAACTGGTCGCCGGCCGATTTCAAGCTGAGCGCACAGGACATCGAGCGCGCCATCGCGCAAGTGCCCAAGCGCGATCTCGAGGACATCAGATTTGCTCAAGCACAAGTGCGCAACTTCGCGCAGAAGCAGAAGGAGAGCATGCACGACCTCGAGGTCGAGACGCTGCCCGGCGTCGTGCTCGGCCATAAGCACATCCCGGTGAACGCGATCGGCTGCTATGTGCCGGGCGGGCGCTATCCGATGGTCGCCTCGGCGCACATGTCGGTGGTCACCGCGAAAGTCGCGGGCGTGAAGCGCATCATCGCCTGTGCGCCGCCGTTCAAAGGCGGGCCGCACCCGGCGATCGTCGCCGCCATGCATTTCGGCGGCGCGGACGAAATTTACGTGCTCGGCGGCGTGCAGGCGGTGGCGGCCATGGCGCTCGGCACCGAGACCATCGCGCCGGTCGACATGATCGTCGGCCCCGGCAATGCCTATGTCGCGGAGGCCAAACGGCAACTTTTCGGCCGCGTCGGCATCGACCTGCTCGCAGGGCCGACCGAAACGCTGGTGATCGCCGACGACAGCGTCGATGGCGAGCTCTGCGCTACCGATTTGCTCGGACAGGCCGAGCATGGCCCCACCTCGCCCGCCGTGCTGCTCACCAATTCCGAGAAGCTCGCGAAGGACACCATCAGCGAAGTCGAGCGGCTTTTGAAAATCCTGCCGACTGCCGACGCCGCCGGCCAGGCTTGGAAGGATTACGGCGAGGTGATCGTCTGCGACTCGATCGACGAGATGATCACGGAAGCCGACCGCATCGCCTCCGAGCACGTGCAGGTGATGACGCGCGATCCGGACGTGTTCCTCAACGGCATGAGGAACTATGGCGCGCTGTTCCTTGGCCCGCGCACCAACGTCGCCTATGGCGACAAGGTGATCGGCACCAACCACACGCTGCCGACCAAGAAGAACGCGCGCTTCACCGGCGGCCTGTGGGTCGGCAAGTTCATGAAGACCTGCACCTATCAGAAGGTCTTGACCGACGAGGCGAGCGCGATGATCGGCGAATACTGCTCGCGCCTGTGCATCCTCGAAGGCTTCTCCGGCCACGCCGAGCAGGCCAATGTCCGCGTCCGCCGCTATGGGCGGCGTAATGTGCCCTACGCGCAGGCGGCGGAGTGACGAGCGTGCAACGCGTACGGCGCGACTCCCCTCCCCCTTGTGGGGAGGGGTCGGGGGTGGGGGTCAGCGCATGGCGTACCGCCAACGCGATCTCTATTACCCCCCTCCCTAACCCTCCCCCACAAGGGGGGAGGGAACGGGCCAGCGTTCGCGGCACCTCATGAGTCAGATTCCCCTCACCTCCACCCCCTCCTTCCGGCTCGACGGCCGCCGCGCGCTGGTGACCGGCGCGGGTCGCGGCATTGGCCTCGCCGCGGCTAGCGCACTGGCCGATGCCGGTGCGCATGTGACACTCACCTCGCGCACCACGAAAGAGATCGAGGAAGCCGCCGACGCCATCCGCGCGCGCGGGCAAAAGGCTGACGCCCTAACCCTCGACGTGCGCGACATCGAGGCGGTGAAGACGACCATCGCGGCGCAGGCGCCGTTCGACATCCTCATCAACAATGCCGGCACCAACCGGCCGGCGCCCTTCGTCGATGTGAAAGTCGAGGATTTCGACTTCGTGTTCTCGCTCAATGTGCGCGCAGCCTACTTCGTGGCGCAGGCGGTGGCCAAGCAACTGGTCGAGGCGAAGCGGCCCGGCTCGATCATCAACATGTCGTCGCAGATGGGCCATGTCGGCGGCCCGACGCGCACGGTCTACTGCGCCACCAAGCACGCCATGGAAGGCTTCACCAAGGCTATGGCGATCGAGCTCGCGCCGCACAAGATCCGCGTCAACACCATCGCGCCGACCTTCATCGAGACGCCGATGACGAAGCCGTTCTTTGAGAACCAG
>DATDMA010000423.1:0-2045 GCA_036519015.1 Pseudolabrys sp. | reverse complement strand
GGTGAGGTCAGAGAGAAAGCCACGCGAAATCGCCCGTGTTCTTTGCGGCGCCGGGTACGCCGTAGTCCTTCTTCCGTCCATCGTGAAATACGAGGGGATGGCGCGCCGAGAAGGCGCGTCAGGTAGTTCGATTGCGCATCTTCCTTTTGGGAAGATGCGGCGCCCTTCGGCGCGCCATCGCGGCGTCTTACGATGCACGGGCCGCGCTTCTGGCAACCGCCTGCGGGGCGTTCGACCACTCTCAGAACACGACCCCTTTCGGGCGGCCGTGCCGTCAAGTCTCGAACGCGCCGTGCGGCCCGCCATCAGCCAGCTCCTGGCGGGAGGTCATAGTGCCTCCGAGCGGAGCCCCGTCACCGCCCGGGGGTTGGGGGGTGCGTTCATCCCCCTCCCGCGGGCGCCGCGTCCTGCTCCACCATCAAGACGCCTCATGACAGCGCCCTCGTCGAGCAGGACATGCGGAATATAAGCCCGCTGGAGTCGGTGGGGATTACTTTTTTATCGTGATGGGAAGTCGTTCAGGCGGCTGGGTTTTTGCGCTCCGGCGCGTATCCCCGGCCCTCTACCACAACGACTTCATATCGAACTCGTAGGTAGCGCCTAATCCCACCTGCACCTGATCGGGGGTGCCGCGCTGGATCACCAGCGGCGAATCGGCTGCGCCGTCTTCAAGCCGCTGATATTCGACGAACGTGTAGGTCGCCCACTGCGGCGTCCATTGGTAATGCGCCTGCGCGCCGGCACCCCACGAATGGATGCCGCCCCGCGCGTTGTAGACCGGCAAACCCGAATTGATCGACTGCTCCGGCGTGATGCCGAAATAGGGCTGCTCGGCCTCGGCGGTTGCGAGCGACAGACGTGGACCGCCCGACAACCTGAGCTGTTGAGTGACCGGAACGACGACATCCGCCATCAGATCGGAGACGATGCCGTGGTGGCCCCCTATGCCCTGGCGCACCTCGGCCCGCGTCCGCAGCCACTGCGTGGGCCAATACTCGCCGAACACGCCGGCTTCCAGCGTCCAGTCCACGTTGCCGAGACCATGCAGGGCGTAGTCATCGCCTTCGTTGCGAGGCAGACGCAGTTTGAAAACGGGGCCGAAGCGGAAGTTGCCGGTGTCGATGATTCCCACACCGAAGCCCTGGCGCGGACTGTAGAAGTGCTCGGGCGTGCCGGCCTGGCGGATGTTGAATCGCGGAATCGCAATGCCGGAGTAACGAGAGCCGCCCTCGAATTCGGGCAACGTGCGGCCTTCGGCACCGATGGTGACGGTCCACTCCGCACCAAGACCAAGAAGGGGCGGGAATAGGGGCGACGCCGCAGGCAGCGTCGGCGGCGGCGGGGTCTCTATGTCGGCGGCGGACGCACCCTTTACCAGCGTGGCCATCGCCGCAAGAGCGGCCAGGGCGGCAGAGACGCGTCGCATCAAATGTCCCCTTACCCCCCGCATGGCGCAAGGAGCTTTCTGGAATTGCAGACCGTAATTAAGCCCTTTAACGCTTACGACAATATGAAGTTCGGGCCCCTCCGACAGTTGCCCGAAGCTGTGGTATTTTTACCGCGCGGCCTTAGACTTATTGGGCAGGCGCGGCGCCCTTGCGCGCCGCAAGCCGCGCCTCCTTGCGTGCTCGCGCCCGCTCGCGATGGCGCGACATCGCCTGCGCCAGGTGGTCCGCCGGACGCGTGCCCCAATAGATGCCTTGCGCCACGGCGCGGCCGAGCCGCCCGCCGGACCAGACCAGTTCGTAAGGGGCAAACAGCCGCCAGGCCTGATCGCCCTCGACGAGGCCGCGCGCGACAAGTTCGCCGGCCATCGCCGTGGTGTTGAGCCCGTGGCCGCCAAAGCCGCTCGCCACCCAGACGCCGCGCTCGATCTCGCCGATCTGCGGCATGCGATGCACCGTGCGCCCGAGCGTGCCGCGCCAGATGTGCGCCGCCTCGATCGGGCCGAGATCGGGGAAATTGCGGCGGATGTCGGCGATGAGGGAGCGCCGCATCTTGCGCGGGTCGGCTTCCCAGGCGCGCATGCGCCCGGACCATTGCAG
>DATDMA010000422.1:0-2081 GCA_036519015.1 Pseudolabrys sp. | reverse complement strand
GATGACGCGCAGCTGGAAGCGCTGTTATTCCCGCCGCCACCGGCGATCGCCGCGGATCAGCGCCCGATGCCCGACTGGGCCTGGGTTCATCGCGAGCTGCGTCGTCCCGATGTGACCTTGGCGCTGCTGTGGGAGGAGTATCGGGCCGGCGCGCACGACGGGTTCGGCTATTCCTGGTACTGCGACCTGTACCGGGCTTGGGCGGGCCGGCTGAAGCCGACGATGCGCCAGACGCATATCGCCGGCGAGAAGCTGTTCGTCGATTTCGCCGGCCGCACCGGCGAGGTCGTCGATGGCCGCACCGGCGAGATCATCCCAGTGCAGATCTTTGTCGCCGTCCTGGGCGCATCGAGCTTCACCTACGCCGAGGCGGTGTGGAGCCAGAAGCTGCCGGACTGGATCGCCGCGCATGTCCGCGCCTTTGCGTATTTCGGCGGCACCGCCCGGCAGACGGTCAGCGACAATCTCAAGGCCGGCATCACCAAGGCCTGCTTTTACGAGCCGATGGTCAATCGGACCTATGCCGACCTGGCCCGGCATTACGGCACCGCGATCGTCCCGGCACGCCCCTACAAGCCCAGGGACAAGGCCAAAGTCGAGGTCGGGGTGCAGGTGGTCGGGCGCTGGATTCTGGCGCGGTTGCGGCACCGGCGCTTCTTCGCGCTGGCCGAACTCAACGCGGCGATCCGGGCCCTGCTCGACGAGGTCAACAACCGCCCGATGCGCGGTTGGGGCATGAGCCGGCGGGCGCTCTTCGAAGCGTTGGACCAGCCGGCGCTCGTGTCGCTGCCACCCTTTCCCTACGAATACGCCGAGTGGAAGCGCTGTCGCGTCAACCTCGATTACCACGTCGAGCTCGCCAAGCATTACTACAGCGTGCCGCACCAGCTGATCCGCCAGGAGGTCGAGGCGCGGATCACGACGACAACAGTCGAGATTTTCCACCGCGGCAAGCGCGTCGCCAGCCACCGCCGCAGCCTGCGGCCGCACCGCCCGACCACCGTCGCCGAACACATGCCCAGTTCGCACCGGCGCTATCGCGACTGGACACACGAGCGCATCCGCCGCGAAGCCGAAGCAGTCGGCCCCGACGTCGCCGTGCTGGTCGAGGTGATTTTGCGGTCGCGGCCACATCCCGAACAGGGCTTCCGCTCCTGCATCGGCATCCTGCGCCTGGTCAAGCGCTATGGCGCCGAACGGGTCGATGCCGCCTGCGCCCGTGCGCTGGTGCTCGGTACCCGCTCCTACAGCTCGGTCGCCGCGATCCTGAAGAACCGCCGAGAGCATACCCCTGCCGCCACCGCGGAGCCGCCGCTCTTGATCCACGAGAACATCCGCGGCCCCGGCTATTACCATTGAGAGGAGGTCCAATGCTGATCCACCCGACCGTCGAGCGCCTTCGCGCGCTCGGCCTCGCCGCCATGGCCGACGCATTCACGGAATTACAGAACGCTCCCGATGCCGGCGAACTCAGTCGCGAGGACTGGCTCGGGCTGCTCGTCGATCGCGAGGCGACCAGCCGCGAGAACAAGCGCCTCGCCCGCCGCCTGCGCGAAGCGCGGCTGCGCCAGCCCGCCGTCGTCGAGGACGTCGATTTCCGCGCCCATCGCGGCCTCGACCGCGCCCTGTTCCGAAAGCTCGCCACCTGCGAATGGATCCGCGAGCATCACCACCTGGTGATGATCGGCCCGACCGGCATCGGCAAGTCGTGGCTGGCTTGCGCTCTCGGCCACAAGGCCTGCCGCGAGGGCCTCTCGGTACTCTACAAGCGTGCATCGCGCCTGTTCGCCGATCTCGCCCAGGCGCGCGGCGAGGGCCGGCTGCCGCGGCTGATGACCGCGCTCGAACGCATCCGGCTGTTGATCATCGACGATTGGGGACCGGAACCGCTCAATCCCGATCAGCGCCGCGATCTGCTCGAGATCGTCGATGACCGGTACGACAGGGGCTCGCTGCTGATCACCAGTCAGATCCCGGTCAATCGCTGGCACGAAGTGATCGGCGATCCGACCCTCGCCGACGCGATCCTCGATCGCATCATCCACCGCGCGCACCGCATCGACCTGAAAGGCCCCTCGCTG
>DATDMA010000421.1:0-2324 GCA_036519015.1 Pseudolabrys sp. | reverse complement strand
CTACTGCCCATCCCCGCCGCCGATATAGCCGCCGATCTTCCAGGCGCCGCCGTCTTTGACGTAGCAGATCTGGTCGTTGCCGATCGGCGCGACCGAGTCGATCGAGACAAAGCCGATCTTGCCGGCGGGCGTGACGATGCGCAGGTAGCTCGGCGCGTTGGTGGTCGCCTCCGGCATCACGCGCACGAAGGCGAGACCGAGCTTGTCGGTTACCGGCGCATTGGCCTGCGCGGTGCCATGCACTTCGATATTGGCGGACACCGGATAGCCCCATTCGCCGACGTCGGTCTCCGTCGCCTTGAGCAGCGCGTCGAAGGCGGCGTTGTCGAAGGTCGGATCGGCCGGCGCGCAGACGGCGCCCTTGTGTGGCTGCGAGGGGGCGGCGGTGGGCTCTTCGGCGTAGCCGGCAAGCATGTCCCAGCCGGCGCCATCCTTATTGGCGAGGCCGAGCGCGCTCGCGAGACTGTCGACGCCGGGCTTCGTCTTGTCGGCGCCGTCGCCGTTTTCGCGCTCCCAGAAGAAGCCCTTGGTCACCACGAGGCTCCCGAGTGCGGCGCGGTCCTTCTTCTCGGCCGCAGCGCCGATCCGCTTGCGCAGATCCTCGAGCCCGGCGTCCGTCATCGGCTTCGGCGGCGTGACGGCGACGGGCTTATAGGGCTTGGGCGGGGCCACCTGCGGCGCCTGCTGGACGGGCTGCTGCTGGGCGGGCGGCTGCTTCGCCGTCGCGGAAGGCGTCTGCTTCTGCTGCGCCAGGGCGGGCGCGGTAGCGCCGGCAATCAGCACGGCGGCAAAGGCGGTGAAAAGACGAAGACCATGCATCGTGTCGCTCCCGTATCGATGCAGAGACGGCCCGCATCGTAAGGTCCGCACGCTAGCACGGGAGCGCGCGGCTGTGAGCCGGGAACCGGCCGCTGCGTACAAGAGTAGTGACAGGGGCATGTCCTGTGGACGGCCCTTGCCGCGCGAGGCACTGTGCCTCGGATGATTCACACCTGAGCGACAGCAGCCCGGACTCCGCATGCCCGATATCATGACCGCGGTTGCCGTGGTGATCTTCGCAGCGACCTACGTGATCGTCGCCCTCGGCAAGGTTCCCGTCTACCGCATCGACCGCGCCGGAGCGTCGCTGCTCGGCGGCAGCCTGATGGTCGGCACCGGCGTGCTGTCGCTCGACGAGGCCTACAAGGCGGTTGATCTCAACACCATCACACTCCTGCTCGGCATGATGATCGTGGTGGCCAACCTGCGGGTGTCCGGGTTCTTTCACCTGGTCAATGGCTGGATCGCGACGCATGTGCGCCATCCGCTCGCGCTGCTGGTCGCCGTCGTGCTGGCGTCGGGGGTGCTGTCGGCCTTCCTGGTGAATGACGCGATCTGTCTCGTCATGACGCCGCTGGTGCTCGACGTGGTCAGCCGGGTCAAGCGCAATCCCATTCCCTATCTGCTGGCGATCGCCATGTCCTCGAACATCGGGAGCGTCGCCACCATCACGGGCAATCCGCAGAACATCATCATCGGCAGCCTTTCGGGCATTTCCTACACCGCCTTCACCATGGCGCTGGCGCCGGTGGCGGCCTTCGGGCTGCTTGCGACGCTCGTGCTGATCGCCGTCGTCTATCGGCGCGAATTCCTCACCCGCGATTTGCTGCCGGTCGGGCGCGCGGCGGAGCATGTTCATGCGCCGCTCATGATCAAGACGGTGCTGGTCGTCGCCGTAATGGTGGTGATGTTCTTCATCGGCCAGCCGGTCGCCAAGGTGGCGATCATCGGCGGCGCCTTCCTGCTGCTGACGCGGAGGGTCAACCCGCAGAGAATCTATCGCGAAATCGACTGGCCGCTGCTCGTCATGTTCGTCGGGCTCTTCATCGTGGTCGCCGGGCTGGAGAAAACCACGATCACGCCACACCTCTCGACCCTGGTCGGCGCGCTGCATCTCAACAATGCAGCCTGGCTCGGCGTCGTCACAGCCGTGTTGGGCAACATCGTCAGCAACGTGCCGGCGGTGCTGGTGCTCAAGCCATTCGTCGCGCAACTGCACGATCCGCAGCGGGCGTGGCTGGTCGTGGCGATGGCTGCGACGCTGGCGGGCAATTTCACGTTGGTCGGCTCGATCGCCAATCTCATCGTGGCGCAGCGGGCGAAGGCGCGCGGCGTCGAGCTCGACTTCCGCTCCTATTTCATCATCGGTGCGCCGCTGACAATCCTGACCATCGCCGCCGGCCTCTTCTGGCTGGGGCCGTTGCCGTAAAGCCGCGCAACATCGTCAAGGCCGCGGCGGGCAAATAAGTTCAGACCGGAACCAGCGGAGGCGGCGTCGCATTGAT
>DATDMA010000420.1:0-6562 GCA_036519015.1 Pseudolabrys sp. | reverse complement strand
CGTCCTGCTCCACCATCAAGACGCCTCTAGATGGCGCCCTCGTTGAGCAGGACACGCGGAATATAAGCCCGCCTGGAGCGACGGGGATAAGCTATTTTCGATGCTGGGAAGTTATTCAGGCGGCAGGGCTTTTGGCCGTCCACATGGTGCTGCGCTCCTCACACGCCAAACCGCTCCGCGCGGAACGGCGCCGGATCGACGAAAGGCTGATCGCCCGCCATCATCTCAGCGATCATGCGACCTGTAGCCGGGCCAAGCGTCAGGCCCCAATGCGCGTGGCCGATGGCAAGCCAGAGCCCGGCCAAGCCCGGCGCGCGGCCGATGACCGGCCGCGAGTCCGGAAAGCTCGGGCGCGCACCCATCCAGGTGCGATCGTCGGCGCGCTCGCCGATCGGAAACAGTTCACGCGCACGCGGCAGGATGCGATCGAACTGCACCGGCGTCGGCGGCGCATCGCGCGGCGCGAACTCGACGCCGCTGGTGATGCGCAGGCCCATCTCCATCGGCGTGATGACATAGCCCGGCACGCCGTCGAGCACCGGCCGCGACAATCCGGCATTGCCCTGCGCGCGGAAGTGCCGGTGATAGCCGCGCTTCACCGCGAGCGGCAACCGCAAGCCATGCGAGTCGAGCAGGTCGCGCGACCATGGCCCGAGCGCGACCACCACTTCCGGCGCGTCGAGCGCGCCCTCATCGGTGTCGACGCGCCAACGGTTTCCGGCGCGATGCAAAGAGCGCGCATCGCCATTGAGCGTGACGCCGCCGAGCGCACCGAAACGCGCCGCGTAGGCGCGCGTGAGGGCGTAAGGATTGCTCACGCTCGCCGCCTGCGGCCAGTAGACCGCGTGCGGGAAGATCGGCTTCAACGAAGGCTCAAGCGCGAGCGCGCCGGCGGTGTCGAGCGCCTGCAACGGCAGACCGAACTGCGCGGCGAGATCGAACTCGCGCCGCAGCGCCTGGAAGCTTTTTTCGGTGCGATAGACTTTCAGCCAGCCGGTCTTGCGCAAATACGGTGTGGCCTTGGCCTCCGCCATCAGCGCCTCGTGCTCGGCCACCGCATGCGAGAACAGCGGCCGGATCAGCCGCGCGGTTTCAGCGAGACGCGCAGGGCTCGACGCGGCGCGAAATGCGAGCAGCCACGGTGCGATCTGCGGCAGGAACGAGAGATGATAGTTCGCCTCGCTCGCGCGCTTGAGCGCGATGCGCGCGAGCGCGCCGATATTCGACGGGAAGGCCGGCGGAAATATCGTGTTGCCTTCGATGATACCGGCATTGCCGAACGAGGTCTGCTCGCCCACTCCGCCACGGTCCACGAGCGCGACGCTCATCCCGCGCTTGACCAGATGCAGCGCGATCGAGGTTCCCACGGTGCCGGCGCCGAGAACGATCGCATCGGTGCGTGCCATGCTGCTTTGCCTCCCCTGCCCGCGCCGCGCGGGCAGCCTTTCATATGGAACAGCCCCGTCCCAGGCGCTATGACGCTGCGGCCACACCGTGCCGGAGACAATGCCGCAATGCCGATTCTGAGGGGGCTCGCCGCCATTTTGGCGTGGATCGGGCGGCAAGGAACACGCGCATTGGCTTGTTCCGTCTTCCTCGGCCTCGCGGTTCCCCCGCTCGCCGCCTATGTGAAGCCCTATCTCGGCGAGACGGTCTTCGTCCTGCTGCTGTTTTCCTACCTGCGCACCGATCCGAACGCATTCCGCAGCTACCTGCGCGCGCCGGGCTTGGCGATTGCGGCCTCCTTGTGGCTGATGCTGGCGCTACCGCTGCTGTTCGGGACGATCTACAGCTTCACGGACTTGCGTGCGGTTCCCGCGCTTTACACCATTATGATTCTGCATATCGCGATCGGCCCGGTCACCTCCTCGGCCGCCTTCGCGGCGCTCGCCGGCCTCGACGTGGCGTTGGCCTTGATCACGTTGATCGTGTCGAGCGCGATCTCGCCCATCACCACGGTTGCCTTCAGTTACTGGTTCCTCGGCACATCGCTGTTCTCGCCGATCGATCTCGGCATCAAGCTGTTCATGTTTTTCGCAGCGTCAGGCGTGGTCGCCTTCGCGATCCGGCGCATCGCCGGGCAGGAATGGATCGAACGGCAGAAGGAGCCGATCGATGGCCTCAACGTGATCGGTGTCTTCATCTTCGCCGTCGCCGCCATGGACGGCGTGCCGCGTCATGTGATGGCGGACCCGCTGATGGCGCTCGAACTGCTGGGGCTGATCGTTGTGTTGACCTTGGCACTCGCAGGTCTTAGCGCGTTGGTGTTCATGCGGACCGGCATCAACCGCGCTCTGGCGATCGCGCTGCTGGCATCCTTGCGCAATCTCGGCGTGGTCATGGCGGCGCTCGGCCCGTCGCTGCCCGACACAGCCTGGTTCTTCTTCGCCCTGGTGCAGTTCCCGACCTATCTGATGCCGGCGCTGCTGAAGCCGCTGGCGCTACGGCTTCAGCAGGCGCCAGCCAAAGCTTAGACCAGCGCCGACACGGCGGACGTGGCTTGGCTCAACAGTTGCGACTGCATCTGCATCAACTGGCCGAACAGGCTGTTGCCGTTCTGCGCACTGCCGTTATTGCTGTTGCTGTTGTTGCCGCTCTCGCCGTTCGACGAGCCACTGTCCTGCGCCGGCGGCGTGGTCGAAACCATCGTCGTGCCGTCGGCGTAAGTCGTCGTGGTGGTGGTCGAACCATCCGCGGCCGTCGTGGTCGTCGTGGTCGTGCCGGTGGAATCGGTCGAACCCGATCCGCCGCCTGAACCGCCCGCCGCGCCGGCGCCACCTGCGCTACCGCCGCCGTGACTGCCGCCATGCTTCGCGGCGGCGAGCTCGCTTCCGGTGACGCTGCCGTCGCCATTGGCGTCAAGCTGGCTGAACAACGCATCCGCGGTCGATTTATCGACACCGTCCGAGCCGAGCGTGCTTTCGAACTCGCTCGCGCTGATCGAGCCGTTGCCGTCCGTGTCCATTTGCGACAACAGCCCGGGCGATTGGCCCGTGCCGCCCTGCCCTTGCACCGAGAGCAAGGCCGCCATGGTGCTGCTCTGGAACGGTTGCGACGTCGCGCCCGAGCCGCTGGGCGCGGAAGCGCCGCCCGATGAACTATCCGAGCCCGTGAGCCCGGAGATCATCTGCTCCAGACCGGCGAGCGGGTCGGCACTTGCGGTAGACCCGGCTGAGCCGGACTGCATCAACGATTGCACATAAGACAGTGCGCTTGAGGATGAGCTTACTGATAACGACATGACAGTCCTCGAACTCGCCGGAGAAGCCGGCGCTATCGCCCGCCCCGGGCAACGCAAGACCCGCGCCAGCCGCGCCGGGGCACGAAAACCCGCGCCGCGCTTGAAGTTTTCCACAGCTTCGCGCCGAGACCGAAGCGCGGCGGCAAGGCGCGCCCGGCAATTCTTGCCCGCCAACGTGCCGAATTTGCCGGGTGGAGCGGGCTTGGGCCCGCGCGTTGCCCCGCAGCCGCACCCGTGTTACCCGAACGCGTCTGGAGGCCCCGACAATGCCCCGTCCCCTTATTATCTCGCCGTCGATCCTCTCCGCCGACTTCGCCAAACTGGGCGAGGACGTGCGCGCGATCGAGGCCGCCGGCGCCGACTGGATCCATGTCGATGTGATGGACGGGCATTTCGTCCCCAACATCTCCATCGGCCCGGATGTCGTGAAGGCGCTGCGCCCGGTCAGCAAGAAGACGTTCGACGTGCACTTGATGATCTCCCCCTGCGATCCCTATCTGGAGGCCTTCGCCAAGGCCGGCTCCGACATCATCACCGTGCATGTTGAGGCGGGCCCGCACGTCCACCGCTCGCTGCAGGCGATCCGCGCGCTCGGCAAGAAGGCCGGCGTGACGCTCAATCCTGGCACGCCGGTGTCCACGCTGGAGAACGTCATCGACCTGGTCGATCTCGTGCTCGTGATGTCGGTCAATCCCGGCTTCGGCGGCCAGGCCTTCATCCCGGCCGCGCTCGACAAAATCAGCCAGGTGCGCGCGCTGGTCGGCGGGCGCCCGATCGACATCGAGGTGGACGGCGGCGTGACGCCGGAGAACGCTGCGCGCGTGGTCGCGGCCGGCGCCAATGTGCTGGTCGCCGGCTCCGCCGTGTTCAAGGGCGGCAACTACAAGGCCAATATCGACGCCATCCGCGCCGCTGCCGCCGCCGTGCGCGGAGAAGCGGCGTGAAGCTTTCATCCCTCATGGTGAGGAGCGTCGCGCAGCGACGCGTCTCGAACCATGAGGCCCCTGAACCCCGCGGCCGTGCCTCGGCCTCATCCTTCGAGACGCGCGCGTTGCGCGCTCCTCAGGATGAGGGATTGATTTTGCGAGTATTGAAACAATGATCCCCCGCTATTCCCGCCCGGCAATGACCGCGATCTGGTCGCCGGAAAACAAATTCCGCATCTGGTTCGAGATCGAGGCGCATGCGGCCGAAGCGATGGCCGAGCTTGGCGTCATCCCCAAAGATGCCGCCAAGACGATCTGGGCCAAAGGCAAGGACGCCAAGTTCGACGTCGAGCGCATCGACGCGATCGAAGCGGAGGTGAAGCACGACGTCATCGCCTTCCTGACGCACGTGTCGGAAATCGTCGGACCGGAAGCGCGCTACATGCATTCCGGCATGACCTCGTCGGACGTGCTCGACACCTGCTTCAACGTGCAGCTCGTGCGCGCCGCCGACCTGCTCATCGCCGATGTCGACGCGCTGCTTGCCGCGCTCAAGCGCCGCGCCTTCGAACATAAGCTCACGCCGACCGTCGGCCGCTCGCACGGCATCCATGCCGAGCCGACCACCTTTGGGCTCAAGCTCGCGCAGGCCTATGCCGAGTTCGCGCGCTGCCGCGAGCGCCTCGTCGCCGCGCGCAAGGAGGTCGCCACCTGCGCCATCTCCGGCGCCGTCGGCACCTTCGCGCAGGTCGATCCGCGCGTCGAAGAGCACGTGGCGAAAGCCATGGGCCTGTCCGTCGAGCCGATCTCGACGCAGATCATCCCGCGCGACCGCCACGCCATGTATTTTGCGACGCTGGGCGTGGTCGCGTCGTCCGTCGAACGGCTCGCCATCGAGATCCGCCACCTGCAGCGCACCGAGGTGCTCGAGGCGGAAGAGTTCTTCACCGAGAAGCAGAAGGGCTCCTCGGCGATGCCGCACAAGCGCAATCCGGTGCTATCGGAGAACCTGACCGGCCTCGCGCGCATGGTGCGCGGTTACGCCCTCCCCGCGATGGAGAACGTGGCGCTCTGGCACGAGCGCGACATCTCGCACTCGTCCGTCGAGCGCATGATCGGCCCCGACGCGACGGTGACACTCGACTTCGCGCTCGCGCGGCTCGCCGGCATCATCGACAAGCTCGTCGTCTACCCGAACAACATGCAGAAGAACCTCGACCGCCTCGGCGGGCTCATCCACTCGCAGCGCATCCTGATCGCGCTGACGCAGAAGGGCGTGGCGCGCGAGGACGCCTATCGCCTCGTGCAGCGCAACGCCATGAAGGTGTGGGGCGGCGAGAAGGATTTCCTGTCGCTGCTCAAGGCCGATCCGGACGTGCACGCCAAGCTGTCGGACGCAGATCTCGAGGCCAACTTCAACCTCGACCACCACTTCAAGCACGTCGACACGATCTTCAAGCGCGTGTTCGGCGCATGATCCCGAAAGAGCCTGCCCCCGACACGATCGGGGGTGGGGACCGGCTTTCGGACTAGATCATGCGCAACAAAAGAGTCCCGTAAAGCGATGCGCGACGCCACCAATGACTATGACTTCCTGATCCTGCCCGGGCTTGGCAATTCGGGCGTCGATCATTGGCAGTCTTTTTGGTGCCTCTCGTTCCGCAATGCGACGCGCGTCTTGCAGGACGAATGGGACAGCCCGAAGCTTCCCGACTGGCTCGATAATCTCGACGCGGCGATCGCGCGCGGCACGCGGCCGGCGGTGCTGATCTGCCACAGCCTCTCCTGCTCGCTCGCCGCGCATTGGGCGGCGCGCAACAATAAAGGCCGCGTCGCCGCGGCCTTGCTCGTTGCGCCGTCGGATGTGGAATCGCCGGCGCACACACCGGAGACGACGCGCAACTTCGGCCCGATCCCGCGCGTGCGCTTTCCAGTGCCGTCGCTCGTCGTCGCGAGCACCAAGGATGACTACGTCAGCTTCGCCCGCGCCGAGGGGTTCGCGCAAAGCTGGGGCGCGGATTTCTGCAATGCCGGCGAGCTCGGCCACATCAACTCGGCCTCGCGGCTCGGCTACTGGCCGCAGGGCCTGCTGATGCTCGGGCAGTTGCTGGCGCGCATCGGCTAGGCCGACCGCGCCAGCGGTTTGCGGTCAGCGGCGCCAACCGCCACGGCCACCGCCACGCCAGCCACC
This sequence comes from Pseudolabrys sp., assembly GCA_036519015.1. Lineage (GTDB taxonomy): Bacteria > Pseudomonadota > Alphaproteobacteria > Rhizobiales > Xanthobacteraceae > Pseudolabrys. The sequence goes on along the minus strand of DATDMA010000420.1, from coordinate 204 downwards.
GCCCCAACCCCCGCCCCAGCCCCCGCCCCAACCGGGTCCCCAGGCGTAACCGTAACCATACACTGGCCCGCCATAGACCACCGGCGGCCCTTCGCCGTAGACCGGCCCTTCGTCGGCCTCCGCGAGATAGGTGTTGTTGACGAAGCCCTGCCGGTTGCCGAATGCGATGCGGCACCAGGCGCCGTTGCAGCTCAGCACATTCAC
>DATDMA010000419.1:0-9681 GCA_036519015.1 Pseudolabrys sp. | reverse complement strand
CGAGGTGCAAGGGCTGGTGCAGGACGCAATGTTCTCGCGGCCGCCGAAGATTGGCGTGAAGACCGGCGTGTTCATCGGCGGCAAGCAGGCGATCGAGGCCCTCGATATGCTCGAGACCGCCAAGAAATCGCTGGTGCCGCCGTTCGGCATTTCGTTTTTCGCCGATCCGGCTGGCTCTTTTACGACGGCGGCTGCCATGGTCGCTTGCGTCGAAAAGCTGTTGCGCGTGAAGAAGAAACGCGAGCTCAAGGGGCTGCGCGTCGCGGTGTTCGGCGCCACCGGCGTGGTCGGTTTTTCCTCCGCGGTGATCGCCGCGCTGGAAGGCGCCGATGTGACGCTGGTCGGCCATGATGGCGTCAAGCGCGTGAGCGAAAGCGCCGCCGAGATCAAGGCGCGCTTCGGGGTCGAGATGCGCGCCGCCGACGGCAGCGACGACGCCAAGAAGGCCGCGATTTTGTCGGGCACCGAAGTCGCACTGTGCGCGGGTCGTGCCGGTGTGCAGATCCTCTCGGCCAAGCAACTCGAAGCGGCAAAGGGACTTCTCATCGCCGCCGACATGAACGCGGTTCCGCCCGCGGGAGTCGAAGGGCTCGACATGATGGCGAACGGCACCGAGCTGAACGATCATGGCACGTTGGGGATCGGCCCGCTCGCCATCGGCAACATCAAATACAAGACAGAATTCGGCTTGTTCCAGAAGATGATCGCGGCAACGAAGCCTGTGTGCTTCGATTTCCGCGATGCTTTCGTGCTCGCGCGCGAACTCAATGGATAGGGGTGCCGTGGTGCTGATCGCCGCCGTCTCGGGACGAGCGCTTGCCGCCTCAGCGCGGCGCGGCGGCTTTGTGCCGCTGGTGGCCGATGCCTTCGGCGATCAGGACACGCTCGCCGCCGCCGCCGGTCATGTGCGCGCCGACATGCTCAATCGCCCGGTCGACGGCGACAAATTGATGGGCGCGCTCGAGGCTTTGGCCGGCACGCGCGAGCCCGCCGGCGTCATCTGCGGCAGCGGCTTCGAGGATCGCGCCGACCTGCTCGCGCGCATTGGCGCGCGCTGGCCGTTGCTCGGCAATGATGCGGATACGATTGCGCGCGTCAAAGATCCCGTAACCTTCGCCGCAATTTGCCACGCGGCCGACATTCCGCATCCGGAGACCTCGCGCACGCCACCGCCGGATCGCATGGGCTGGCTGGTCAAGCGCGTCGGCGGCGCCGGCGGATTGCATGTGCGCGATGCAAGCGACAGCAAGGTCGAAGGCGAGGGCGTTTACTTTCAACGCCGCATCGAGGGCGAGGCGGTGTCCGCGCTCGTGCTCGGCGATGGAGCGCGCGCCATGGTGCTCGGATTCAGCACGCAATGGGCTTCGCCATCGCGCCGCCATCCGTTCCGTTATGGCGGGGCGGTGCGGCCGGCCCCAATCAGTGACGGCTTGAAGCGCGATCTGACCGCGGCCGTTGATCGCCTTTCCGCCGCGGTGCCGCTGGTCGGTGTCAACAGCGCCGACTTCCTGGTCGATGGCGACATGTACCATCTGCTCGAAATCAATCCGCGGCCGGGCGCCACGTTCGATCTGTTCGAGCGGGACGGAGCGTCGTTGTTCGCGCTTCATGTCGCGGCATGCAACGGGACCTTGCCCGCGCGAACGCCAGCGTTCGATGGCGCCATGGCCGGGGCGATCGTCTATGCCGAGCGCGACATCGACTCGGTGCCCGCCATCGTGTGGCCGGAGTGGGCTGCCGACCGTCCTGTCGCCGGCAGCCGTGTCGGGGCCGACGATCCGTTGTGTTCGGTGTTTGCAAACGCGGAGACGGCGGCCAAAGCGAGGGACATGGTCGGACAGCGCGCCGCGCAAATCCATGCGATGGTCGTGGCGACTTTGCCATGACCGAAACGCCCACCCTCAGCGTCAATGCCCGTGCCGAGGCGCTCGTCGCCAAGCTCAAAGCCGCGGCGGCCGAGCTCAAGGTCGAGGTCGCACGCGGCGAGCGCGGCGAGACCTTGATCGATGCCGGCAGCCGTGCGCGCGGCAGCATCGCCGCGGGCATCGCGCTGGCCGAAATCTGCCTGGGCGGACTCGGCACGGTACAGCTGACGTCGAGCACGACGACGCCGCGCTGGCCGTGGACGCTTCTGGTCCATTCCGCCAATCCAGTCGTCGCCTGCCTCGCCAGCCAATATGCCGGCTGGCGCCTGGCCGATGGTGAGGGCAAGGGCGCTTTCTTCGCGCTCGGTTCAGGACCTGCGCGTGCGCTCGCACGGACCGAGCCACTGTTTGAGTCACTCGATTACCGTGACGCGGCGACCAGCGCCGTGCTGGTGATGGAAAGCCCGCGCCCGCCGCCGGCGCCTGTCGTCGACAAGGTGGCCGATGCCTGCGGCCTCGCACCCGACAAGCTCACATTCCTCTACGCGCCGACGCAGAGCCTGGCCGGCGCGACGCAGATCGTGGCGCGCGTGCTCGAAGTGGTGCTGCACAAGGCGCATGAATTGAAATTCCCGCTCGAGCGTATCGTCGAAGGCATGGGCGCCGCGCCTTTGCCGCCGCCGCATCCCGATTTCGTCACCGCCATGGGCCGCACCAACGACGCCATCATCTTCGCCGGCCGCGTGCAACTCATGGTGACGGGGCCGGCCGCCGAGGCGCGGGACTTGGCCGAACGGTTGCCGAGCGGGAGCTCGCGCCATCACGGCCAGCCCTTCGCGGAGATATTCAAGCGGTTCAAGGGCGACTTCTATGCCATCGACCCGATGCTGTTCAGCCCAGCCGAGGTGACGGTGACGGCGCTCGACACCGGAGAGAGCTTCCACGCCGGCCATATCGATTTGAAGCTGCTCGATGCCTCATTCACCTGAATCGATCGCACCACGCGCGGCCGTCGCGGCACCGGCCGTGGCGCTCATCAGCGACACCAATGATTGGCACGCATGTGCGCTCGCGGAATCCTTCGCCGCTCATGGCGTACGCGCGAAGCCGCTCGCACTCGAGTCCTGCCGTATCGATACCGGGAGCGCGAGCGGGCTGATCTTGCCGGGCTTCGGCGCCGGCCTGCCGGACGCCGTGTTCGTGCGCACGATGTCGGGCGGCAGCTTCGAGGCGGTGACGCTGCGTCTTGGGATATTGCATGCACTCACGGAAATCGGCGTTCCGGTGTGGAACAATGCGCGCGCGATCGAGCGCTGCGTCGACAAATCGATGACGAGCTTCCTGCTCGCGCGCGCCGGCATCCCGACACCGGGCACCTGGACGACGGAGTCGCGTGAGCAGGCCGCCGAGATTGTGCAACGCGAAGCCTGTCCGCTTGTGCTCAAGCCGCTGTTCGGCTCGCAAGGGCGCGGCCTGCGGCTTATCCGTAGCGCGGACGAGTTGCCGGCGCCGGCAGAAATTTCTGGCGTATATTACCTGCAGCGCTATGTGGGCGTGGACCGCAACGGCTATCGTGACTTCCGTCTGCTGGTGTCGGAGCGGCGCGTCGTCGCCGCCATGATGCGGCATTCCGCGCACTGGATTACCAACGTCAAGCGCGGCGGCAAGCCGGTGGCGGCCATGCCCGATAGCGCAATGAAAGATCTTGCCATCGCGGCCGCCGCCGCCGTCGGCGCCGATTTCGCCGGCGTCGATATCATCCATGACGCTGCCGGGCGGCCGACAGTGCTCGAAGTCAACAGCATGCCGGCGTGGTCGGGTTTGCAGCGCACCACGACGGTCGACATCGCCGCTGTGTTGGCCGGCGATCTCATCGCCGCCTTGGCGGCGCAGGCGCAGCGCGGTGTCTAATCCGCGCGCGCCGGGCGATCTCTCGCGGCGCATCGCTGACGCTTTCATTGCCGCCTGCCGCGACGAACTGGACGCGCCGAAGCCCGGCAACGTGCACGTCTTCGCCGACGGCCATCGCATGACCGCGGCCGACTTCATGCGCAGCGCGGATGCAGCGGCGGCCCCGCTGGCAGCGCCGGGCACGCGCGTCGGCGCACGCATTCTGGGCGCGGTGGAGGCGACGTTCGCGGAGGTCGGCGCCAACACCAATCTCGGTATCATCTTGCTATGCGCGCCGCTCGCGGCGGCAGCTGAATCGCAGCCGCATGACCTGCGTGCCGCGCTGGCGCGCGTTCTGCACGCGCTCGATAGGGAGGACGCCGCCGCTGCGTTCCGCGCCATCGTGCGTGCATCGCCGGCGGGGCTCGGCCATGTCGAAGACCATGACGTCCATGCGCCGGCGACCGTGTCGCTGCGCGACGCCATGGCGGAAGCCGCGGGTCGCGACCGCATCGCGCGGCAATATGTCACCGATTTCGCCGATGTGTTCGACGTAGGCGAACCGCTGTTCGATGCGGCGCTCGGCGCATTGCCGGATCGTCGTTCTGCGACGCTTGCGACTTTTCTCGGCTTTCTGGCGGCGTTTCCCGACAGCCATATCGTACGCAAGTACGGCGCAGCGACAGCGGAGCGCGTACGCCGTCAGGCGTCCTGGTTGCGCGTGCGCGCGCTTGCCGCGCCGCGGCTCGACGATGTTCTCCCCGAGCTCCTCGCCTGGGACAAAGAGCTCAAAGACGCCGGTATAAATCCGGGCACGAGCGCCGATCTAACCGTGGTGACGCTCTTCGTGCATCGCCTACGCAGTATCTTGCCGACGGGCCTCAACAGTGCTTGACTTGAGAAACGGAAAACCATCCGCCGCTATCTGGCAAACCGGTCCGGGTTCTGGACGCTGACAACAAGGGTAGCCGCACCGCTGGGCGCAGTCCTGGCGTTCGGTAAGTTTTGTCTTTTTCCTTGGGAGGAGATGGCGATGGCTAAAATTACTGGATTGTGTGTCGGTGAATCTCTCATTGGCGAAGGTAACGAGGTCGCGCATATCGACCTCATCATCGGGCCACGCGGCAGCGCGGCTGAATCGGCTTTTGCTCACGCTTTGACCAACAACAAAGATGGCTTCACGTCGCTGCTGGCGGTGGTCGCGCCCAATCTTATGACCAAGCCGCCGACCGTGATGTTCAACAAGGTCACGATCAAAGGCGCCAAGCAGGCGGTGCAGATGTTCGGGCCGGCGCAGCACGCGGTCGCCAAGGCGATCGCCGACAGCGTCGCCGAAGGGATAATCCCGCAAGAAGAAGCCGAGAATCTGTTCGTCTGCGTCGGCGTGTTCATCCACTGGGAAGCAGCCGACGACAAGAAGATTCAAGACTACAATTATCGCGCTACCAAGGAAGCGCTTGCCCGCGCGGTTGCCGGGGAGCCGAAAGTGGCCGAAGTCGTAGCCAAGCGCGACCAGGTCAAGCATCCCTTCGCCGCTTAGGGCATGTCTGCTCTGGATTGAATCGCGATGTGGCAAAGCTTCACCTCTCCCCTAGGGAGAGGTCGGATCGCAGCCGAAGTCGGATGTATCCGACTTCGGCCAATGAAATTGCCCGAACTCGGGTAAACCCGAGTTCGGGTGCGATCCGGGTGAGGGGTTACAGCCTCTCGAGAGTCACTTGCCCCCTCACCCCGACCCTCTCCCCAACGGGGAGAGGGAGTTCGCCGAGTTTGCGGCGGCTCTCAGTCATGCGATCTTGTGCAGATCTTCGGCGGTGAGGCGGCCGGTGTGAAGGCTGGATGCGACCAGCGCTCCGGCAATTCCTGCTTCAGAGAGCGCGCGCAAGTCGGCGGCATCGCGCACACCGCCGGCGGCGTAGACCTTGCGCGCTTTGCCTTTGATGACGCGCAGCCGATCGAGATCCGGGCCGCCATGACTGCCGACGCGGTCGAGCGTCATGGCGATCACGCGCTCCGGCCAGCACGTCGGGTTCGCCAACAAGGCCGGTGGCCCTTGGAAGACGGCGCCGCGAAAATCGAGTGACAGAACGGCGCGCGGGTCATTGGCTAAATGATGAACGAGGTCCGCATCGGTCTGTGTCTCGCTGCCGAGCACGACGTGGCCCAACGCCTGCTGCAGCCACTCTGTCGCTGCCGGCATATCGGCGATGCCGCTGTCCACCCAGAGCGTCACCTGCGGCAACGCCTGCTTCACCCGCGCCAGCGCCGCGCGGTTATCGCCGCTCCCGGCGATGGCATCGAGATCCGCGACATACAGCGTGATAAACGGATAGACCGACATCAGCCCGCGCGCCACCTCGACGGGGTCACTTCCGCGGGCGAGGGGCGTCTCGATCGGCCGGTACAGGTCGCGTTGGCCCATGCGGGCGTGCACGACCGTGCCGCCTTTGAGGTCGATGACCGGAATGACGTCCATGCAATACCAGCCCGTTGCCCGCGAGGTTGCGCCCTCATGCGCAACGTCGTTTAGTCGGTCAACTCTATACGCGAGATAACCGGGACAGCGCGATGGCCGTGGTGGTGGGTTGGGATATCGGTGGCGCACATCTGAAAGCCGCGCGGGCCGAGAACGGCCGCATCGTTGCAACGGTACAAGTCGCATCCCCATTGCGGCTCGGCCTCGAGCGTCTGGCGCAGTCTTTCGTCGAGGCCAAGGCGCAGATCGGCGCGGCCGACCGCCACGCCATCACCATGACGGGCGAACTGGCCGATACGTTCGCCTCGCGCAGCGAGGGCGTCGTCAGCCTGACGCAGGCCGCGCTGCTCGCCCTCGCGCCCACGCCAGTGCTGCTCTATGCCGGCCGCGCCGGGTTTGTCGGTCCTGAAAAGGCTGACAGGCATGTTGCGGATATCGCGTCTGCCAACTGGTTCGCCAGCGCCTTCGTCGCCGGCAAGGCGATGCGCTCGGCCCTGTTCATGGACATGGGCTCGACCACGACCGACATCATTCCAGTGATCGGCGGCAAGGTGGCGACGCGCGGGTATACAGATGCCGAACGGCTATCTTCGGGCGAACTGGTCTACACCGGACTGGTGCGCAGTTTCCTCATGGCGACGGAAAGCCGCGCGCCCGTCGCCGGACGTTGGACCGGCTTGATCCATGAGAATTTCGCCAACATGGCCGATGTGCATCGCATTCTCGGAACGCTGCCCGATGACGCCGATCAGATGATGACCGCCGACGGTAGGCCGAAGACGGCCGCCGCATCTCGGGCGAGGCTGGCGCGCATGGTCGGGGGGGACGCCGATGATGCCGATGACGTGGCCTGGACGGCGCTGGCGCAATGGTTTGCAGAGGCGCAAACCCGTGCCGTCACCGACGGCGCCATGCTTGTCTTGTCGCAAGGCGGGCTTCCGCCGGATGCGCCGATTGTCGCCGGCGGCGTCGGCGCTGGCGTGCTGCGGGAGGTGGCGCGGCGGCTTGGCCGCGACTGCATCGACTTCGATACCGTGCTCGATGTGGCGCTGGATGCGCGCGCGGCGGCCTCGGCTTGCGCTCCTGCGGCGGCGGTCGCCATACTCGCGTCGCTCTCCGGTCACGAGTTGCGCAACCGTGCGGACCATCAAAAAGACAACTTGTGATTACATAGTTGATTGGGCAATATGGTGTGGCCTATGGGGCGACACTTGAAGAGGAGGTAAAGCCAATGTCTTGGACTACTCCGACTCTGATCGAGATTTGCATCGGCCTCGAAATCAACGGCTATCTGCCGGCCGAATTCTGATCTCGCCTTAAGTGCTGCCCGGTCGCCGGCAGGGCCCTGTTTTGCGTACCGGTCTTAACCGTCAGGTTTTTGACCGGAGCGCCTTGGCCGGCGGGCGGGTGGAATCCTAGAGAGACGTTGTATGGACGCGCGGCGACAGCCAGCGCGCTTTTTGTGTCGCGTAGCGCTGCTTGGCTTTCAGCGCGCCGCTCACGACAACCACCACTCACAACTTGACGCGGATCCCGGCGTACACCGCAAAGGGCGCGCCCGGACTGACAGTGCGTGGATCGGTCAAGTTGAGGAACGGCACCTCTGACGTGTCGAAGAACGTACCGAAGGTGTAGAAGCGGGTGTCGAACAGGTTTCGAACGAGCCCGAACGCTTCGATGTTCTTGGTGATCTTGTAGGTGGTGTGCAGATTGACCGTCCAATAGCCCGGCAGCTTGGGATTTTGGTTGGACTCATCACCGGCATAATATTGGCCGCTGAAGGCGACGAGATCGGCTCCGACTTTCCATTCGGGGAAAATCAGGTATTCCACGCCTGCCTTGAAACGGTGCTGCGGGATGGACGGCAGATGGTCGCCGGCCTGGACATTGATGAGGCCGTCGGCATTGGCGAAAGGATTGTTGGGCGATGACAAGGTAATAGGGTCGCTGAACGTCGCGTTGATGAAGCTGTAGCCCACAAACAAGTTCCACTTTTCGTCATTGTAATAGACCGCAGCTTCCACACCTTCACGGCGGGTGCCGCCAACATTCTGGAAGAAACCGCGTCCGGTGATCGTGCTCGGCGTGTTCAGGATGTCGTCTTCCGTTGCGGTGAAATAAGCGCCGGCATTCCAACTCAGCGTTCTTTCGCCGCCTAGATCGTGACGGCCGCGAAAACCTGCTTCGATTGTTCTGGCGACGACCTGCTTGAGGGGCGGATCGGATACCAAGAAATTGTCGAGCAGGCAGGGCCGCGCCGGGTCGGCGCAGCCGAGCTCCGACGGGGTGGGCGCGCGGTTCGACTCCGAGTAGCCGGCATAGGCCGTGAGTTGAGGGATGATCTTATAGGTCGCGCCGATGACGGGATTGAATCGCTGAAAGTTATTGGTGCCGTTCAGGTCGGTGCCGATTTGATCTTCGAGCGTTATGTTCGCGATATTGAAGCGGCCGCCGGCCGTTACCGAAAGCTGCTGCGTCACGTCGAACGTGTTGGTGGCGTAGAACCCGGTGTAGGTGTTGCGGCTGATGACACTGACGGGCGCGACCAGGCCATCCGGCTGATTGATCGTGACGCCGGTGCCGGTGACGAAGAGATCCCCGCCGACGGTGCCGAGTTCGCTCGATGCCTGGAAGTCGGCGCGGCCGTGGTCGATGCTCGCCCCGACGACGAAGTGGTTTTGATGGCCCCAAATCTCGTTCGTGCTGGTCAACTGCATCGATGCGCCGTAGGAGTTGGCCTTGGTCTGGGTGCGGTCGATGGAGCCCGCCAGAGCGCCGTTAAGAATGGACGTGGGGACGGTGCCACCGTTCAGCGGATCGTCGTCGAGGCAGAGGATGGTCGGGTCCACGGCGCACGCGTCCACGTCGCTGGTGTTACCGTCGTCATGGCTCTGCCTGAATCCGCGATAGTAGGCGTTGGCCTTGATGTTGAGCGTGTCGTTGAAGTTGTGGCTGCCGTTCGCGTTCACGAAATTCAGGCGGTTGGTGTAGGTCTGCGGCGTGGTGTAGATCGAACCCCAACGCTGGTCCACGAGTTGGATGGGCGTCGCCGCCGCGGCGCCGAAATTGTTCTGCGCGCCCGTATAGCTGACGTGGAATTCCGACGTCTGATTGCGAGCGCCGATATCGGCGTAAAAGCGCCGCAACTGCGACTGCGACTGATCACGCCAGCCGTTATCGTTCAGCGCATCACCGGCGATATAAGCCGAGAAATTGCCGGTTTGCCCACCGGCCTGCATCGTGAAAGCTTTCTGCCCGAAGGAGCCGCCGCGCGCCTCCACCTCTGAGCCTTGATAATTGAAACCGTTTTTCATCTGGATGGCGATCGCGCCGCCAAGCGCGTTGAGCCCGTAGGCCGGGTCACTGGGCACGACGTCCAGGCGATGGATGGCGTAATCCGGGATGAAATCCCAGTTCACCGTGTCGCCGAACACCTCGTTGACGCGCACG
>DATDMA010000418.1:0-4849 GCA_036519015.1 Pseudolabrys sp. | reverse complement strand
GGGGCGAAAGGAGCGAGCGCGCGGGTCGCCATGGCGGGGCCAAGGTCGGACCCCCCGATGCCGATATTGATGACGTCGGTCATCGGCTGACCGAGAGCGCCCCGCACGCGTCCCTCGCGCACGTCCGCGGCAAAGCTCAGCATCTTTTCGCGCGTGCCGGTGACATCGGGCATCACGTCCTTGCCGTCGACCAGAACCGGCTTGCCGGAGAAATTGCGCAAGGCCGTGTGCAGGACGGCGCGCTTCTCCGTGGTGTTGATTTTCTCGCCGGCGAACATCGCCTCGCGCTTGGCTTCGACCTTGGCGGCCTTGGCGAGCTCCACAAGCGCGCCGAGAATAGGACCGTCGACGCGCTGTTTCGAATAATCGAACAGGAAATCGTCGAGGGTGACGCTAAACTGCTTGAACCGGGCCGGATCGTCGGCGAATTCCGCTCTCGCCGCGCGCGCGAGCACGCCCTCGCGCAAGCCGTTCAGTTTCGCCAATGCCGCTAAAGTCGCTTGGGTCGCCATAGGCCTTTTCCTTTCCCCCGCTTGCCGCTAAGCGTGACCGCCGCCGCGCCCGGACATATTCATATGCCGCCCCTCCTACAATTGCGAGACACTGGCCTCACGCTTGGCGGCGCGCCGCTTTTGGACGGGGCGGAGCTGTCGATTTCCGCTGGCGATCGGATCGCCGTCGTCGGGCGCAACGGATCGGGCAAGTCGACCCTGTTTCGCATTGCCGCGGGCCAAATAACGGCTGACCGGGGAAGCCGCTTCGTCCAGCCTTCCGCGCGCCTCGCCTATCTGCCACAGGAGCCGGACATGTCCGGCTTCGCCAGCATCCTCGACTATGTCCTTGCCGGGCTTAGCGATTTCGACAACTCGTATGCGGCGCGAACCATGATGGCCGAGCTTGGGGTTGATCCGGACGCCAATCCCAGCCGTCTGTCCGGCGGCGAAGCGCGCCGCGCGGCTTTGGTCAGGATCTTGAGCCCGGAACCCGAGATCCTGCTGCTCGACGAGCCGACCAACCATCTCGATCTGGTCGCGATCGAATGGCTGGAGGCGCACCTCGCGGGTAGTCGTTCGGCGCTGGCGCTGATCAGCCACGACAAGCGGCTGCTTGCCGATTTGACTCGCGCCACGATCTGGCTCGACCGCGGCCGCACCCGCCGCCTGGATCAGGGCTTCGGCGCGTTCGAGGCCTGGCGCGACGTGAAGCTCGAGGAGGAGGAGCTCGAGCGCCACAAGCTCGACCGCAAGATCGTCAACGAAGAGCATTGGATGCGCTACGGCGTGACTGCGCGTCGCAAGCGCAATATGCGGCGCGTCGGGGAGCTCGCGGATCTCAGAAGCGAGCGACGCGAAGCCCTACGGTCAGTCGGCGTCGCAGCCATGATCACGCAAGACACCAAAGCGTCGGGCGCGTTGGTTATCGACGCGGAGCGGATCAGCAAATCTTATGGCGATCGCGAAATCGTGCACGACTTTTCGATGCGGGTCATGCGCCGCGACAGAATCGGCGTCGTCGGGGCCAACGGGGCTGGCAAGACGACGCTCATCAACATTTTAACCGGCGCCCTCGCGCCGGACTCAGGCGTGGTGCGGCTGGGCGCGAATGTCACGATGGCTTCTCTTGATCAGCAGCGCGCGTCGCTCGAGCCGACCACGACTCTCGTGGATGCGCTGACCGGCGGCGGCAGCGACTACGTGATGATTAACGGCGAGCGGCGGCATGTTATGGGCTACATGCGTGACTTCCTGTTCCCACCCGAGCAAGCCCGAACGCCGATCGGCAAATTATCCGGCGGAGAGCGGGGGCGGCTGATGCTGGCGAGGGCCCTGGCAAAGCCCTCCAATCTGATGGTTCTCGACGAGCCGACCAACGATCTCGACATCGAAACGCTCGATCTCCTGCAAGAGCTGCTCGGCGATTATTCGGGAACTATCCTTATCGTCAGCCACGACCGTGATTTTCTGGATCGCGTGGCGACGTCGGTTATTCTCGGCGAGGGGGATGGGCGTTGGGTCGAGTATGCGGGCGGCTATTCCGACATGGTCGCGCAGCGCGGGTATGGGTTAGCCGGTCCGCTCGGCGCGCCAGCGGAGACGGCCGAGAAGACCGGTAGAAAACCGGCTGAGAGGGCTGCGGCGAAGCGCAAGCTCAAATTCAACGAGAAACGCGCTCTGGAGACGCTGCCGGGAAGGATTCAGAAGCTTCGCGCTGACCTTGGGATGCTCGACCGCAAGCTCGCTGACGCCGACTTTCCAGCCCGCGAACCGGCTGCGTTCGCGTCCGCCACCAAGACTTATGCGGAATTGCGCGACGCTCTGACCGTAGCCGAGGACGAGTGGCTAGGATTGGAGATCCTTCGCGAGGAACTCGAGCAGCAGTAGAGGGTCTTAATTTGAGAACTGCCGCGCTTCCAACCGCTCTAGAGCGCGATCTGGTTTGACTGAATCGGGGGGATTCCCAAAGGGGTGCGAGTCAGATTCAACCTGCTGGCTGGGTTTGGAGGCCAGCGGGGATGGCGCGAGCTTATTCTTTGGACCTGCGGGAGCGAGTGGTTGCGGCGGTCGCGGCGGGTCAGTCCTGCCGTTCGGTGGCCAAGACGTTCATGGTCAGCGTCGCCAGCGTTGTGAAGTGGTCGCAGCGCCAGCGCGTCGTCGGCAGCCCAGCCGCGTTAAAAATGGGCGGCCACAGGCCTTACCTTGTGGCGCGCGAGAGGGACTGGGTTCTGGCGCGGATCGCCGAGAAGCCGGATCTCACGCTGCGAGCTCTGCTCAGGGAACTGGCCGACCGCGGCCTGGTGGTGAGTTATTATGCGCTTTGGCATTTTCTCCAGCATGAAGGCGTGACGTTCAAAAAAAAGCCTTCGCGCCTCCGAACAGGACCGTCCGGACATCGCCAGGCGGCGTGAACGGTGGAAGGCGCGTCAGGCGAGGATCGATCCGAGGCGGCTTGTCTTCATCGATGAGACCTGGGCCAAAACCAACATGACGCGCGCCCACGGCCGCTGCGCCAGAGGTCAACGCCTCGTCGCCAAAGCGCCCTTCGGTAAATGGCGGACCCTCACGTTTCTGGCGGCGCTGCGTTGCGACGGCCTCACCGCGCCCTGTGTCATCGACGGACCGATCAATGGCGCAAGCTTCCGCGCTTATGTCGAGCAGGTTCTCGCGCCCATCCTCGCGCCGGACGACATTGTCGTTATGGACAACCTCGGCTGCCATAAGGGCCGCGCCATTCGCGCCGCGATCCGCGCCGCCAAAGCCAAGCTCTTCTTCCTGCCCGCCTACTCGCCAGACCTCAATCCGATCGAGCAGGCCTTCGCCAAAATGAAGACCCTACTTCGCAAGGCCGACGCCCGGACAATCGAACAGACCTGGCGAACCATCGGCGCCCTGCTCGACTGCTTCACGCCGACAGAATGCGCTAACTACTTCAAAAACGCCGGATATGCTTCAGCTTAAACAGATCGCGCTTTAGGGCCTTACTCTCAAAGAAAACTCTGTGGATCGACGTCGATCGCAACCCGGACCCCGCCGCGCGGCTCAGGCGCGGCGGCCAGCATGGCGCGCAGGAAACCCTGCAAATCGGCCGCGCGCGGCGCCTTGGCGGCAAGCCGGAACCGATGGCGTTTGCGCACGACCGCGATCGGCGCCTCGGCCGGGCCGAGCAGGATGATCTCGTTGTCTCCGGGCTGTCCCCCAAGCGGCGCGACACGCCAGTTTTTGGCCCCGGGCAAGCCATGGGCGGCGCGCGCCAGCATCCGCGCGTGCGCTTCAGCAGCGCCCCGGTCCTCGGCCGAGACGATGATCGCCGCGAGGCGTCCAAACGGCGGCAGCCCGCCGAGCCGCCGCTGCTCGGTCTCTTGCGCGTAGAACCGTTCGGCGTCGCCGGACATGAGCGCCGTGATGACCGGATGCTCCGGCTGCCAGGTCTGCAAAAGCGCGTGGCCCGGCCTGTCGCTGCGTCCCGCGCGTCCGGTCGCCTGACGAAGGAGCTGGAACGTGCGCTCGGCCGCGCGCGGATCACCATTGGCGAGGCCGACGTCGGCGTCGACGACGCAGACGAAGGTCAGAAGCGGAAAGTTGTGCCCCTTGGCGACGAGCTGCGTGCCGATGATGAGGTCGTAGGCGCCGCGCGCCGCTGCATCCAGCTGACCGCGCAGAGTCTCGATCCCGCCTGGCGTATCCGACGACAGAACCAATGTGCGGATGTCGGGAAAAAGGACTTCCGCCTCCTCGGCCAGGCGCTCGATGCCCGGCCCGCAGGCAGTAAGCGTGTCGGCCTCGTGGCATTGAGGACAAAGATGTGGGCGGCTCTCCACGTGGCCGCAATGATGGCAAACGAGGGAGGCGCGGAAACGGTGCTCGACCAGCCAGGCCGAGCAATTTGGGCATTCGAAGCGATGACCGCAACTCCGGCACAGCGTGAGCGGCGCATAGCCGCGGCGATTGAGGAACAGCATCGCCTGCTCGCCCTTAGCCCTCGCCTCTTCGATTGCAGCGATTGCGCGCGGCGACAGCCACCGCCCGCGCGGCGGACCTTCGCGCTTAAGATCGACCAAGGCGATGTCAGGCAGCCGGGCGGGACCGAAGCGAGAGGGAAGCCGAAGCCAGCTGTAGCGCCCGCTCTCGGCATTGAACCGTGTCTCGATCGCGGGCGTGGCGGAGGCGAGCACAATCGGCGCCTTCTCGAACCGCGCGCGCACCACCGCCATGTCACGCGCGTTGTAGATGACGCCCTCCTCCTGCTTGTAGGCGCCCTCATGCTCCTCGTCGACGACGACGAGGCCGAGGTCGGCGAATGGCAGAAACAGTGCCGAGCGCGCGCCGACGACAACTTGTGCTTCCCCGCTTGT
>DATDMA010000417.1:0-2883 GCA_036519015.1 Pseudolabrys sp. | reverse complement strand
CGTCGAGAAGGCTGACATTATCGCCGACGGTCCCTCGACCGATCTCGGTGAACTCGCGCTTGGCCGCAATGTGCTGGTCGCGTTCATGCCGTGGAATGGCTACAACTTCGAAGACTCGATCCTGCTCTCCGAGCGGATCGTGAAAGACGACGTGTTCACGTCCATCCACATCGAGGAATTCGAGGTGATGGCGCGCGACACCAAGTTGGGCCCCGAGGAAATCACCCGCGACATCCCGAACGTCTCAGAAGAGGCGCTCAAGAATCTCGACGAAGCGGGCATCGTCTATATCGGCGCCGAGGTGCATGCCGGCGACATCCTGGTCGGCAAGATCACGCCTAAGGGCGAAAGCCCGATGACGCCCGAAGAGAAGCTCTTGCGCGCCATTTTCGGCGAGAAGGCCTCCGACGTGCGCGACACGTCGTTGCGCGTTCCGCCGGGCGTCCAGGGCACCGTCGTCGAAGTGCGCGTGTTCAACCGGCACGGCGTCGAGAAAGACGAGCGCGCGCTCGCGATCGAACGCGAGGAGATCGAGCGTCTCGCCAAGGACCGCGACGACGAACAGGCGATCCTCGACCGTAACGTCTACGGCCGTCTTGCCGAGTTGCTCGAAGGCCGCCAGGGCATCGCCGGTCCGAAGGGCTTCAAGAAGGACAGCAAGATCACCCGTCCGGTGCTGGATGAGTATCCGCGCTCGCAGTGGTGGCTGTTCGCTTCGCCCAACGACAAGCTGATGTCGGAGATCGAGGCGATCCGTAAGCAGTACGACGAGTCGAAGAAGCTGCTCGAGCAGCGCTTCCTCGACAAGGTCGAGAAGCTGCAGCGCGGCGACGAGCTGCCGCCGGGCGTGATGAAGATGGTCAAGGTCTTCGTCGCGGTGAAGCGCAAGATCCAGCCCGGCGACAAGATGGCCGGCCGCCACGGCAACAAGGGTGTGGTGTCGAAGATCGTGCCGATCGAGGACATGCCGTTCCTCGAAGACGGTACGCACGCCGACATCGTGCTCAATCCGCTCGGCGTGCCGAGCCGGATGAACGTCGGTCAGATCCTCGAGACCCATCTCGGCTGGGCTTGCGCCGGCCTGGGGCTCAAGATCGGGCAGGCGGTCGACGCCTACAAGCTCAAGCACGACGCGCGTCCGCTCAAGGAGATGCTCAAGAAGGTCTACGGCGAAGACGAGACCATCAAGAGCCTCGACGAGGCGGGGCTGGCCGAGCTCGGCGGCAACCTGCGGCACGGCGTGCCGATCGCGACGCCGGTGTTCGACGGCGCCAAAGAGGCGGACATCGAGCACATGCTCGATCTCGCCGGCATGGATCACTCCGGCCAGTCGACCGTCTTCGACGGCCGCACCGGTGAGGCCTTCGATCGCAAGGTGACCGTCGGCTACATCTACATGCTGAAGCTGCATCATCTCGTGGACGACAAGATCCACGCCCGCTCGATCGGTCCGTACTCGCTGGTCACCCAGCAACCGCTCGGTGGCAAGGCGCAGTTCGGCGGCCAGCGCTTCGGCGAAATGGAGGTGTGGGCGCTCGAGGCTTATGGCGCGGCGTACACGCTCCAGGAAATGCTCACCGTGAAGTCGGACGACGTCGCCGGCCGTACCAAGGTGTACGAGGCGATCGTGCGCGGCGACGACACGTTCGAAGCGGGCATTCCCGAAAGCTTCAACGTGCTGGTCAAGGAGATGCGATCGCTCGGCCTCAATGTCGATCTGCACAATTCGAAGCAGCAGCGACCGGCTGGCGAGCCGACGGCAGAAGCAGCCGAATAGCAATAAACGGGAGCGGCGAGGGCGCCGCTCCCATCATCCGGTCAGCCGCATTGGCGGCTGATGGCCGGATGCCCCGTTCAGGCGGGGATTGGCATCGGACAGATTGCGGGCCGCCGAGGCGGCCAAGGAGAATGTGATGAACCAAGAAATCATGAATCTCTTCAGCCCGCAGGCGCCGGCTCAGGTCTTCGACCAGATCCGGATTTCCATCGCGAGCCCGGAGAAGATTCTCTCGTGGTCCTACGGCGAGATCAAAAAGCCGGAGACCATCAATTACCGTACCTTCAAGCCCGAGCGTGACGGCCTGTTCTGCGCACGCATCTTCGGGCCGATCAAGGATTACGAGTGCTTGTGCGGCAAGTACAAGCGCATGAAGTACAAGGGCATCATCTGCGAGAAGTGCTCGGTCGAGGTCACGCTGTCGCGTGTGCGGCGCGAGCGCATGGGCCAGATTGAGCTCGCGGCGCCGGTGGCGCACATCTGGTTCCTCAAGTCCCTGCCGTCGCGCATCGGGCTTCTGCTCGACATGACGCTCAAGGATCTCGAGCGCATCCTGTATTTCGAATACTACGTCGTGCTGGAGCCGGGCCTCACCCCGCTGCAGGATCGTCAGTTGCTGAGCGAGGAAGAGTACCTCAAGGCACAGGACGAGTACGGCGCGGACAGCTTCACCGCCACGATCGGCGCCGAGGCGATCCGCGAGATGCTCAAGGGCCTCGACCTGGAGAAGCTCGCGGCCGACCTGCGCGTCGAGATCGCGGAGTCGACCTCGGAGCTCAAGCCCAAGAAGCTCGCCAAGCGGCTCAAGCTGATCGAGGCGTTCACCCAGTCCAGCAACAAGCCGGAATGGATGATCCTCACCCACGTGCCGGTGATCCCGCCGGATCTGCGCCCGCTGGTGCCGCTCGACGGCGGCCGGTTCGCCACGTCCGACCTCAACGATCTCTATCGGCGCGTCATCAACCGCAACAATCGTCTCAAGCGGCTGATCGAGCTGCGCGCGCCCGACATCATCATCCGCAACGAGAAGCGGATGCTGCAAGAGGCTGTCGACGCTCTGTTCGACAACGGCCGCCGCGGCCGCGTCATCACCGGCGCCAACAAGC
>DATDMA010000416.1:0-7044 GCA_036519015.1 Pseudolabrys sp. | reverse complement strand
GTGGCTGGAGCGCGCGGAGTGCGAATACCTGAGCGGGAATTACGACGAGGCCGAGGAGCTCATCTCGGAACTGCTGACGAGAGCCGCGTCGAAAATCGACAAGGCGGCCGCCTACCGCCTCAAGATCAATCTGCACGTCATTAAGTCGGAGATCCCCAAGGGCGTGGAGAGTGCCCTGGAGTGCCTGCGCCTGTTCGGCATCGATATGCCAGCGCATCCCACGCGCGAACAGGTTGACGCCGAGTACGAGAAAGTCTGGACCAATCTAGGCGAGAGGCCGATCGAGAGTCTGATCGACCTGCCTCTGATGACCGATCCGGAGATGCAGGCCGCCATGGGCGTGTTGTCGGCCCTCTCTTCGCCGGCGTATTTCACCGACATCAATTTGCTCCGTCTGCACCTCTGCCACATGGTGAACGTGAGCGTGAAGTACGGAACCACCGACGCCTCTGCGCAGGCCTATTCCCGGTTCGGAACGACGCTCGGCTCGACTTTCCGCCGCCATATCGACGGCCACCGCTTTGGAAAGCTTGCCTGCGACCTCGTCGAGAAGCACGGATTCCTGGCCTACAGCGCGAGAACCTACTTTTCGATGGAGATTGTCGTCCTCTGGACACAGCCGATCGGAATCGCCCTTGACTACATCCGGTCAGCGTTCCGCGCCGGCGTCGAAGTCGGCGATCTTAGCATTGCCTGCTACAGCTCCCATCACGCCGTCACGGACATCCTCGCGCGCGGCGACCACCTCGACGAGGTATGGCGCGAGTCGGATCGCGGCCTGGATTTCGTCCGGAAGGCCAAATTCCGCGATGTGATCGACATCATCGTGGCCCAGCAGCGATTCATCGAAAACATGCGCGGACGGACCGCGAACTTCTCCACGTTCAGCGATGCCAAATTCGATGAGACAGCGTTCGAGGCCCAGCTGACCGAGGATCGGATGGCCACGATGGTCTGCTGGTACTGGATCCTCAAGCTCCAGGCGCGCTTCATCTCGGGCGACTACGAGGTATCAATTGCCGCGGCACGGAAAGCGAAAGCGCTGCTTTGGGCTTCGGACGCTAATATCCAGCTGCTCGATTATTATTACTACTGCGCGCTCGCTGTAGCGGCGGCCTACGACACCGCCCCACTCGACAGGCAACCCGAGTGGCGCGAACTGCTGACGGCCCACCGGGAACAACTGCACGAGTGGGTCGAAAACTATCCACCGACGTTTGGCGACAAATATGCCCTGGTGTCGGCCGAGATCGCGCGCATCGAGGGCCGCCATCTTGATGCGATGAGCCTCTATGAACAGGCCGTCGGCTCGGCACGGGAGAACGGCTTTGTGCAGAACGAGGGCATCGCCAACGAGCTGGCGGGCCGCTTCTATCTCGGCCGTGGTCTTGCGAAGAACGGTTATGCCCATCTCCACGACGCACGCGCCTGTTATGCGCTATGGGGCGCCGACGGCAAGGTGCGGCAGCTCGATCGGCTTTATCCGCGTTTGGCCGCTCCGGAGGGGCAGCGTCCGACGGCGACCATTGGCTCCCCGGTCCAGCAGCTCGATGTGGCGAGCGTCGTCCAAGCCTCTCAGTCCGTATCCAGCGAGATCGAATTACCAAAACTAATCGAACGGCTGATGGCGATTGCGCTCCAGAACGCAGGCGCAGATCGCGGCCTACTGATACTGCCAGCAGAGGATGAGCATTTGATTCAGGCTGAGGCGCAGGCCATCGGCGATAAAATCGAGGTCGCGCTATGCCAAAAGTCAATGACCGGGATCACCTGTCCCGAATCCCTCGTTCGCTATGTCATCCGCACGCACGAAAGCGTCATTCTCGATGATGCCTCCAGGCCCAACCTCTTTTCCGAGGACGATTATCTGCGCGGCCATCAAACAAAGTCGATCCTATGCCTCCCGCTAATCAAACAAGGGCGGCTGACGGGGCTTCTTTACCTTGAAAACACGCTGACCTCGCACGCCTTCACCCCGGATCGGATCGCGGTCCTGGATCTGCTGGCGGCCCAAGCGGCCATCTCGCTGGAGAACACCCGTCTCTACAGCGATCTCCAGGAGCGTGAGGCGAAGGTCCGACGCATGGTCGATTCCAACATCATCGGGATACTCATCTGGGATCTTGAGGGTCGCATTATCGAGGCCAACGAAGCCTTCCTCCACATGGTGGGATACAGCCGCGACGATCTCGTTTCGGGGCGCGTGCGGTGGCCCGAGCTGACACCCGCCGAATGGGCCTTCGCTAGCGAACGGGCCGTGGCAGAGCTTAAAGCGACCGGGAGCTGCAAAACGTTCGAGAAGGAGTACTTTCGGAAAGACGGCAGCCGCGTGCCGGTGCTTATAGGGGCAACCACCTTTGGCGAACGCCGGGACCAGGGCGTTGCCTTTGTGCTCGATTTGACGGAGCGCAAGCGGGCCGAAGCGGCGCTACGGCAGAGCGAGTCCTACTTGGCAGAAGCGCAACGGCTGAGTCACACGGGCAGTTGGGCCTGGAACCCCGCCACAGGCGAGATCAGGTATTGGAGCGAGGAATGTTTCCGCATCATAGGTTTCGATCCGGCGAAAGAGCCACCGCCATTCGAGACCTTTTTCAACCGCATCCATCCGGATGATCAAGCCGGAGTGACGGAGCTGCTTGAGCGGGCAACCCGCGACAGGGCAGATTTTACGCTGGATTATCGGGTCATTCACCCGGACGGACGGATCAGAGACCTTCATCTCGTAGGTCATCCGGTTCTTAACGCATCCGGCGATCTCGCCGAATTTGTCGGCACCGTGATCGACGTGACTGATCGCAAGCAAGCGGACGAGGAACGCCAGAACCATCTCTGGTTCTTGGAAAGCGTGGATAAGGTCAACCGGGCCATTCAAGGCACGAATGACCTTGAGCAGATGACGAGCGATGTGCTTGACGCAGTGCTGTCGATCTTCGGGTGCGATCGCGCATGGCTGGTCTATCCGTGCGATCCTGAGGCGCCATCATGGCGCGCCGCGATGGAGCATACTCGGCCGAACTATCCCGGCGCCTTCGCTCTGGGGATAGATCTGCCCATAGACGCCGAAGTCGCCAATGTGTTCCAAGTCGCGAGAGCTTCCAGCGGTGCCGTGCAATTCGGTTCCGAATCCCATTGTCCAGTGCCGGCGCAGCTCGCAGAGCGTTTCGGCATACAGTCCATGATCGCAATAGCCCTCTACCCGAAGGTCAATCACCCGTACTTGTTCGGACTGCACCAGTGCTCATGTCCGCGGATTTGGACAGCGCGGGAGGAGCGGCTTTTTCAGGAGGTAGGTCGTAGGCTCAGCGACGGCCTGACCGGACTTCTAATGCTTCGCAACCTGCGAGAAAGTGAGAGTAGACTCGAAGAAGCGCAGCGCGTCGCCCATGTCGGCTACTGGGTCCATGACCTCACCGCTGATCGCTACACCTTTTCGGACGAAGCGTATCGAATATTCGGTCTGCGGCCGCAGGAAAAGATCATCACCCTAGCTGTGGTGAAGGAGCTGGTTCACCCCGAAGATTGGGAGAGGATCAGCCAGGCACGAATGAGTGCGCAGCGCGGCGGCCCTCCCTACGACTTGGAATATCGTGTGATTCGGCCAAATGGTGACGAGTGTATCGTGCATAGTCGCGGCGATCTTAGGAGGGACGCGGCGGGCCGGCCTCTCCTAAGGTTCGGCACTGTCCAGGACATCACCGAGCGCAACCGTGCGGAGGAAGACCTACGCGAAAGCGAGCGGCGGTGCCGTGAGACGCAGATGGAGCTCGCCCATGTCAATCGGGTCACGACCATGGGACAGCTGACGGCCTCGATCGCCCATGAAGTCAACCAGCCAATCGCGGCGGCTGTCACCAGCGCGGATGCCGGATTGCGCTGGCTTGCGGCCCAACCCCCTAATCTCGAAAGGACTCGCGATGCATTCGAACGCATCATCAAGGCCGGCAATCAAGCCAGCGAAGTCATCGGTCGCATTCGCGATCTCATCAAGAAGGCCCCTGCGCACAGGGCCACTTTAGACATCAACGAACTGATCCTTGAAACAATCGCTCTGACATGCAGCGAAATGCAGCGGCATTGCATTTTGCTGCAAACCGAACTTGCCAAGGATCTGCCGAGCATTCGTGCGGACCGAGTCCAACTGCAACAAGTGATGCTCAACTTGATCATGAATGCTATCGAAGCGATGAGCGACGTGAGCGACGATTCGCGTGAACTCTTGATCGGTTCGAATTTTGATATGCCCGACGGTGTGATCGTCACAGTCCGAGATTCCGGCCCTGGATTGAAGCCGGAATGCATTGATCACCTTTTTGACCCATTTTTCACGACCAAGCCGACTGGGATGGGCATGGGCTTGTCGATCTGTCGTTCGATCACCGAAGCACACGGTGGACGATTGTGGGCGTGCACGAATACGCCCCGGGGCGCGAGTTTTCAGTTCACCCTGCATCAAGTTGATGCGTCCTGAATCAGTGCCGGCGCTCCTTCCAGAACAGCAGCATTGAGCTCGGTGGAGGAGGGAGCTGAAGGGAGCGAGTAACGATGGACATTCTAAAATTCGCCGCTGCGATCACCGCCGGCGTAGTTGCTCTGGCTGTGGTAGCCTACATTTACTTTCTCTACTCGCCTGATCCCACCCCACCCCATCTCAGTGGGCAGGTGCAGACAGCCACGATACAGGTCGGCTCCCGACTGCGGAGCTATGTCGAGTATATTCCCGCGCAGCTTCCTGCAGACGCGCCACTTGTGATCGCACTCCATGGCACCACAATGGACGGCGCAATTATGCGCAAATTCACCGGTTACGAATTCGACAGTTTGGCCGACATTCACGGCTTTGCCGTATTCTATCCGGACGGATACAAGAGTAACTGGAATGATTGCCTCAAAGCCGGTGCAGTTGCCGCCACACTCGAACATGTTGACGATGTCGGATTCATTCTCGCTCTGATTGGCAAGGCACAAAGCGAATTTAAGATCGATCCAAAGAAAATTTATCTTGTAGGTTATTCCAATGGCGGCCAGTTGGCGATGACATTGGCAACCCTATCGCCCAGTCCTGCTGCTGGTATGGCAATTTTCAGCGCGAATCTTCCCACGCCCGACAACTCCACCTGTTCGCAAGACAGCCGCACGCCGCCAATTATGATTGTGGCAGGCACAGATGATCCGATTTCCCCCTATAACGGCGGGGAGGTCAGCATCTTTGGCTTTCAGAACAAGGGCACGGTGGTTTCTGCACCGGCTACGGCGGAAGCATTCGCGCGCCGCAACGGCATAGGTGCGCCGCCGAGCGAGGAAATGTTGCCCCACCGCGACCCGAGAGATCCAACATCGGTGCAACGCCTCACTTGGCGGAATGACAGCAAGCCTTATGTCGTTCTCTATTCAGTTCGCGGCGGAGGGCACACGGTGCCACAACCTGTATTCCGCTATCCTCGCTTGTTGGGGCGCACAACAGAAGATCTCGATGGTCCCGCACAAGCGATTGCATTTTTTCACCTGTAACCCTCCGACCGTGGCATCGTCGCGATGATCGACGTCAATCCCGCCATTAGGTCGACTCACGCAGAGATCGTCACCGAATGTGCCGCGCGCAGTTCGCTCTTACGTCATCCTCAAACTTCAATGTCTCAGTTGGGTTGGCGATATCGGCTCTGGGGATGCCCTGTCATCCTTCGAAAAGTCGCAGAACTCGTCTCGCTATACCCAACGGCCAACGCGACGCTCGACACAGAAGCGTCCGCTGCGCAAGGAGCTTCTTGGCGCGTTCAATCCGGCGGAGCATATGATATTTGTGCGGCGGGACTTGAAATGACCGAGAATGCGCGGCAAAAGTGCCACGGGCTTAACTTGGCTGTCCGCGCAAGGACAGACAGCGGCATCTGCTCAGGCAGATGTTTTTCGACGAAGGTGATGACGGCTCGTTCCTGCCAGGACGCAAGCCCACCCGTGCCGGAGTAACGGCTCCGTGGGTTCTGCATCCGTTGCGGGTGAATTGGTTCACCAATGCGCTGCAGTGAGCATCATTAGCCGCAGGCGCAGATGATTCACCATCCATTGGAGAAACATTTGTCGACATAGCGTTACACCTTTGAGCAGCCCAGCGAATTGCTCGTTGGGCATCACGATCACGGTTGCAACAATGCCTACCGGCTTCATTGCCGCGCCCGATCGAGTGAAGAGATCGACGGTCGGAGAGCCAATACATTGTTGGGCCGCCTTGATCAGAAACCGTGATGATCGCTAAACTGTTTCAGGACGATGTCGCCCAGGGAAGACGATGCGGCTTGACGTCAAACAACTCCGATATTTCGTCGCCGTAGCGGAAGAACTGCATTTCGGCCGGGCCGCGGCGCGGCTTCATATTGTCCAGCCTGCCCTGTCTATGCAGATCAAAGCGCTGGAAGAGAACCTGGGTACGCAATTGCTGACGCGTACCCGCCAGAACGTGGCGCTCACCGCTGCGGGTGAAGCGTTTCTGGGAGAGGCACGGCGTGCGGTAGAACAAGTGGAGCGCGCCGAAGCCGTGGGGCGCCGCGCGGCCGGCGGTGAAATCGGACGGATGTCGATCGGCTACGTCAGCTCCGCGCCTTTCAGCGGCTTCATGTCGCGATCCATTTCCGCATTCCGACAATCCTACCCTCATGTCGAGATGCGTCTGGAAGAGATGTTCATGGAGGAACAGGTGCGCCGGCTCCAGGACGGAACGCTCGACGTGGGATTCGTGCGCCTTCCCCTTGCGTCAGTGTCGGGCCTGACCGTGACAAAGCTCGCGCGCGAGCGGATCGTGCTGGCGCTGCCTACCAGTCATCCCCTGGCAGCGCAGAAGACCGTTAAGCCTGCCGATTTGCGCGACGAAGGCTTCATTCTGGTGTCCGGGCAGGCCAACACCGGCCTTATCACTCTCGTCTGGCGTATCTGCGACCAAGGCGGCTTCACGCCTTCAGTGACGCAAACCACCAGTCAGGTCACCACTGCCGTCAGCCTCGTCGCGGCGGGGTTGGGGGTGGCGCTGGTGCCCGAATCACTGACCGCCATGCA
>DATDMA010000415.1:0-2746 GCA_036519015.1 Pseudolabrys sp. | reverse complement strand
AAGTGCGGAGCCGCAATGGCCGTCAGAGCGTGATCCCGGGAACCTACATAAGTAGGTGGGCGCCATATGACCGAACCCACGAGCTCGGCCAGGGACAGCTCCCGTTGGGATCGTAAGGCCCCGGGGAATGTGTCTCCGTCGCACCTCGCAGCCCCGCTTGGCCAATGTAGTGCTTATGAAGGGCGAGCGCTACCTTTGCTCTGTTCCCTCTCCCCGTCTTTACGGGGAGAGGGAAGCAAAAAACCGTCACCCGATCGCCACCCCATTCCCGGGGGCGACCGTCTGGTTGAGCTTGCGCGTGATGCCTTCGATGCGCTCGGCCGCCGAATTGAACGCGCCGAGAACGGCGTTGGTCGCCGCTTTGGCGCGGTCGGTCGCGACCGCGCGGGCATCCTGCAATCCCGCGATCTCTTCTTCGAGCCGCCGGATCTTCCGGTCGGCTTCGGACAAATCGTCCGCCACCATTAGCGCCGCCATCACGGTCAGCCGCGTGTCGCCGATCTCGCCGAACTTGGCGCGCAGGTCGATGATGCGCTGGTCGATGTCCTTCGCCAGCCCCTCCAGATGCTCCTCCTGCCCGTCCTCGCAGGCGAGGCGGAATTGGCGTCCGGAGATGGTTGCGTTGACCTGCGCCATGGCTTGTCCTCGTCGTCTAGTCGTGCGCGTCCAGCACCGACTGGATGCTCGCCATCGCACTATCCAGGCGCTCGGCGATCTCGCGGTTGGTGGCTTCCAGCTTGCGCGAGCGCGCGGTCTCACCGTCCAGCGCGGAAGCGAGCTTGGTACGGTCGAGACCCAATGCCTGCACTTGCGCGGCGAGCGCATCCTCGCTGCGGTCAGCATCGGTCCGCCGCTCGACCGCTGCATCCAGCGCGTCGAGCGCAAGCGCCAGACGTTTCACCGCGGCATCGATTGCGCTCTGCTCCGACATTGCTCCGCTCCGCCCGGGAAAACTCTTGCGGTGGCAAATGTTTAGGGCGGGAAGCTTACGTGCTGCGCAACGGGGCCGTCAACGCTCCCGCCCCCCGCTATCCCAGAGTTTTGAGGGACCCTGTGCATGACCGCGCGCGGCCACCCGCGTCACATTGACTCAAGTGGCTCACATGCTAAGGAGCCCACGTAAACAGGCGTTTTCCATGAATACACAAGCCTCGATGACGGCAGCCGTGGCGCAAAACAACCGCCATGCGCCACCAGCCGGCGCCTCAAACATTGCCCATTCGGCCATGGCCAACGCCATTCGCGCGCTGGCGATGGACGCGGTGGAGCAGGCCAAATCCGGCCACCCGGGCTTGCCGATGGGCGCCGCCGATGTGGCGACCGTCCTGTTCACCCAGTTCCTGAAATTCGATCCGGCCGATCCGGCCTGGCCCGACCGCGACCGTTTCGTGCTCTCGGCCGGCCACGGCTCGATGCTGATTTACGCGCTGCTCTACCTCACCGGCTACGAGCAGATGACGCTCGATGAGCTCAAGCGCTTCCGCCAGTCCGGCTCGCTGACCCCGGGCCATCCGGAAAACTTCATCACGCAAGGCATCGAGACCACCACCGGCCCGCTCGGCCAGGGGCTCGCCAGCGCGGTCGGCATGGCCATCGCCGAGCGGCATTTGGCCGCGGAGTTCGGCGGCATCGTCGATCACAAGACCTACGTGCTCGCCTCCGACGGCGACCTCATGGAAGGCGTCAGCCAGGAAGCCATCGCGCTCGCCGGGCATCTCAAGCTCAACAGACTGATCGTACTGTTCGACGACAACGGCATCTCCATCGACGGCGCGCTGTCATTGTCCGACAGCGTCGATCAGGTGAAGCGCTTCGAGGCCGCCGGCTGGGCTGCCTCGCGCGTCGACGGCCACGATCCGAAAGCGATCGCCGCCGCGCTGGAGCAGGCGCAGTCGTCCGACAAGCCGGTGCTGATCGCCTGCAAGACCACCATCGGCTATGGCGCGCCGACCAAGGCGGGCAAGTCGTCAGCGCACGGCTCTCCGCTC
Organism: Pseudolabrys sp.; assembly: GCA_036519015.1. GTDB lineage: Bacteria > Pseudomonadota > Alphaproteobacteria > Rhizobiales > Xanthobacteraceae > Pseudolabrys. Next base: position 758 of record DATDMA010000415.1, on the reverse strand, counting down.
GGCACCGACGAGATCAAGGGCACGCGCGAAAAGCTCGGCTGGAGCCACGCGCCGTTCGAGATCCCCGCCGACATCCTCGCCGCCTGGCGCACCGCCGGCGCACGCTCCAACGGCGTGCATGCGGAGTGGGCGAAGCAGCTCGCCGGTCTCGACGCCGCCACGCGCGCCGAGTTCGAGCGCCGCATGAACGGCGATCTCCCGGCGCAGGCACTCGATGCCGCCGTGCGCGCGATTAAGGAGAGCCTCGCCGCCACGCCGAAGGACATCGCCACGCGCTCGTCGTCCGAGTTCGCGCTGGAGACCCTCGTGCCGGCGGTGCCGGAGATGATCGGCGGCTCGGCCGATCTTACCGGGTCCAACAACACGCGCACCAAGGCGATGAAGACGCTGACGGCTTCGGATTACTCCGGCCGCTTCATCCATTACGGCATCCGCGAGCACGGCATGGCCGCCGCCATGAACGGTATGGCGCTGCACGGCGGCATCATCCCCTACTCCGGCACGTTCCTGGTGTTCGCCGACTATGCCCGCCCGTCGATCCGTTTGGCGGCCTTGATGGGCGTGCGCGTCATCCATGTCATGACGCACGACTCCATCGGCCTGGGCGAAGACGGCCCGACGCATCAGCCGGTCGAGCATCTCGCGGCGCTGCGCGCGATCCCGAATTTGCTGGTGTTCCGTCCCTGCGACGCGGTGGAAACGGTCGAGTGCTGGCAGCTCGCGCTTCAGGCCAAGGATCGCCCGAGCGTGCTCGCGCT
>DATDMA010000414.1:0-32018 GCA_036519015.1 Pseudolabrys sp. | reverse complement strand
CGTGAGCAATCGCGCAAGGACAATTAGGCTGACGAATTGGAAGATGAAATCAATACCGCGGGCGGTGAGATTGAGAACGCTCGCCCGCTGCGCACGCTGCTTCAATCGATCGGTCGACGTTTGAAAAAGAATATGCATGCGGAATTGCACCTCAACTCTAGAGTGAAGCTCACGCTGCACTTCAACGATAATTTAAGCGAGCCGAACGCCTATCGTTCGTGCGGTGGCGGGATACTTCTTTTGCTTCGCCTTAATACGGGCCTGCCGCGCGATATCATAGGCAATGCAGCGTGCACTATCTAAGTGAATGCCGCTCGGCGGCGTCTTCCAGAAGTTTTAATGTGGGGCAAATGGACATGGCGTACCGACGCGATCTCATTTTTGATGTCGGTTTGCACAAAGGCGAGGATACTGAATTCTATCTCAAGAAGGGATTCGAAGTTGTCGTGTTTGAGGCCAATCCGGATCTCGTCGACCATTGCAAACGCCACTTCCACGATTCCATTTCCTGTCGACGGCTACACGTCATCGAGGGTGCAATTGCGCCGGCAACGGCGGGCGAACGCATTGTCTTCCATAAGAACCTGCAAAAGTCCGAATGGGGGACCATCGATGCACGGTGGGTGGAGCGGAATCAAAGGCTCGGAAGCCAATCCATCGATGTCGAGGTTGAACGAACCGATTTTGCGGCGGTGTTTCGCCAATACGGGATCCCGTTCTACCTGAAGATCGATATCGAAGGCGCCGATCATGTGGTTCTGGACGAGCTGCAGCGGTGCGACGACCGTCCACGCTACATTTCAATCGAGGCTGAAAAAGTCGACTTCGCGCAGTTGACAGCCGAGCTCGACGCTTTGCGGCGCCTTGGCTACACGGCCTTCAAAGCGGTGCAGCAGGCCTCGATCCCCGGCATGAAAATTGCGACGACGGCCCTCGACGGCACGCCCGTGCGGCACGTCTTCGCCGACGGCGCCTCGGGGCCATTTGGGGAGGACCTGTCCGGCCCTTGGTTGACCTACGGTGAATGCCTGCGTCAATTCGAGAGGATCTTTAAACTCTACCGTTTGTTGGGCGATGACGGCGTTGTCTACAACTTGCCCGGCGGAACGCACTTCGTGCGCGGGCTCGCGCGGCTGGTCCGGAAACCATTGCCAGGCTGGTACGACATGCATGCCCGGTTGCCCTAGGAATCAGTTTGGACGTGAGAGGACATGCGCGAAGGAGAAGATGTTCTCGCCGCGCTGCATGTAGTCGCGGGGGTGCCTGCTGAGGCGCGAGAAAACCGCGTGCCCCGTTCCGCGCCAGCCACCTAGCCAATCGTGCAGTTCGAGCACGATCAGCGGTGTCCGCTCGACCCATTCGGTCTTCGAGCGGAAGAGTTCGACCTCGCCGCCCTCGATATCGATCTTCACGAGGAGTGGCACGCCATTGGGTTCGCGCTGCAAGATGTCGTTAATTGTGGTGGTGCGTATTCCCCCTGAAGCCGATTCCTGCATCGCCCAAGCCCATGGCTGCTCGTTGGCGTTGATAAGGTCGACGCGCGTTTCCCGGTCCCAGATCGCGGCGTTTACCGGCGTGATACTCGGGTGAGACGAAACATTTTGCCGCAGCAGTTCAAAATTCTGTCTTGTGGGCTCGACTGCGAATATGCGTGCACGTGGGAATGTCTGTGCGAACCAGAGTGTGGCGAGACCGATATGGGCACCGCAATCCACAATCACGGGCACCTGACCGCGTTCCAGGACGCTCTCGTATTGCGCACGAAGTGCGTTTGCGTGCTCCGGCCACCGCGACAGGCTGTACTCTTCGTCGATGAATATCTGCTCCATGACGTACCAGTCGGACGTTGCCGGACGCAGCCAGACCGGATGCGGGACGCCGGGAATACGAAGCGCCTTCATCTTGTCGGGTGCAATGCGGATGAGGCTCGGTGCCACGAGAAAGACGAAGGCGCTCGTCCCACGTACAAGGCCGAACGCACGAACGGCCTTCCACCAGCGTTGAAGCTCGAACCGTCCAAACATGCGTCAACGCAAGCACACGATCCGATTTGCAGCAACTGATCGATGGGGGTGCGTGCGTGTAGCGCCCGCGCGCGCAAGCTGGGAAAGACAAGTCCCGGTGCCGGCCTACCGTCCAGGCCGCGCTTCGCACTGTAGGATGGTCGCGTGCTTGTCAGCCGCCGCAGTCTTATCATTGCTGGCCTCGCTGCGTGGGCGAGACCTCGTGCGTCCGAGGCGCAAGCCCCCTCGGTGTCATCGCAAACGGGTGCGAGTGCCCGCTACATTATGCCGATGCCGGCGGGCAGCGGGAACGGCGATAGCTGGGCGAATGCCGCATCGATCTGGCAGCTCAACGGCATGATCGCGCTGGCCGGCCCTGGCGGGACAGTTTATGTCCGCGCCGATGCTGGTTCCTATGTGTTTGGCGCCATTCGGGTTACCGTCAACAAAGGTGGCGATGTCGGCGCGCCGGTGACCGTCATCGGTGTCGACCAGGCGCTTGCGCCGATGAAGGCGACGATCGTCGGAAATCGCACGGCCTGGACGCTTCCGGTAGATCCAGAGGTTGTGACGAATGTACGGAAATGGTCCGTCGGCAAGGACATCTTCTTTCTGAACGCGGGCGCCGACCACCTGACGTTCAAATTCTTCGACTTTCAGCACATTGGACAGCCATTTCACCTGGCCGCCCGAATGCACAGGAGCGTCACGGTCAGCGACTGCACAGCCTATAATGGGAGGCGGTTCTTTGAGCACGATCCGGGCACGTCGCATGTGGATACTGTGCTGAAGAATATTACCGCCACGGGCTTCTCGAAGAGCGCGATCCGTATCCGCGGCGATAGTCATAACGTCCTGTTGGAAGACATCACGCTCAACTCCGGGCGGCAGGACGGCGATAATTTTGCGACTGGGATCGAATGCAACGAGACAGCGCATGACATCACCATGCGCAGGGTCACCGCCATGAATTGCCACGATACCCACGGATCCGACCCGAACCGATTTTGGAATGCCGACGGCTTTGCGAGCGAGCGCGGCAACTCCAACATCAGACGCGAAGATTGCACGAGCAGCGGACATACCGATGCCGGATACGATGACAAGGGCACGAATGTCGTAAATGTGAGATGCACGGCGAGCGGTAACAAGGTGAACTACAAGTTCTGGGGGCGGTCGACGACAAATATCGACTGTGACGCACGCGATCCGAAATCGCGCGGCGGCGTCGGTCCGCAGATGCAGTATTATGTCTATGGCGGCGCTACGCCCGAGGATCTCGGCGCCGATGTCCTCGTCAAAGGCGGCGCCATTTCCGACAATGATCCGATGACCACGGTCTTCCTCGCCGAAGTTTACAACAGCGTCTTCCGCATCGCAGGTCCGAGCATCACTCATCATGCGGACGCGGTTGTGCAGAGGGAGCTGGGCGGGTGGGGGAACGTGTTTTTGTATGGCTCAGCATCCGACACGAGGCCGCCGGCCATTACCTCGGAGGCATCGGCGACGGCGGCTCCGAAAATCAATTTTGCGCACCGGCTGAAGGCCGATAAGCTGGTGACCTGGTCGGTCGTCGGCGGCATTGACGCTGCTGCGTTTAAGGTGCTGCCGGACCGGCGCGCCGGCACGCTCATGATGAGCGCGGCTCCGGACCTGGTGAGCCGGCAGGTGATTATACGCGCCACGGATGCGAGCAGAAATCAGTCCGATCAGACTGTCACCCTGAGAATCGGTTCTACGCCAAGTGTGTTCTTCAGCGATGCATTCAACCGGCCCGATCAAGACCTCGGAGCCAATGGCGATTGGTTTTTCATTGTGGAACGCGGCGGGGATGGCGTCGCGACCGACGTTGCCATTCGCGCCGGGAAGCTCGCCATCCTGAACACGGCCTATCGCGGGGCCGCCTTCGCGTCGCCCGATTGTGGGTTTTCCGACCATTACGTGCAAGCGACGGTTGGAAGCATCCCCGGCTACTACAACGGCTTGCTTGCCTGTCGTCTTGCCGATCCAAGCAATCTGATCGGTGTCGAGTTCAAGAACGACCGCATCTCGCTCTATGAGAGGACGGATGGCACGTTCAAACAGCTGGGCTTCGTGGCGACCCCGCCCACGATCGGCGATGTCCTTCGTTTGGAGGTCAAGGGACCCGATGCGACCGTCAAGAAGAACGGTGTCGCCTTGATCGGGCCTGTCGCGATAGGCGGAACGAATGCCGCACGGACACGATCGGGCATCGTATCGCGCGGACTTGCGGTCAGTGCCTGGATCGATGACTACGAATCGGGGCCGTTGTGAGAGCAAGAGGACAGTGCGTAGGGGGCAATGGCCGCCCAATAGCGGTCCACTGAACTGCGGACCCCGTAGTCATTGGCGCGCTCTCTGCCCCGCAGTGAGTACAGCATCCTGGTGGTCTCATCGCATCCGGCACGGATCGCCGCTGCCATCAGGTCAGGTGCGTTTGTCGGGAGCAGAATTCCGTATTGCGCGTGCGTTACTTCTTTGCACCGCGGTCCGCTTTGCCCCGTCAATATCTCCAGCGGGCCCGTGTCGCAGTCGGTCGAGACAACGGGACATCCTAGCGCCATCGCCTCGATAAGCGCGTTTGGGAAACCCTCCGCATTGGAAGAGCAGACAAAGAGGCGGGCGGCTTTGATGATCGGGTAGGGGTTTTTCACGTAGCCAGGCAGGATGACGCGCCCGCTCAATCCGTAATGAGCGACCATGTTTTCAAGCTCGTGCCGCCCGGGTCCATCGCCCAAGATCACCAGATTCTCGGCAATCTGTGAAGACCGATAGGCCTCGATGAGGAGACGGAAATTCTTGTTCGGAACGAGGCGCCCCATGCCCACGATATACGGCTCAGGAAATCGAATGCCGGGAGCCGCTGACGCGTATTCGCAAATCCGGTCGGTGTTGATGGGATTATGGATCACGCGGACCAGCGACGCGCGGACTCCAAAATTCGCCAGCAGGTCGTCTTTCACGCCTTCCGATACGGCAACCACCTGATTAGCCAGGGGATATGTGAGCCGCACGATGGTCCTGTTGACCATGGCGCTCGCTCCGGTTCCGAAGTGGCTGGTCGTATGAACACGCTCGCTGATGATGCATGGATATCCCAGGAGTTTGGATGCTATCACATTTGCGCAGTTCGATCGGTTCAAGAAGCTCAGCGCCAGCACCGGCTTCAATTGCTTCAGAAGTCGAGCCAATAGAACGACGCTCGAAACAAGATTGGAATTTGCATAAAGAACATGCTTCTTCAGCCAGACGGGCGCGGAATGCCGCTCTTCCTCGTCGTCGAGAAGCACGAGGTGGACGGCGAATGTCTTGAGATGATCTTCTAAATATCCCAGGAGATCGATGAGGGCGCGTTCCGCGCCGCCTGCGGTGAGCGAATTGATGATGAAGACGATGTTTCGAGGACCGGACCGCATAGTGTTAGATATCCTCCACAACGCGGAACGTGTGCCATCACCTCATACTGAAGCGCGCCGCTTCATCAGCCTGCTTGTCCACATGTTGAAAGGTCGGACACGTCATCAGCCCTTCAAGGGTCCAGGCCGTCCTGATTTTCGGACGAGATGCCGGCGGATTGCAAGGTCTGCAAGCCGCTCTTCCGGCGGAGATGATTCGCATCGGTGCTCCATCCTCCCAGCGGCCTGTTGAGTACATTCCTTTCGCCGCGGACATCGTTGGCCATCTGGCGCCACATGTTTGCCAGATTCAAAAGAAGACGGCGTTCGCCGTCCGTTGTTGCCGACGTGACCATATCGCGACAGTGCTGCTCGTGTCTCAAGTATTGATCTCTACTAGCCACCAAAACCTCCCCATGCGTCTGCACTTTTGCCCGGCGCGCCGAAGTCTTGCGCGGCGACTCTGTTCTGCTTGCGCCGACAAACCCGTGCGAAATAGTAATTAACCGGGCAACGGCATAAACGCCGGGGAGGGCCCCCTGTTCCCGCTCTGCGCGAACCTACTGTGCATTCCGCCGTAACCTCCTGCGTAGGTTTGGTGCTTCGGGGTAAGTGTTGTCGATGACAAAGAGATCATCGACGCGCCCACAACTACGGCCAAGCATCGGTTCTCGGGATTTGAATGTCGTGCAGCCGACACTTGCTTCCGTAGTTACCAACTAAAATGGTTGCGCGCAGAAGGCCTGGAAACACTGCAGTTTCGCAAGCCGAAGAGTGGCGCGGCACTTATCGTGGGCTGCTTGGTTAACATGGGTTAATGATAAAATCGTCACAAAACTGTAGCAGTGCGGAGTGGCGGGAAGTTGTGTTGGCTCATGAGCGGGTGGCAAGGCGATGTGTCCTACAGCAGACTCGTGCTTCCAGACTGAGGAAGAGGCCTATCAATTTGTAGAGCATCGTGTTTGGCCGCAGGGCGCGGTTTGTCCGCGCTGCGGGAGCGCGCAGCGAACAAGCAAGCTCAACGGGACGAGCACGCGGATCGGCACGTACAAGTGCTACGAGTGCCGAAAGCCTTTCACCGTGAAGATCGATACGATGTTTGAATCGAGCCATGTTCTCATGCACGTGTGGCTCAAAGCGATATTTCTTCTCAGCTCGAGCGACGGCCGGATGACTGTTCGGGACCTCCAGGACGTTCTGGAAGTCAGTCCGAAGACGGTCGTGTTGATGATGCGCCGCATTGAACAGGCACTTCAGCAGAACAAAAAGGGTGCGGCGTTGGCTCGCGCTGCATCTCCAGTGGGGAGACTCCGATGGAAAAAACAAGAAACGGCAGAGCGCATAGGCAATTCGTGACGGCGGCGCCTCCCCGTCAAACGGCGGCCGAGCGACGGCTGAAAAGCTTTGCCATCGCCCTTGAAGAATTCCAATGCGATAAAGGCGGGACGTTGTTCAACGAGGCGTTTCAATCCATTGCTCCGCCGAAACGGCCGAGCACGCGCAACCGCACCGTCAGTGAGCGGAGCGGAATGGATGTCGACAATGGCCGGTCAGCTCAGATAGAGCCGGCGGCGGTTCCGGATGATCCGGCTGTTTGACGACTCGCGCGCCTGCGTTATCGCCAGAATGAGAACACGTTGTGGTCGGCGGTGGCTGTCTGCGGCTTGTGCTTCTTCTTGGCGATGGCTGCGGACACATCGGCATCTGCCTCGCCGTGTGCGACCCGCTTGTGGTGATGCGCACTCTTTTCGATCTTCGCCACTTTGTGCTTGGGCTCGACGGGCGCGCCCGCCTTCAGCGCGCGCCATGGGCCGCCGTCCTCGGCGACAAGGGGATGCAGCGGCTCGGGCACCCAGAGCGGCCGCTCGCCGGCCGGCACAGCCTGCACGATGCGGTAGCCGCGCGCCTTCAATTCCTTCAGAAGCATCGGCAGCGCCGCGGCGGTGGCCGGGTGGATGTCGTGCAGCAGCAGCACGCCGCGGTGATCCTTGGCCTCGATCCTATTGATTGCCAGCCGCACGATGTCCTTGGCGGTGATACCGTGGCGCCAGTCGTCGGCCACCTCATCCGCGCTCCACACCGCGATCGACTGCGAGGCGAGATAGGTCTCGACCCGCTCGGCGCGCAGCAGGCCCGGGATGCGGAAGAACGGCGCGAGTGCGTTCGGATCGCCGAGGGCCGCCTTCACCGAGACGATGCCGCCGTTCACCTCGCTCTCGATGCGCGGCTCCGCCATCGTGCGGAAGGTGAGGGGATGGTGCTGGCTATGGGTGCCGACCACATGGCCGCCATTGTAGATGCGCCGTACCAGGCTCGGGTAGGCATTGGCCATCTGGCCGACGAGGAAGTAGTTCGCCCGCACGCAGTTTTCGGCCAGCGTGTCGAGGATCCGGTTGGTGTTCGGGGGCAGGGGGCCGTCGTCGAAGGTGAGCACGACCTCGTGGTCCTCGAGCGGCAGCGTGGTCTTGTATTGCATGCTGCCGATCTGCGGCAGCGTCGCAGGATCGACGGTGATGGTCCGGCTGGTGCCGATGGCGTCCGGGTTGCCCGGACATGTTTCCGCCGCCGCGGCCGACAGGCCACTTGCAAGAAGACAAAATGCAGCTATCGCCAGAGAGAGACGCATGAATCCCCGCCTTGTTCGCGTCCCCGAGACGCGGCCTACAGGATCGGCGAGGCCGTGGTATCCGTTTCAATATTAACCGCAAATTAACCGGGCGAATTCATCCACAAATTTGTAGTTATTCTTGCGATTTCAATGCGTTGTTTAGCTTGGCGAAAGCATCGATCTAAAGAGGTCGATTTTGAGGGATTGGTTTAGGCGGGGCCATTCGAGCCTGCGACAACGTGGACGATGCGGTAGCCTCGTTTTTTCAACTCGCGCAGCAAAGCCGGAAGCATCTGTGCAGTCTGCGCCTTCGTGTCGTGAAGTAGAACGATCCCGTGGTCGACCTTGGCGATGCGGTTCAGGATTAACTGCAGCTCTTTCTCTGGAGTCATTGCCAACCAGTCGCTGGCCCAGACATCGGCGCCGAACACAACGATCCCGCGCGCCTGCAAGCGGTCGAGCAGCGCCGGGGTCGAGGCGAAGCCGGGAAAGCGGAAGAAGGGTGTGGTCGGGTTGCTCCTGCGCTGGCCGGTGGCGGCGAACTCGTCGGCCGCGATACCGCGGTCGATCTCGGCCTCGGCCTTCTCGATCGGCATATGGTCGAGGAGCGGGTGGGCGTAGGTGTGGTGGCCGACGCTATGACCCTCGGTCATGATTCGGCGCACGAGGCCAGCATGCGTTTCAGCGTTGCGGCCGACCAGGAAGAAGGTGGCGCGGACACATTCGCTCTTGAGCGTGTCCAGCACCTTCGGCGTGGTGGTTGGCCAAGGCCCATCGTCGAACGTGAGCACTAGCTCCTTCGGTCCGAGCGGCAGCGTGGCGGCAAATTCCTTGCGCCCGACGCGCGGCGTCGTGGCGGCGTCGACGACGATGACACGCTCCGTCCCGAGCGCCTGTGGATTGCCGGGGCAGGGCTCCGCCGCGGCGGCGAGGGGAAGCATGGCCGCAACGGCCGCGAAGGCAATAAGCCGCATCATTATTCGTACCCGGGTAGTCAGGATTTGTTCACCTTGTTTGCTGACTGCACATTAATGGTGAATCTCTAAGCCTGGGAACCGGAATAACCGCAGCGTAGCGCGGGGAGTAACCGGTGGACGGCGAGGCGACAAAGACGGCGAGGGGCCTGACGACCCGGCGCGGGCTCCTTGCTTGGGCAAGGCGGCCGCGCGCCACGCGCGGCTGGAGCCATCCGCAGGTGCGGGTGAAGCGCACTTTCGCGGCCTCGCGGACGATCGTTCTGGTCGCCGTGATCGCTTTGGGCGCGACGATGGTCAGCGCCGCCGTCGGCTACGAGCTCGCGCGGCAGGGCGACGAGCGGCTGTGGACGGAGCAGCGCGCGTCGCTGCGCAATGCCATCGCCGAATACCGCGCGGTGTTCGGACAATCCGACAAGACCGACCCGCGCTTCGTGCACATGGTCGAGCAGAGCGTCGGCCTTAAGGGCCTCAAATTTGAGGCCGATCCGGTCGCCCTTGGGCGTGAGATGCAGCCGGTGATCGATGCGCAGGGCCGCATCGCCGGCTTCTTCACCTGGGAGAAATCGCACCCCACCGCGGATGCGATGAACCGGCTGGTGCCGCTCGTGATGGGCATCGCGTTTGTGCTCGTGGCCTTTGCCGTGTTCGCCTTGTGGCAGCTCAAACGTGCGCGGCAGGAGCTTGCGGCGAGCGAGGAGCAGGCCGCGCGCGCCGCCGACCGGGACAAGCTCACCGAACTGCCGAACCATGCCAAGACCCTCGAACTGCTCGACCTCGCTTTGGCCGAGCGCATCGGCGACGACGTGACGACCTTTGCGCTCATCGCGCTCGACGGCATGGAGGATGTCACCGCGCATCTCGGCGTGCTCGGCAGCGATGAGCTTATCGTCGCGGTCGCGCGGCGGCTGAAGGAGGCGCTGCCGGACGAGGCCATGTGCGGCCGCATCAACAGCGACGTCTTCGCGGTGACGCTGACGGCCGGCCGCGAGGTCGACGCCGAAGTGGTCATTCGCGACGTGCTCGATGCGATCGCGCGGCCGCACTGGATCGACACCGTGGTGCGCATCAGCGCGCATGCCGGCTTCGCCCAGGCGCCGGCGCACGCCGAGACGCGCGGCGAAATGACGCGCAAGGCGGAACTCGCTCGCCGGGCGGCGGCCAAGAAGGGCGCCGGGGCACTGGTCGGCTTCGCGCCCGAAATCGACACCCTGTCGGCCGATCAAAAATTCATCCAGCGCGAACTGCCGCGCGCCTTGAGCGCCAATGAGCTGGAACTGCACTACCAGCCGATCGTGTCCGCCAGCGGCGGGCGCGTGGTCGGCGTCGAGGCATTGCTGCGCTGGACGCACAGTGTGCGCGGCGCCATCCCGCCGGCGACCTTCATTCCCGTCGCCGAGCAGATGGGCCTGATGGACACGCTCGGCGCCTTTGTGCTGCGGCGGGCGCTGGTCGAGTCCAAGCGCTGGCCCGACCTCTATGTGGCGGTGAACCTGTCGCCGGTTCAGGTGCGCGACCGCGCCATCATCGACCTCGTCCGCTCGGCACTCGCCGAAAGCGCGGTCTCGCCGTCGCGGCTGATGCTGGAGATCACCGAAGGCGTGCTGATCGATAATCCGGACGAGATGGTCAAGCGCATCGAGGACCTGCACGCGCTCGGGGTGCGCATCGCGCTCGACGACTTCGGCTCCGGCTATTCCAACCTCGGCTATCTCCAGCGCTTCCCGCTCGACAAGCTCAAGATCGACCGCAGCTTCGTCGCCGCGCTGGGCGCGTCGGCGAACGGCGGCGTGATCATCCAGGCGATCGTCGCGCTCGGCCGTGCGCTTGGCCTTTCGATCACCGTCGAGGGCGTGGAGACCGAGCAGCAGCGCGTGCTGCTGCGGCTGGCCGGCTGCGACGAGATGCAAGGCTATCTGTTCGCCAAGCCGGCCCCGGCCAAGACGATCGACCGGCTTCTCGTTCAGGCCAAATCGGGCACGGGCCTCAAGAGCTTGCCTCCGGGCGAGGCGCTGACAGCCTGATACCAAGCCTATAGAGTCATCCGCCGATCGTATGGCGCCCGGCCGGGCGTGCGAGTGGAGGGCGGCGCATGATCCCCAATGCCTGGGCGGGCTTCGACTTCGGCCTTGGGTCTGACGTCGACATGCTGCGGAAGACGGTGAGCGACTTCGCCCGCGACCGCATCACGCCGCGCGCCGACGACATCGACCGCAGCAACGAATTCCCGCGCGATCTGTGGCCGGAGATGGGCGCGCTCGGGCTGCACGGCATCACGGTCGAGGAGGAATACGGCGGCTCCGGCCTCGGCTATCTCGCGCATTGTGTGGCGATGGAGGAGATTTCACGCGGCTCCGCCGCGGTCGGTCTCTCGTACGGCGCGCATTCAAACCTTTGCGTCAACCAGCTCCGCCGCAACGGCAACACTGAACAGAAGCGGAAATACCTGCCCAACCTGATCTCCGGCGAGCATGTCGGCGCGCTGGCGATGTCGGAGACCGGCGCCGGATCGGACGTGGTGTCGATGCGCACCCGTGCCGACAAGAAGGGCGACCGTTACATCCTCAACGGCTCGAAGATGTGGATCACCAACGGGCCTCTCGCCGAGACGCTGGTGGTCTATGCCAAGACCGACCGCACCGCGGGGGCGCGCGGCATCACCGCCTTCATCATCGAGAAGGGGATGAAAGGCTTCGCGCCGGCGCAGAAGCTCGACAAGCTCGGCATGCGTGGTTCCGATACCAGCGAACTGGTGTTCACCGACTGCGAGGTGCCAGAGGAGAACGTTCTCGGCGCCGTCGGCAACGGCGTCAACGTGCTGATGTCGGGCCTCGACTACGAGCGCGTGGTGCTGGCAGCCGGCCCGCTCGGCATCATGCAGGCCTGCATGGATGCGGTCATACCTTATGTGCACGAGCGCCAGCAGTTCGGGCAGGCGATCGGCCGTTTCCAACTGGTTCAGGCCAAACTCGCCGACATGTATGTGACGATGAACGCAGCCAAGTCCTACGTCTACGCGGTGGCCCGCGCCTGCGATGACGGTCGCACCACTCGCGAGGACGCAGCAGGCGCCATCCTTTATGCCGCCGAGCGCGCCACCTGGATGGCGCTCGAAGCCATCCAATGCCTGGGGGGCAATGGCTACATCAACGATTTCCCCACCGGTCGCCTGCTGCGCGACGCCAAGCTCTACGAGATCGGGGCGGGGACGAGTGAGATCCGTAGGATGCTGATCGGGCGCGAGATTTTCGAGAAGACAAGGTAGTGTGATAGTCAGGTCTAAGGACGTTTGGCATGATGCGCAGATCGACCACAAAGGGCTCTTCCCAACCCAAGCCTCCCACTGACGCCCCGCGAGTCTATGCCTCGGACGAATTGATTGCCGAGCGCCGGGCAGAAGTCCAAAGAGCAGGAAGAGGAGCGGCGCTGGCTGCGTGATCGGCGGGCAAAAGAGAAGCGCGACTGATTGGCGAGCCGCTCTGAGCTGAGCGGGAACGCCTGGCGGCTTTGACGGCCGACCGCTCGTGGTCGTCACTGGCTCTCGAAATCGAGATCCTGGTCATTCGGTAGGCCGGCTGGCCTTGCTCCCCGTTAACTTTTGCCTCGCCCGAATCGGCTAGGTCTTTGGCCGACCAGCAACGGCGTGGGGAGTTCCGGGCATGATGCGGGTGCGGCTGAAGGCCGATGGGCGGATCGTGGAAATCCTGCCTGACGGCAGCGAGAAAACCGTCGAACACAACGATCCGGCCGCCTTCGTGCGCCAGGTGCGGGCGCGCTGCGGCCTGACCCAGGCTGCCTTTGCCGAGAAGATCGAAGTGCCGATCGAGACCGTGCGCAACTGGGAGCAGGGCAAGCGCAACCCGCGCGGCCCGGCGCGGGCGCTGCTTAAGCTGATCGACAAGGCCCCCGAGATGGCCTTCGCGGCGCTCAGCGGCGGCCGCCGTTGAGCAATCTGCACCGCGACCCGGTCCAGGCCTGGCCGCGCCGTCACGAGAGCGTGACCTGACACTTTGCCGGGCCGCCTTGCGCCCCGGCCCCATCTGTGAGCACCCCCCGTTGGCAGCGCCGCCGCGAGCGGGCATGCTCCCGCCGCCGCCTGCCATCCCCATTTCGAAATGTCCTCCAAGGAGAATGCAATGCAATTCGTTGAAGCCCATGGCGCCCGTATTCCGACCATCGGCCTTGGCACCATGACCCTCAAAGAGGATGTCTGCGTGCAGGCGGTGAAGACCGCGCTCCAGGTTGGCTACCACCATATCGATACCGCCGCTTTCTACGGCAACGAAGTCGAGAACGGCGCGGGCCTGCGCGCCTCCGGCATCAAGCGCGAGGACGTGTTCATCACGACGAAAGTGCGCGAGAACAATCTGTTGCCGGAGAATTTCAACAAGTCGCTCGATCAGAGTCTCAAGAACCTGCAACTGCCTTATGTCGATCTGTTGCTGATCCACTGGAACAACAAGGACATTCCATTCTCGGTCAGCATCCCGGCCCTGTGCGCGGCCAAGAAGGACGGCCGGGCCAAACACGTCGGCGTCGCCAACTTCACCACCAAGATGCTCGATGAGGCCTGGGCGGTGACGACCGAGCCGCTGGTCTGCAACCAGATCGAGATGCATCCCTTCATCAACCAGGACAAGGTGCTGGCGACGAGCAAGAAGCACGGCATGGCCGTGGTCGCCTATTGCCCGATCGCGCGCGGCAAGGTGCCGGGCGCGGACGCGCTCGAGACGATCGCCAAGGCGCACGGCAAGAGCTCGGCGCAAGTGTCGCTGCGCTATCTGGTGCAGATGGGCGTCATCTCGATCCCGCGCACGGCCACGCCTGACCATCTCAAGCAGAATCTCGATGTGTTCGATTTCAAGCTCAGCGACGCCGAGATGGCCGAACTCAAGAAGCTCAATGCCACCAACATGCGCGTCGTGAACCCGCCGCATGCGCCGGTCTGGGATACGCCGTAAACGCGGGGCTGAGTTCAGCCAACGACACATGAGCCGGCGATGGACGCTTTAAGGACTGTCGAGGCCAAGGGCTTTGCGATCCCTATCGTCGGGCTCGGCACCTGGGCCCTGCGAGGGCGCGACTGCGCGCGGTTGGTCGAGCAAGCGATCCGCATCGGCTACCGCCACATCGACACCGCGCAGATGTACGACAATGAGCGCGAGGTGGGGGAGGGCGTGCGCGCCTCAGGCAAGCGCAATGAGGTGATGGTCACCACCAAGGTGCAGCCCTCGTCGCTGGCGCCGTACGACCTCGAGCGTTCGGTGAAGGAGAGCCTCGCCAAGCTGCGCATCGATCATATCGACCTGCTGCTGATCCACTGGCCGAACGCGCGCGTGCCGCTGGCCGAGACGCTCGGCGCCATGGCCAGGATGAAGCAGGCGGGCTTTGCGCGCGCGCTCGGCGTCTCAAACTTCACCGTCGCCCTGCTCGAGGAGGCGAAGAAGGTCTCGCCCGAACCTTTGGTGTGCGACCAGATCGAGTGCCACCCGTTCCTCGACCAGCACAAGGTCATCGCCGCCTGCCGCGCGCAAGGCATGGCGGTGGTCGCCTACAGCCCGATCGCCCGCGGCAACGTCCGTGGCAACGAGGTGCTGGAGCGGATCGGCAAGGCGCACGGCAAAAGTGCCGCACAGGTGTGCCTGCGCTTCCTGGTGCAGCAGGGCATCGTGGTGATCCCGCGCACCAGCAAGATCGAGCGGCTAGAGGAGAACTTCGCGCTGTTCGATTTTGCGCTGTCGCAGGCCGAGATGACCGAGATCGGCAAGCTCTCGGGTCGCAATGACCGCATTGTCGACTGGTCGTGGTCGCCGAACTGGGATTGACGCGCGTGACGCTCGCTAACGACACAGCCCTTGTGCTTTTTTCCGGCGGGCAGGATTCGACCGTCTGCCTCGCCTGGGCGCTTGAGCGTTTCGCGCGCGTGGAGACGGTCGGGTTCGATTACGGCCAGCGGCACGTGATCGAGATGGAAGTGCGTGCGCGCCTGCGCACCGGCATGGCCGCCCTGAACGCCGATTGGAAGGCGCGCCTGGGCGAGGACCATGTGGTCAAGCTGGACGCGCTCGCCGCCATCTCCGACACCGCGCTAACCCGCGACACGGCGATCGAACTCGCCGAGAACGGCCTGCCGACGACCTTCGTGCCGGGACGCAATCTCATATTCTTCTGTTTCGCCGGCGCGATCGCCTATCGCCGCGGGGCGCGGCATGTCGTGGCCGGAATGTGCGAGACCGACTATTCCGGCTATCCGGACTGCCGCGACGACACCGTGAAGGCGATGCAGGTCGCCCTTTCGCTCGGGCTCGACAAGCGCCTCACGCTGCATACGCCGCTGATGTGGATTGACAAGGCCGAGACCTTCGCCCTGGCCGAAGATATCGGCGGGCAGCCCTTCCTTGCTCTCGTCATCGAGGACAGCCATAGCTGTTACCGGGGTGACCGCACGCATCGATACGATTGGGGCTATGGCTGCAACGATTGCCCCGCCTGCGCGCTGCGGGCGCAGGGCTTTGCCAAATTCATGAGCCAGCGAAAGACGAGATGAGACCGATCGATAACGACAAGCGCAAGATCGCCGAAGGCGCGGTGTTCCTGGTGCTGTTCTGCCTGATGATCCCGGCATCCAACTGGATGATCGGGCACGTAGGAACCGCGTGTGCGGCCGGCGGTGTGTGCGTCCTTCCAGTCGCACCGGGCATCATGGCGCCGTCCGGCGTGCTGACCGTCGGCGCGGCGCTGGTGCTGCGCGACCTGGTGCAGAGGCGGCTCGGTATCGAATTCGGCATCGGCGCGATCTTGGCCGGCGCCGCGCTCTCGGCCGCGCTATCGCCGCCGTCGCTGGTGATCGCATCGGCCACCGCGTTCCTGCTCTCGGAGTTCGCCGATTTCGCCGTCTACACGCCGCTCGCCCGCCGCCGCCTCGTGACCGCGGTGATCGCATCGTGCGTCGTCGGGCTGGTGGTGGACTCGATCGTCTTCCTGTGGCTCGCTTTCGGCTCGCTCGATTTCCTGCTCGGGCAGATGATCGGCAAGCTCTGGATGGTGCTGCTCGCAATCCCGCTCATCGCCTATCTCCGCCGCCGTGATGAACGGCTCGGCCTTCAACCTGCTTAATCGGATTGAACAATGACCTCGACCCTCGAAGCGCTGCAACAGATCACCACCGGCACCATCACCACGATGCTGCTGAAGAAAGGCATCCGTCACTCCTGGATGGCCGGCGCCATGCCGCTCGGCTTTTCTGGCAAGCGCGTGGTCGGCCCGGCCTTCACGCTGCGCTTTGTGCCGGTGCGCGAGGACCTGGCGACCCCGGAAAGCTGGTCGAAGCCGATCTCGACGCGCAGCGCGATCGAAGCCATGCCGGAGAACTGCGTCGTCGTCGCCGATGCGATGGGCGTCACCGGCGCCGGCATCTTCGGCGACATCCTGTGCATGCGCATGGTCAAGCGCGGCGTCAGCGGGCTGATCACCGACGGCGTGATGCGCGACAAGCACGGCGTGCTCGCCACCGGCCTGCCGGTCTGGTGCCAGGGCGTCGCCGCGCCGGCGTCGGTCAACCAGCTCACCTTCGTTGGCTGGAATGAGCCGATCGCCTGCGGCGGCTGCGCCATCTTCCCGAACGACATCATCGTGGCCGATGACGACGGCGCGGTCGTGATCCCGGCCGCGCTCGTCGATTTCATCGCGAGCGAGGGCGCCGAGCACGAGCTCCTGGAAAGCTGGCTGGTGCAGGAGGTCGAGAAGGGCGCGCAACTTCCCGGCCTCTATCCGCCCAATGAGGAGAACAAGAAGCGCTACGAGGCGTGGAAAAAATCACGCTGATGTTCTTCATCCTCTCCAAGACCGTCGCCTTTTTCCTGCTGCCGTCGAATCTGTTGATCGCGCTGGCGTTCATCGGCCTTGTGCTGATGGCGACGCGCTGGCGCCGCGCCGGAACGCGGCTTATGGCCGGCGCGCTGGTCGTCCTCGTGCTGGCCGCCTATGCGCCGCTCGGTCGCGCGCTCGGTCACGCCTTGGAGAGTCGCTTTCCGCGGTGGAATCCCGCGCGCGGCACGCCCGACGGCATCGTCGTGCTCGGCGGCGCCATCAATCCCTTGCTCTCGCGCATCCACGGCGACGTGCAGCTCAACGAATCCGCTGAGCGCGTGACCGCGATCGCCAAGCTGGCGCGCGCCTATCCCAAGGCGCGCATCATCTATGCGAGCGGCGACGGGAGCCTTGCCGCGAATCACGGCATCGAGGCGGATTACCTGTATCCGCTGCTCGACGATTTCGGCATTCCGCGCGAGCGCGTGACGCTGGAGACCCGCTCGCGCAACACCGCGGAGAACGCCGCCTTCAGCCTGGAGGTCGCCCAGCCGAAGCCCGGCGAGCGCTGGCTGCTGGTGACCTCGGCACAGCACATGCCGCGCGCAATCGGCTGCTTCCGGAAAATCGGCTTTGCGGTCGAGGCCTATCCGGTCGACTGGCAGACGGGCCGGCGTCTTTCGCTTTGGCCGAACAACACGTTCTCCGGCGGCCTCGCACGGCTCGACGACAGCGTGCATGAATGGATCGGGCTGATCGTCTATCGGCTCACCGACCGCACCAGCGAGTTGTTGCCGTCGCCATGATGTGCGAGCGCTAGCGCTTCTTCTGCTTGCGGCAGAAGACGTCGTAGACGGCGCCGATGATGATGCGCGCTTCGTCGCTGGCGAGGTTGTAGTAGACGGCCTTGCCGTCGCGCCGCGTCGAGACCAGGCCCTCGCTGCGCAGCCTCGCAAGCTGCTGCGATACGGTCGGCTGGCGCAGCCTGAGGATCTCTTCCAACTCGCCGACGGACTTCTCGCCCTCGGCGAGGATGCACAGGATCAGCAGCCGGCTTTCATGCGCGAGCGCCTTCAGGAAGTCGCTCGCGCGCTTCGCACTGTCGAGCATGCGATCGAGCTCGTGTGAGCGGTTGCGATTGTCCAGGCGCTGCAAATCCATCAGTGCACCAATAATCGCCGTTCCAGCGGCGCTGAATACAGACGATCAGTCGGTGAGGCGCAATTGTTTTTTTGAGAGCTGCGCGTGTTCTGCCCCGGTTCCATCAAGCTTTTTCATCAGTACACCGAGCAGGCCCCAGAAATTGTCCTCGCCGGGATAGCCGCGGATGCGACCGATTTCGCGGCCATTGTCCACCAGCACGAACAACGGCGTCAGTCTTTCAACGGCGATGAAAGCCAAATCCTGCGGCAAAGGCTGCGCGATATCGACGCGGCGCAAGGGCGCGCGCCGGCCTTCTTCGGTCTTCGGGTAGATCGGCGCGATCTCGCGATCGAAGGCGGCGCACCATTCGCAGCCGGCCTGCTCGAACATCACCAGCTCGGCCGCACGCGCCGACGACAATGAAAAGAGGACAAACATCGCGCCGATGAGCGCAATGAGAGAAAGTCCTTTCCAGATTTGCGATGGCTGCAGCAACATCATTCCCTACGCGACACGGCCGATGAAATCAGCATAGTGATTATCCTTCCGAAATACATATCACAAAAGATGAATATGTCGATGCAACGAGGCGGCCGATGAGTCTTGACGTCACCGCCGGCGGCGCCTTTGTCGCCGGGCTCCTGTCGTTCGCCTCGCCCTGCGTGCTGCCGCTGGTTCCGCCCTACCTTGCCTATATGGGCGGCGTCTCGATCGAGCAACTGCGCGGCAAGGGTGCGGCGCGCGGGCGCGTGCTGCTGGCGGCTTTGTGTTTCGTCGCAGGCTTCAGCACGGTGTTCGTCGCGCTGGGCGCGACTGCGTCGTGGATCGGGCAGGCGGTGAGCGCCCATCTCGGCTGGCTTGGTTATGCGGCCGGCATTTTGATCGCGGCGATGGGGCTGCATTTCCTTGGTGTGCTGCGCATTCCGGTCTTGGACCGCACCGCGCGGGTGGGGGTGGCCGATAGGCCAGCCTCGCTCGTCGGTGCCTATCTGATTGGGCTCGCCTTCGGCTTCGGCTGGAGCCCCTGCGTCGGGCCGGTGCTGGCGGCGATCCTGCTCATCGCCGGCGCGCAGGACAGCGCGGGCGAGGGCGCGCGGCTGCTGCTGATCTATTCGCTCGGCATCGGCGTGCCGTTCGTGGTGGCGGCGGGCTTTGCCTCGGCCTTCATGCGCTGGAGCGCGCGCATGCGCGCCCGGCTCGGCGCGATCGAAAAGGCGATGGGGGCGTTTCTCGTTCTCGCCGGCGTGTTGATCTTTAGCGGGCAGATGCCGGCCATCGCCAATTGGCTGATCGAGATGTTTCCGGGGTTGGGGCGGATTGGGTGACGGGAGCAAAGTGTGTGGTTCACTCGCGTCGTCTCACAGATTCAATTGTCAAACAGCGCAGTCTCTCTTTTCGTCATTCCGGGGCGCGGGCTTTAGCCCGCGAGCCCGGAATCCAGATACACATGCCGTGCACGCTTCTGGATTCCGGGTTCGCTCGCTCCGCTCGCGCCCCGGAATGACGGAGAGACTTTAGCCAAGCAACATCGCCCGTGTTCTTTGCGGCGCCGGGTACGCCGTCGTCCTATTCCGTCCCTCGAACAGGGGGTTCGGGGGAGTCGACCCCCGCAAAAAAGCGAGGGGATGGCGCGCCGAGAAGGCGCGTCAGGTAGTTGGATTGCGCACCTTCCTTTTGGGAAGATGCGGCGCCCTTCGGCGCGCCATCGCGGCGTCTTGAACGGCGACGGGCCGCGCTTTCGGCAACCGCCTGCGGGGCATCCGACCACTCTCAGAACACGACCCCTTTCGGGCGGCCGTGCCATCAAGTCCCGAACGCGCCGTGCGGCCCGCCATCAGCCAGCTCCTGGCGGGGGGTCCTATTGCCCCCAGGCGGAGCCCCGTCACCGCCCGGGAGCTTGGGAGGAGCGTTCGTCTCCCGCCCGCGGGCGCCGCGTCCTGCTCCGCTTTATGACGCCTCATGAAGCGCCCTCGTTGAGCAGGACGCATGGAATGTAAGGCCGCTGGAGTCGGTGGGGATAAGTTATTTTCTGGGCTAGGAAGTCATTCAGGCGGCTGTGTTTTCCGCCGTTGCTGCAACGGACTTTCCTTCGCGAGGCTTTTCCACGCGGTCATTGCCAGGCTTGACCCGGCAATCCATGTGGCCGCCCAACACGCAAAGCGGTACGTAAGGCTTTCACTAGTGGCGAGTCATCATGGATGCCCGGGTCAAGCCCGGGCATTACGCCGAGTGTAAGGCCCGGGCTTCGCCAAGAGCGATACGTCACCCAAACCGAAACGCCAGCAGATTATCGAACGACCGCAATTCGATCAGCACGCGGTGCAGCAGCCCGGCGTCGTTCGTATCGATCGCCTTGGGGATCAGCGTCAGGCTGGTTTTGGCGCCGTCGACGAGGCGGCGGAATTCCGGTTCCTTGCGAACTGCCTCGCTGGCGAGACCATCGCAGCGATCGAGCACAGACGCGTAGGCCTTCGCCTGACCGGCGATGTCGGTCCGTGTCTCGGTCTTGCTGAGATCGAGCGCAGCGTCGTTGTAGACCATCAGCGTGTCCATGGTCTTATTGGAGTCGTAGACGCAATCGGCCAGCACGACGATGCCGGCCGACTTGCGCATCTTGTAGAGATCGTCGCGCACGGCGCTCAAAGCCTGCTGCGCGATTTCGGGCCGCACGGAATTGAGCATCATGTCGGCAGTGATCAGCCGCGTGCCGATGTCGGTGACGGCGACGACGTAATACTCGTTGCCCTTGAACATCTCAGGCCGCCGGCCGGAAAAGCGCTTGGCGAAGTCGGCCCAGGCCGCGCGGGTGCGGTCGAGCGCGATCGAGGCGAGGTCGGCATTGCCCGTGCGCAAATAGCCGATGGCGACCCGGTTTTGCGCCGCGACCGCCTCTGCGGCGGTATTGAAATCGGTGAGGTCGTCGGCACGGACGCCTGTCGTGCCTGCCGCCAGGGCCAGGACAAAGAGGGCAGCGCGCGCGAACCTGACCAGCATCGCTCTTCACCGGACTGTGGGAGATGGTTATATGGAAAGGACTATAGGCGTCGCCCGGCGGATGGGCGAGGGGAGCCGCGCAAGCGCGGTAAACAAAGCATGCCTATTACACGACGTAGACTTCTGGCCGGCGCGGCGGCGCTCTCGGCGCTACGCTTTGCACCCGCGCAAGCGGAGCCGATCCTGACCGACGACGGGCTCTACAAGGAGCCGTGGTTCCTGGAGAGCTTCCTCGATCTCGCCGACGATCTCGAAGGCGCGCACAAAGAGGGCAAGCGCTTCGCCATCATGTGGGAGCTCAAGGGCTGCCCCTATTGCAAGGAGACGCATTTCGTCAATTTCGCGCGCAGCGACATTTCCGACTACATCAAAGCCAATTTCGTCGTGGAGCAGCTCAACATCATCGGTTCGCGCAAGGTGACCGATTTCGACGGGCAGGAGATGTCGGAGAAAGAGCTGGCGGCAAAATACGGCGTGCGCTTCACACCCACGTTCCAGTTCTTCGCCGAGCGGGCGGGGCCGTTGAAGGACCTGGTGCCGCAGAAGCGCGAGGTGGCGCGTGCGCCGGGCTATCTGCGGCCCGAGGACTTCCTCGCCATGTTCCGCTTCGTGCGCGAGAAGGCCTATGAGACGAAGAGCTTTCGGGATTACGTGAAGGCGCTACCGAGTTGAGTTGGGCTGTTGCGTTGAGGATTGCTGTCATCCCGGCCGACCCCCGACTTGATCGGGGGGGAGACCCGGGATCCAGTACGCCGCAGCCTCTCTCGGCCCTCATGCTGAGGAGCGCTCCGAAGGAGCGCGTCTCGAAGCATGGGGCCGCCCCATCCTTCGAGACGACCGCTTCGCGGTCTCCTCAGGATGAGGGCGGAGAGAGGCTAAAGTGCAAGAAATATTCTACCTTCTGAATATGATTTGAAGACCCACCCTCCCGCGGCTATGGTCCGCCCCGGGCGGGGCTTTTCATCAGCTCCAAAACGGATTTCGGGAGAAAACTCAATGCGACAGCTTTCCCGTCGCGCGGCGCTGGCGCTGAGCGCCGGCGGCGCAGCGCTCACGCTCCTCGGTTGGGGCAGCGAGGCCTCGGCGGCGGCCAAGGAGGCGGCGGACCAGATCGCCAAGTTCACCGGCGGCAAGACGCCGAATAAGGGCAAGATTTCGATCGAGTTGCCGGAGATCGCGGAGAACGGCAATACCGTGCCGCTGGCGATCTCGGTGGACGCGCCGATGACGGCCGACAACTATGTCAGCGAGGTCATGGTGGTCGCCGAGGGCAATCCCAATCCGGGCGTCGCCACGTTCACCTTCTCGCCGATGTCGGGCAAGGCGGACGCCTCCACCCGCATCCGGCTCGCGGCCACGCAGAATATCATCGTCGTCGCCAAGACCAGCAAAGGCGAGTTCTACACCGCCCAGAAGCTGGTGAAGGTGACCATCGGCGGCTGCGGCGGCTAATTCCTTAACGTACAAGAATTTCAGGAGAGCATCATGGCGGAGAAGCCGCGGCTCAAGCTTCCCAAGGAAGCGAAAAAGGGCGAAATCATCGAGATCAAGACGCTGATGCCGCACATCATGGAGTCGGGTCAGCGCAAGGACAAAGACGGCAAGACGATCCCGCGCAAGATCATCAACACGTTCGCCTGCGAGTTCAACGGCAAGCCGGTGTTCAAGGCGAACCTGGAGCCGGCGGTCGCGGCCAACCCCTATATCCAGTTCTTCGCGAAGGTGGACGAGAGCGGCACGTTCAAATTCAGCTGGACCGACGACGACGGCACGGTCACAACCGCGGAAGAGACGATCACCGTGGCTTGACGATCCGTGTCCCGCGCGGGATGCGGGATATGACGAAGACTTCGTTCGGGGGGAGTGAAGGATGCGTGGAGGAATTCTGACGGGGGCCGCGCTGATCGTGGCTGGCGCCGTCATCGGCGCGGGCGCGGTGTATGCGCAGGCCCAGGCACCGGCGCAGAAGAAGCCGCTGCCGCCGCTCGAGCTCAAGGGCGAGGCCGCGGCGAGCCCGTGGAAGCGCTATTCCGGCTGGCCGGCGCGTGACGAGTCGAAATTTAACACGCTGGCGAAGCTGTCCTCGCCGCCGGCGCCGAAGGAGCCGCGCAAGCTGCCGGCTTCGATCACCGGCGACGCCGCCAATGGCGCCAAGCTGGTCGCCGATCGCAATCGCGGCGGCTCGTGCCTGGCCTGCCACGTGATGGGGCAGGCGGGTGGCGCGGATCTGCCGGGCAATGTGGGGCCTGATCTGTCGGAGATCGGCAATGCCGGGCGCGACGACGAGTATCTGTTCAACACTGTCTTTGACGCGCGCGTCTATAACGCGGAAACGGTGATGCCGCCCTGGGGCAGCCATGAGCTGTTTAACGATCAGGAGATCATGGACGTCGTCGCCTTCCTCAAGACGCTGAAGACCCCGGCGGTGTTCAAGACCGAACTCGACAATCCGGAGAAGCGTCCGGCGCCGGTGGAGAAGCGCGAGAACCTCGACCCGATGGAAAATCCCGGCATGTGGGCGGTCGACAAGGCGCAGGAGCTTTACAAGCAGCGCCTCTCGTCGGGCTTTGCCTGCGCCACCTGCCACAACGATCCCAAGGCGCAGTTCAAGACCTGGGCGGCGTCGATGCCGAAATGGGAGCCGCGGCTCGACAAGGTGCTGGGCGTGGAGGAGTTCGTCACGCGCCACGCCAAAGCGACGACCGGCGCCGAGTGGCCGATGGAGACCGACGAGAACCGGGCGATGTCGGTCTATCTGCATTACCTCGCCGATGGCACGCCGATCAGCGTCGATACCACGAGCGCGGAGTCGAAGGCGGCGATCGCGCGCGGCAAGGAGCTGGCGAGCCGCAAGGTCGGTCAGCTCAACTTTGCCTGCACGGATTGTCACGGCAAGGCGGCCAATCACTGGATCCGCGGGCAATGGCTGGGCGACCCGAAGGGGCAGTACGATCACTTCCCGACCTGGCGCACGAGCCTGCAGGCGATCTGGGATATCCGCCAGCGCTTCCAGTGGTGCCAGGTGAACATCCGCGCCGACGAGCTGCCGCCGGACGCCAAGGAATACGGCGATCTGGAGCTTTATCTGGCGACGCAGAACGACGGCCAGAAGCTGAGCGTGCCGGGGATCAGGCACTGATGACTCGACACGCGCTCGCTTCACCTCTCCCATAGGGAGAGGTCGACGCGCGAAGCGCGGCGGGTGAGGGGTTATGGCTTATCGAGAGATCGTTACCCCCTCACCCCAACCCTCTCCCCAACGGGGAGAGGGAGCGCGCTGTGCTCGTGGCGTCCTTAGTGGCCCACACTGACGCGAAGGCGAAACATGATCACGCGCCGTGAGCTCCTGCAGGTCGGCGCCGCGACGGCGGCCATCGTCGCCGGCGGTGGGGCGTTCACGCGCGCGCTGGCGCAACAGAAGCTGACGCAAGACGAACTCTTGAAGTTCGACGCGCTCGGCAATGTCACGCTGCTGCATGTGGCGGATATCCACGGCCAGCTGATGCCGGTCTATTTCCGCGAGCCGTCGGTGAACCTCGGCGTCGGCGAGGCGCGCGGCCAGCCGCCGCATGTGACGGGCAAGGACTTCCTGACGCGCTTCGGTATTTCTGGGAAGTCCGCAGCGGCCTATGCGCTGACGTCGGAAGACTTCGAGGCGCTGGCCAAGAGCTACGGCCGCATCGGCGGGCTCGACCGGCTGGCGACGGTGGTCAAGCGCGTGCGCAGCGAGCGCGGCAACGACCGTGTGCTGCTGCTCGACGGCGGCGACACCTGGCAGGGCTCGCTCGGCGCCAACAGCAGCAAGGGCCAGGACATGGTCGACTGCATGGCGCTCTTGAAGCCCGATGCCATGACCGGGCATTGGGAGTTCACCTATGGCGAGGCGCGCGTGAAGGAGCTGGTCGATAGCCTCGACTTTCCGTTCCTGGCGCTGAACGTGCGCGACACCGAGTGGAACGAGCCGGTGTTCGAGCCTTACAAGATGTTCGAGAAGGGCGGTGTGAAGATCGCCGTGCTCGGACAGGCGTTTCCCTACACGCCGGTCGCCAATCCGCGCTGGATGATGCCGAAATGGTCGTTCGGCATCCGCGAGGAGGAGGTGCGGGCCACGGTCGAGAAGGCGCGCAAGGCGGGCGCCGGGCTGGTCGTGCTGCTGTCGCACAACGGCTTCGACGTGGACCGCAAGCTCGCCGCACGCGTTGCCGGCATCGACGTGATCCTCACCGGGCATACGCATGACGCGTTGCCGGAGGCCGTGACCGTCGGCAAGACGTTGCTGATCGCGTCGGGCAGCCACGGCAAGTTCGTTTCGCGGCTCGACCTCGACGTGCAAGGCGGAGCGGTGAAGGGCTTCCGTTACAAGCTCATCCCGCTGTTCGCCGATGCGATCGCGCCGGACGCGGAGATGACGGCGGCGATTACGAAGGCGCGCGCGCCTTACGCGGCCGAGCTTGCGCGCGAAGTGGGGCGCGCGGAGACGCTGCTGTACCGGCGCGGCAATTTCAACGGCACCTTCGACGATCTCATTTGCGCGGCGCTGCTGAAGGAGCGCGACGCCGAGATCGCGCTCTCGCCGGGCTTCCGCTGGGGCACCAGCGTGCTGCCCGGGCAGGCGATCACCATCGAGGACATCCACAACGCCACGGCGATCACCTATCCGCAGGTCTATCGCATGAGCATGAGCGGCGAACGGCTCAAGGAGGTGCTGGAGGACGTTGCGGACAATCTGTTCAACCCCGATCCCTACTACCAGCAGGGCGGCGACATGGTCCGCTGCGGCGGGCTCGGCTACACGATCGATGTGGGCAAGCCTATCGGCCAACGCATCTCCGGCATGACGCATCTGACGTCGGGCGCGCCGATCGATCCGAAGAAGGATTACACGGTGGCCGGCTGGGCCAGCGTGAACGAGGGCACGCAAGGCCCGCCGGTGTGGGACCTGGTCGAGCGTTATGTCGCGGCGGAGAAGACCGTGCGGGTCGCGCCCAATACCAGCGTCAAAATAACCGGCGCATAGAGCGGCTCGGGCTAACATTCACGATTTAGAATGTGATAGAACCCTCGGCAGGGAAGAGACGATTGCCGGGGAGCTCCGATGCCAGAGACCACGGACAAGACCCATAATATGCGCGCCTCGCGCCGCCGCTTTCTCGCCGGCGCCGCCGGTATGGCCGCCGCAGGCGTCACCGCCGCGCGCGCCGACGATCTGAAGAACCTGCCGCCGAATGTCGCCCCTTGGTCGCGTACGCTGGGCGAGGGCGTCGGCGGCAAGGGCTACGGCACGCCGTCGACATACGAAAAGGATGTCGTGCGCCGCACGGTGCCGTGGCTCACCGCGACGCCGGAATCCTCGGTGAGCTTCACGCCGCTGCATGCGCTCGACGGCATCATCACGCCCAATGGCCTGTGCTTCGAGCGTCATCACGGCGGCATCGCCGAGGTCGATCCGCACGACTACCGGCTGATGCTGCATGGCCTGGTCGACAGACCGCTGATCTTTACGCTCGACGATCTGATGCGGCTGCCGCGCGTGAACAGAATTCATTTCCTCGAATGCGCCGCCAACTCGGGCATGGAGTGGCGCGGCGCGCAGCTCAACGGCTGCCAATATACGCACGGTATGGTGCATTGCGTGCAATACACCGGAGTGCCGCTGAAGCTCTTGCTCGAGCAGGCGGGGCTCAAGGCCGATGCGACATGGATCATGGTGGAAGGCGGCGATGCCGCCGGCATGAATCGCTCGATCCCGATGGCCAAGGCGCTCGACGATTGCCTCGTCGCCTATCGCATGAACGGCGAGATGCTGCGTTCCGAGCAGGGCTATCCGGTGCGGCTCGTGGTGCCGGGCTGGGAGGGCAATGTCTGGGTCAAGTGGCTGCGCCGCATCAAGGTCGGCGACCAGCCTTGGTTCACGCGCGAGGAGACCTCGAAATACACGGACCTCCTGGAGAATGGGAAGGCGCGGCAGTTCACCTTTGTGATGGATGCGAAGTCCGTCATCACGCAGCCGTCGCCGCAGGCGCCGGTGAAGGGCAAAGGCTTCCTGGTGATCTCCGGGCTCGCCTGGTCGGGCCGCGGCAAGGTCACGCGCGTCGATGTCTCGCTCGATGGCGGCCGCAACTGGCAGAGTGCGCGCATTGATGGGCCGGTGTTCGAGAAAGCCTGCGTGCGCTTTTATGCGGAAGTTGATTGGAACGGCCAAGAGCTGCTGTTGCAGTCGCGCGCGATGGACGACACCGGCTATGTGCAGCCGAGCAAGGCGGACTTGCGCAAAGTGCGCGGGGTGAATTCGATCTACCACAACAACGGCATCCAGACCTGGGCTGTGCGGGCGGACGGGGAGGTCGAGAATGTCGAGGTGGGGTAACCGCAGACATTTGATCCGTCACCCTGAGGTGCGAGCGGCGAAGCCGCGAGCCTCGAAGGGCGACGGCCCATACGTTTCCACATCATCCTTCGAGGGCCGCGCTGCGCGCGGCCACCTCAGGATGACGGTTGTGGTCGTGGCGGTGCTGATTGCATTCGTGACTCCTGCTCTGGCCCAACCCAACAATAACTCCCCCCGCAACTACAACATCGGCCACACCGCGACGCCCGAGCAAATCGCCGGCTGGGACATCGACGTGCGGCCGGACGGCGAGGGCGCGCCGCCGGGTCATGGCTCGGTGAAGGAGGGCGAGAAGGTCTACATGGAGAAATGCGCCGCCTGCCACGGCGAGTTCGGCGAGAGCGCCGGTCGCTGGCCGCAGCTCGCGCAGGGCAAGGGTACGCTGGCCTCGCCCGATCCGGTCAAGACGGTGGGCTCCTACTTTGCCTATGTGTCGACGGTCTTCGACTATGTGCGCCGCTCGATGCCGTTCGGCGATGCGCAGTCGCTCACCAATGACGAGCTCTATGCGGTGGTCGCCTATGTGCTCAACCTCAACGACATCGTGGACGACACGTTCGTGCTGTCGAAGGAGACGTGGGCACA
Organism: Pseudolabrys sp.; assembly: GCA_036519015.1. Taxonomy (GTDB): domain Bacteria; phylum Pseudomonadota; class Alphaproteobacteria; order Rhizobiales; family Xanthobacteraceae; genus Pseudolabrys. The sequence goes on along the minus strand of DATDMA010000414.1, from coordinate 4,098 downwards.
AGTGAAGATGCCGAACGCGGGCAACTTCTACGATGACGACCGCGAGACGGCTGAAAAGGCGTTCTGGAATCCGAAGCCGTGCATGACGGACTGCCGCGGACCCGTGACGATCACCGGACGCGCGCGTGCTGTCGACGTGACGCCGGACGATAAGGCGAAGAAGCAGGGCGGCGTGGAGTAGGGACTCGTGTCCCGGGCGCGGCGCAGCGTGAAGCGAAGCGTAACGGTGCGCCGCAGACCCGGGACCCAGCTTTCACTTTACCGGGGCGCCGGATCAGCAGCGCAGCATTGCGCCATAGCGCGTCGAAGACGCGCGTATGGCTCCATGCTGCGCCGCATCCGGGGTGCGCAAACGCGCACTTTGCCTCTCCCTCCCATTTCCCTTATGAAGGCCTCCCACCCTCAAGTCCGGACGTTCCATGGCCAAACTCAATCTTTCCGTCGCCGTCGGCCCCTATGACCGCACGCGCGCGCTGATCGACGGCACCGTGCAGATCGACGGTGTCAATCCTGTCTGCATGACGCTGAGCCCTGAGGAAATCTTCTTCCGCGCGCTGCGCCACGCCGAATTCGACATCTGCGAATTGTCGCTGTCGAGCTTCACGGTCAAGACCGCGCAGGGCGGCGGCCCTTACGTCGGAGTTCCGTGCTTCGTGTCGCGCGCCTTCCGCCACACCTCGATCTATGTGCGCACCGACCGCATCAAGAAGCCGGAAGACCTGAAGGGCAAGAAGGTCGGCGTGCCGGAATATCAGCTCACGGCCAACGTCTGGGCGCGCGCGATCCTGGAAGACGACTACGGCGTGAAGCCCTCCGACATCCACTGGATCCGCGGCGGCATCGAGGATGCCGGCCGGCCGGAGAAGATCTCGATCAACCTGCCGGACGATGTGAAACTCGACAACGCGCCCGAGGGCAAGACCATCTCGGCGCTGCTCGCTGAGGGCGCCATCGACGGCTTCATCGCGCCGCGCCCGCCCTCCGTGCCGAAGAATACGCCCAACGTCGGCTGGCTGTTTCCCGATCCGGTGGCGGCGGCAAAGGACTATTTCAAACGCACCGGTATCTTCCCCATCATGCATCTGGTCGGCATCCGACGCACGATCGCCGAGCAGCATCCGTGGCTGCCGGCCGCGGTGTTCAAGGCCTTCTCACAGGCCAAAGACGCGGGGCTGGAAGCCTTGAGCGATACGTCGGCGACGAAGGTGACACTGCCGTTTGTCGAGGAGCGGCTGGCGGAGGCGCGTGCCGTGATGGGTGAGGACTTCTGGTCGTACGGTCTCGATGAGAACCGCAAGACTCTGGAGAATTTCCTCAAGCACCACCATTCGCAAGGGCTGTCGTCGCGGCTGGTGAAGCCCGAGGAACTGTTCCACCCCGGCACCCATGAGCAGTTCAAGCTCTGACGAGGGGGACGGTCATGGCCAACATTCGTGTGATGAGCGGCGGCGCGCCGAGGGAAGTCTTTGCCGCGCTGACCCCTCAGTTCGAGCAGCAGACGGGCCACAAGGTGGTCTTCTCCTATGCCGTCATGAGCGTGCTGCGCGAGCGCATCGCGGCCGGCGAGAAGACCGACGCCCTGGTCATGCCGGTGCCGCTGCTTGACGGCTACGTGACGGAAGGAAAGCTCCGCGCCGATGGCCGTGGGGTCCTGGGCACCGTGCTCTCCAGCGTGGTGGTGCGCGAGGGCGGGCCGCGCCCCGACATCTCGACCGCGGACAAATTCCGCCAGGCGCTGAGCGCTGCGAAGTCCATCGTGCACGCCACGCCGGGGCAGACCCCGAGCGGCACGCATCTCGGCAAGCTCATGGATGAGCTCGGCATCGCCAAGGACAAGATCGTGCACCGGTCGGCGCTCGCCGGCGGTATCGATCTGGTCGTCAAGGGTGAAGCCGATCTCGGCATCTATCCGACCAGCGAGGTCGTCGGCATCCCGGGGCTGACGGTCGTTGGACCTCTGCCGGGCGCGGCTCAATTAAAGCAGGTCTACGGTGCGGCCATTGCTTCGGACAGCGCCGAGGCCGATGCCGCGAAGGCGTTCATCGCGTTCGTGACCGCGCCGGAGAACCGCGCGGCGTGGACGCATGGCGGGTTTGAAGTTTAATTTGTCATTCCGGGGCGCCGCGAAGCGACGAGCCCGGAATCCATACTCGCAGACAGGGGTTATGGATTCCGGGTTCGCGGGCTAACGCCCGCGCCCCGGATGACCAGTGTCACTTCCTTGGCGGGATCTGGATCAGCTCGGCGAGCTGCTCTTTGCTGAGCGGCGTGGGGATGAACTTCAGGTTCACCGCTTCCGGCACCAGCGTCTCCAAGCCGGTGATCTTGTCGGGATCGATCAGGCTCTTGGGGAAGAACTCGTCGCGCACCTGTTTGGCGACGACCAGCGGGGTCTTGGTGAATTCGGCATAGTCCGCGATCACCCGCGGATTGTCGGAATACATGTAATCGATCGACTCGCGGTAGGCGGCCATGAAACGGTCGATCACCTCTTTGCGGTTCTTCAGCGCCTCGGTGTTGGCGACCATCACACGGATGGTTTGCCCACGCACCAGCGTGGCGTCGGTCGCCTTGGCGACGAGATGGATCTTGCCTTCCTCCAGCTCCTTCAGTCCAAAGGGCGGGGAGGCCCAGCCGACATCGACCTGATCGGTCATCACCGCGGTAAGCGTGGCGCTCGGATTGCCGGTCGCCTGCGGCGTGACGTCGAGTTTGTACTCGCTGATGAAGGCGCGCACGACGCTCTGCGTCGAGGAGCCCTGGTTGGAGAAGGCGATGGTGTGGCCGTTGACGTCCTTGAGCGTCTTGATCGCCGGGTTCTTGGAATACCAGTAGTCGGCGGCACCGGTCGCCTGGGCGCCGATGATGCGCACCGGCGCGCCCTTGGAATAAGCGGCCATGGCGCCGAGCGTGCCGACGGCCAGGCCCATATCGACGCTGCCGGCGATCACCGGCTGCAGCGTCTCGCCGCTGCCGGAGGTGTAGATCATCTCGAGCGCGATGCCGTGCTTCTTGAAGATGCCGGCCTTGTCGCCGAGATGGGCGATGGCGGTGTCCCAGTTGCCGCGCTGGCCGATGGTGAGCTTGACCAGATCGTCGGCGGATGCGGGGGACGCCGTGAGCGCGGCGGCGATGAGCGCCGCGCCGGTGAACAGGCGAACGTGTTTCATTGTTACCCTCCCACTGAAGTTTCTATTTAGCCTTGATCTTATCCAGCCCGCCGAGGCGGCCGATCAGCGCGTTGGCGCCGATCGCCAGGATGAACAGCAGAATGAGCTGCGCGTACATGCGCGGCATGTCGAACACGCTGTAGGCCTGGATGATCATGAAGCCGATGCCTTTGTTCGACAGCTTGGTCTCGGCGAGCAGCGTGCCGATCAGCGCCACGCCGAGGCCGAGGCGCACGCCGTTGATCATCGGATGGCGCATGGCGGGCAGATAGATCTTCCACACCATCTGCAGGGTGGTGAGGCGGAAGCTCTTGCCGACGCGGATCAGCACCTTGTCGATACCGCGCATGCCGGCCGCGACCGAGAGCGCGACCGGGAAGAAGCACGACAGCGCGCCGAGCGCGATCTTCGAGCCGGGGCCGACCCCGAACCACATGATCATCACGGGGAAGAAGATGATCTTCGGCGTCGGGCCGAGATAATAGAGATAGGACTCGAAGGCCTTGGCGAGGAAGCGGTTCACGCCGAGAACGATGCCGACCACGATGCCGGAGATGCCGCCGATCGCGAGCGCTGCGCCGATCTCGCCGGCGGTGACGCCGAGGTTGAAGTAGTAGTCGGCGTGCGACAGCAGATCGATGATCGCGCGGCCGATCGCGATGAGCGAAGGCACCACATCGCGGTAGAGCCAGCCGGAATGCGAGAGGAACTCCCACACGGCAAGCACGCCGATGATGATCGCCGCGCGCAGCAGCGTCACCGGGCTCACCAGAGGAGCGGCGGCGGGCGCCTGTGTCAGTCGACCGGTCTGAGCCATCGCTCGGCCTTTTCCAACGCCATGAAGAAGAGGACGCTCACCAGGATCACGAAACAGATCGCGGCATAGGTGCCGGCGAGATCGTAGCGTTCGGAGAGATCGTTGATGAGC
>DATDMA010000413.1:0-3795 GCA_036519015.1 Pseudolabrys sp. | reverse complement strand
CTGGTCGCCGCCTCGCTGGTCTTCGCCACGATCGGCGCGGCGATGGGCGACACGTTCTATCTACGGCTCGGCACCGAAGCGCTGATCTTCGCCGGGCTGGCGCTCTCGGTCGACATTCTGCTCGGCTATACGGGCCTTCTCTCGCTCGGCCAGGCGCTCTATTTCGGCCTCGGGGCCTATCTCTCCGCCTTGGTGCTGATGACGACGCCATCATTCTGGGCGGCGATCGCGGCGACGGCGGTCGCCTCCGCCGTCATCGGCCTGATCGGCGGCTTCATCGCCAACCGCGTGCGCGGCGTCTATTTCGCGCTCATCACCTTCGGCATGGCGCAGGTCGCCGCCAAGGTCGTCTACAACACCCGCGCGCTCGGCGCTTCGGACGGCCTGATCGGCGTCCCGGTGATCAACGTCAATCTCGGCGTCGCCTCGATCTCGAGCGCCTCGCCGGTCGGCTTCTTCCTGTTCGTCTTGGCCTTCATCGTCATCCTCTATGCGATCTCGGCCTATCTCCTCGATACGCCGTTCGGGCGGCTGCTGATCGCGCTGCGTGCCAATGAACGCCGCGTGCCCTTCCTCGGCTACAGCACCGTCACCCCGCGGCTGACGGCTTACGTCATCGCCGCCATGATCGCCGCGCTGTCGGGCGCGCTTTATCCCATGCTGCGTGGCTTCGTCTCGCCGGAGCTTTTGTTCTTCACGACGTCGGGCAACGCGGTGATCACCGTCGTCCTGGGTGGTGTCGGCACGCTGGTCGGCGCGCTCTACGGCAGCATCCTGCTGACCATGTTCAAGTCCGTGGTCGGCAGCTACACCGAGAACCATCTCATCGTCATCGGCCTCGTGTTCATGGGCGTGGTGATCTTCCTGCCGAAAGGCCTGATGGGCATTGTGCGGCCGCTGATCGAGCGCCGGCTCGGAAAGGTCAAGCCATGACCGCGCCGGTGCTGGAGGTGCGCGACCTCTCTGTCAATTTCGGCGGCCTTCGCGCTGTCGATAATGTCAGCTTTGCCATCGCCCGCAATCGCATCACCACGGTCATCGGCCCGAACGGCGCCGGCAAGTCCACGCTGTTCAACCTCATTTCCGGCGCCGTCCGCCCGCGCGCGGGCCAGGTGCTCATCGACGGTGCCGATTACACGGCACAGCCGCCCTATCGCATGCAGGCCGCCGGACTGGCACGCTCGTTCCAGATCACCAATCTGTTCTTCGAACTGTCGGTCGCCGAGAACCTGCGGCTGGCGGCACAGATCCTGGAGCCTGTCGCGATGTCCTGGCGGCCAGTCGCAGCGAGCCGTGGCGCTCTGGCCCGCGTGGACGAATTGCTGGAGCGCTTCGCCCTCGCCGACAAGGCGCCCTACCCGGTCGGCAAGCTGTCGCACGGCGAACAACGGCGGCTGGAAGTCGCTGTGGCGCTGGCCTGCAAACCGAAGGTCCTGCTGCTCGACGAGCCGACCCAGGGCATGAGCCATGGAGACACCGAAGACACTGCGCATCTCATCAAGTCGCTGTCATCCGACGTGACTGTGTTGCTGATCGAGCACGACATCGGCCTGGTGATGAGCCTCTCCGACCACGTCATCGTCATGCATCAGGGCCAGAAGCTCGCCGAAGGCGCGCCGGCAGAGGTGCGCGGCAATCCGGCGGTGCAGACCGCCTATTTCGGGCACGCCTGACCATGCTCGAAATCCGCGATCTTCACACCTATTACGGCACCAGCCACATCATCCAAGGCATCGAGCTGTCGGTGAAAGACGGCGAAGTGGTCGGCGTATTCGGCCGCAACGGCGTCGGCAAATCGACCCTGCTGAAGACGATTGCCGGCTGGATCAAGCCGATGCGCGGCCATATCACCTTCAACAACGAGCGGATCGACGGGCAAACTCCCGATCGCATTGCGCGGCGTGGCATCGGCCTGGTGCCGGAAGACCGGCGCATCTTCCCGGGCCTCACGGTCGAAGAAAACCTCACGCTCGGCTTCCTGCAGGTCCCGGGCCGGGGCGCCGAAGGCAACCGCGCGGCGCTGCAACGCATTTATGAGCGTTTCCCACGGCTGCGCGAGCGGCGCGACCAGAACGGCACGACGTTGTCAGGGGGCGAGCAGCAGATGCTCGCCATGGCGCGGGTGATGATCGGAAAGCCCAGCCTGCTGCTGATCGACGAGCCGAGCGAGGGGCTCGCCCCGATGATCGTTGCCGATCTGTTCGCCATCGTGCGGGAAATGAAACAGGCCGGCTGCGCCATTCTCCTCGTCGAACAGAACGTGCATCAGGCGCTCACCGCCTGCGACCGCTTCATCGTCATCGAGCGCGGCCGCATCGTGTTGAGTGGCAACGCGCGAGAGACCGCGGATTGCGATCGCCTGCTGGAGACAATCGCTTTTTAGGAAGACACGGACGAACATCTCAACACCTGGGGAGGATAACAATGATAAAAAAGACACTATCCAAGTTCCTGTCCGCCGCGCTGGCGGTGACGGCCATCACGCTCTTTGCCACCGGCGTTCAGGCGCAAAATTATCCGACCAGGCCGGTCATGGTCATCGTGCCCTTCGCCGCCGGCAGCGCCAGCGACGTCGTCACCCGCATCATGCTCAACAAGATGGGGACCTCGCTCGGCCAGAACTTCATCGTCGAGAATCGGCCCGGCGCCGGCGGCAACAGCGGCACGGCCTACGCGACCCGCGCCACGCCCGACGGCTATACGCTGGTGATGACCACCGTCGGCCCGCTGGCTGCCAACAAGACGCTGTACAAGGACCTCGGCTATGATCCGCAAAAGGACTTCACGCCGATTTCACTGTTCGCCATTCTGCCGAACGTGATCGTCGTCAATTCCAAGCTGCCGCCGAAGACGCTGTCGGAACTGGTCGCCTACGCAAAGGCGCATCCCAAGGAGCTCAATTACGGGACAGTCGGCGTCGGCTCGTCGCAGCACCTCGCCGGAGCCTATTTCGAGCAGGTCACGGGCGTTCAGCTCACCCACGTTCCTTATCGCAATATCTCGGGCTACACGCCGGACTTCATCGCCGGCCAGGTGCCGCTCGGCTTCCAGTTCCTGCCGAACGTCCTCGGCATGATCAAAAGCGGTGATGCCCGCCCGCTCGCGGTCACCAGCGCCAAGCGCATGACCGCGCTGCCCGATGTGCCCACAGCCGCTGAAGCCGAAGTGCCGAACTACGAAACATTCGGCTGGCTCGCGTTGCTCGCGCCACCGAACACGCCAAAGCCGATCATCGACAAGCTCTACAAGGCGCTCGACGAAGCGGTGAAGGATCCGACCGTGCGCGACCGCTTCGTCGAACAGGGCGCCGAGCCGATGTCCCCCGGCCCCGATGCACTGAAGACATTCATCGCCTCGGAGACCGCAAAGTGGCACGACATCATCACCAAGGCCGGCATCGAGCCGATGTGACGGCCGAACGGGCGAGTTCGGAATGCAGGACAGAGTGCTCATCGCCGGCGCCGGCCCCGTCGGGCTGGTGGCGGCCGCCAATCTGGTGCGCCACGGCGTCCCGGTGACGGTGCTGGAAGCCGGGCCGGATTTGGGCGCCGAGTCGCGGGCGTCGACGTTCCACCCGCCGACGCTCGACATGCTCGACGACCTCGGCGTGCTGCAGCCGCGAGTCGATCAGGGGCTCATCGCGCCGAAGTTTCCGTATCGGTCCCGCGACGACGTCATGGCGACGTTCGATTTTGGCCTCATCGCCGACGCGACGCGGCATCCGTACCGCCTGCAGTGCGAGCAATCGAAGCTGACGCGGGTTCTGCTCAAGAAGCTGGAGAGCGAGGCCGATTT
>DATDMA010000412.1:0-3773 GCA_036519015.1 Pseudolabrys sp. | reverse complement strand
CAGGGCGGGGCGGCCCGCCTCAAGCGGCGTATGGTCGAGCGTGTGCTGGCGCGCTGCGCGGGCGAGGACGAAGGCGACATGGCGACGCTGCTGGCGCTGTTGCGGCGCTTCGCGGTCGAGGCCGCGCGCGAAGAGGCGCGTCTGTTCTGCGACGACCTGGTCGCCGACGGATCGATGCTGCCGCCGCCGCTGCTGATGGCCGAGACTCGGCTGGTGGCCTGACGCGCGCTGCGCGCGAACCAAAGCGCGCGAGGAGAGTAGAGGGCTCGGTCCGACAGGAGGGCTCGTCATGGCGTGGTATGCCTATGTTGCGGTGTTCTTCGCGGGCGCGTTTGCCGCCAACGGCGTTCCGCATTTCGTGCAAGGCATTTGCGGCAATCGCTTCCAGACACCGTTCGCGTCCCCGCCGGGCGTCGGCGAATCCTCGGCGATCGTCAATGTGGTCTGGGGCTGGGTGAACTTCGTCGTCGCCGGCGTGCTGCTGCACTATTTCGCGCCGACCGTCATCCGCACGCCGATTCTCTTCGGCTTGGTGGGCGCGCTCGGCGCGCTGCTGATGGCGCTGTATCTCGCCCACCATTTCGGCAAAGTCCGCAACAGCGCCCCGGCGCCTTGAGCGCGTATTGTGACACGCGCAAACCTCTCTGCTGTGGCCTCCGCGAAGGCGGGGGCCCATACGACGTGCCGTCTCGATAGACTGCGGAGTATGAGTCCCGGGCTTCCCTCGCTTTCGCTCGGTCACCCGGGACGACAGCAGAAAACGCGAGCCGCCTGAACCACTTCCCAGCACACCAAAAAACTTATCCCCACCGACTCCATCGGGCTTATATTCCGCATGTCCTGCTCAACGAGGGCGCTGTCATGAGGCGTCTTGATGGTGGAGCAGGACGCGGCGCCCGCGGGCGTGGCCTCGCAAGCCATGCGCTCGGGCGGTGACGGGGCTCCGCCTGGGGACACTAAGACCCCCCGCCAGGAGCTGGCTGATGGCGGGCCGCACGGCTCGTTCGAGACTTGATGGCACGGCCGCCCGAAAGGGGTCGTGTTCTGAGAGTGGTCGAACGCCCCGCAGGCGGTTGCCGAAAGCGCGGCCCGTCGCCGACAAGACGCCGCGATGGCGCGCCGAAAGGCGCCGCATCTTCCCAAAAAGGAAGATGCGCTACTTGAACTACCTGACGCGCCTTCTCGGCGCGCCATCCCCTCGTATTTCACGAGGGAGACGAAAGGGACGACGGCGTACCCGGCGCCGCAAAGAATACGGGCGGCGAAGCATTGGCTGTTTGACATTTGAATCGGTGAATACACGAGCGCGCAGTTTATCTCTGTCGTCCCGGGCGACTGAGCGAAGCGAAGGAGGCCCGGGACCCATACTCCGCAGCCTATCGAGGGACTGCGAAGTATGGGTCCCCGCCTTCGCGGGGACGACGGAAATGGAGCGCGCAGATTGCGCAGGTCTAAATTTATTCCGGCGAGAGCGGCGGGCTCGACGCGCCGACGATCTGCTCGATCACGTCGGGGCGGCCGCGGTTCTCGTGCACGAGAAATTCGTCGGTCACCTCGCGCAGCCGCGTGGTCAATATCGCGGCGAGATCCGTGGCGTCGGAGCGGGAATACTCGCGGTAGATCGCGCGCACGGCGTCTACATGCTGGTCCACCAGTTTGATCGGAATGCGATTGGGGTCCGGCGTGTGTTCGATCAGCCGGCACAGGCTGTCGGCGGCAGAGGCGACGGCCGGATAGCCGAAGGTCGCGGCTTCGCCTTTGATATCATGCGCGGCATGAAACAGCGCTTCCTTGTTGGGGTCGCTGAAGCCGCCGGTGGTGACGCCGTGGCGCGCCTTGTCGAGGCGTTCGCATTCCTCGTCCATCCAGGTGCTGAATTCGCTCGACAGCCCGGCCAGCGCCTGTTCGGCGCGCGCAACGGGATCGTCCTCGCCGGGCAGGAACGGCGTGTTGGAAATCGCCTTGCGCAGCTTGTTCTCCGGCACGATCACCTCGTGATCGCCGTAGGTGGCGATGGCGGCCGTGTTCTTCGGTGCCATGGTCAGTGTTTCCCCTCAGCTTGGTGCGCGTACTTTGTCGATCAAGGGAGCCTGGCGGATCGCATCGTGCTTGCCGCCCTTGCGACGTTCGGGGCCGATGTAGTTCGGATTGACGTTGCGGCGCCGGTCGGGGCCGAAATAGGTCTTGGTTTTGATGAAGGGCCTGGGATTGGCGACCACGTTGACGATGCGCTGGTAGAGGCCCTTGGCCGAGATCGGTTTGGCGAGAAATTCGGTGATGCCGGCGTCGCGTGCGGCGGTGACGCGCTTCTTCTCGGAGTGGCCGGTGAGCATGATGATGGCGACGTAAGGGTTCGCGTTCGCACCGGGCTGGCGGATCATCTGCGTCAGTTCGAGCCCGTCGAAGATCGGCATCGCCCAGTCGGTGATCACGATGTCGGGGACGTAGTGCGTGAAGGCTTCGAGACCCGCCGCGCCGTCTTCCGCCTCGTACACTTCGCGCGCGCCGAAGCCATGCAGCAACGTGCGCATGATCCTGCGCATGTGTGCGTTGTCGTCGATGACGAGAAAACGCAGCCGTTTGAAATCGATCCGAACCATGGTGCCCCCGGCCCGGACCCCCTTCGCCCGGACCGCCGCGGCCAACCTAGCGGGGGCGCGTTAATGGCGGGTTTAGGGTCCGCCGGCCAGGGTGCGCCCGTGTGTACAGGGGAATTTTGCCACTGGACCAACGCCCAAGCCCCGGTCATCGTGACGACGCATGGGGCGGGGCGCCGGCGAGGTCGCCGGGCGCCTGACGGGTCTCGCTCTCACCGGGGGCTTCGCCATGAAAAGCATTCTCATTCCGACCGAAGATCACGACTCCATGCCGGCGGTGCTCGAAGCAGCACGCCTGCTGGCCCGCACCTTCGACAGCTACATGGAGGGCTTCGCCGTTCGCCCCGCGATCGGCACCTACGTAACCGTCGAGCCGGTCAGCAGCCTGGCGATCTCCGGCGCGTTCGAAGAGGACACGGCGCGCGAGTCGGCCGAGTTGTTCGAAGCCTTCATGCGCAAGCACAACGTGCCGCGCGCGGTGGCGGGGGAGCCGGCGGTCTATTCCTACGGCTGGCCGCGGACGGAGGCGGCCGACGACAGCTTCCTCGGCAGCTATGGCCGCATTTTCGATTTGATCGTGCTCGGCCGGCCCGGGCGCGAGGCGCAGAACGCGCGCATGCCGCCGCTCGAGACCGCTCTGTTCGAGACCGGGCGGCCGGTGCTCATCGTCCCGCGCGCGGCGCCGCAGAGCCTGGGGCGGAACGTGGTAGTGGCCTGGAACGGCAGCACCGAGCAGGCGCACACCAATACCTTCGCGCTGCCGCTGCTCAAGCGGGCCGAGCAGGTCACGGTGCTGTCGGTGGAGGGCGGCACCACCCCCGGCCCCTCGGGCGACATGGCAGCGTTGCACCTGCGCCGAAACGGCATCAAAGCGACGGCATTGACCGTCAAGCCTGGAAACCGCACGACGGGCGAGGCGATTCTCGACCACGCCACATCCATGGGCTGCGATCTCCTGGTGAAGAGTGCTTATACGCAAAGCCGCCTGAGCCAGATGATCTTCGGCGGCGCGACGAGGCATATTCTTGCCAATGCCACCTTGCCGGTCCTGATGGCGCACTGATAAAGCACGCGCGGGGGCAATCTTAGGGCGAGTGCATATTGTTGAAAACGCCGGAACAGAACAACAGCCCCGAAGTTTCAGAGGGCGCAAAGTATCCGGCGTTCCTTACCGTC
>DATDMA010000411.1:0-5080 GCA_036519015.1 Pseudolabrys sp. | reverse complement strand
GGGCATTTCGACGCCGCCTTTGCCTCTGGGGGCAGCCATGACTGGGATCTTGCGGCGGCTGATCTTTTGGTGCACGAAGCCGGCGGCCTGCTGACCGACCTTTCCGGCCGGTCGCTGCGCTATAACCGCCCGCATGTCGTGCATGGTGCGTTGGTCGCCGCCGGTGCCGCTCGCCACGGCACGCTCATTGCACTGGTACGCGACCGGATGCCCGAGTTCGCGTAGAGTTCAAGGAAGGGAATAACAAGAGGCCAAAAGGCCCTCGCTCGACGTCCAACCTCCGCCGCCGGGGCGTTTTTTTGTAAAGGTCCATCCCATGTCCGAACCCGGAAAACCGAAACAACTCCTGCATCTTGTCGTTGGCGGCGAGCTCACCGAGCTTGGCGGCAACGAATTCAAGGATCTCGACAAGGTCGATATCGTCGGCGTCTACCCGAACTATGCCACCGCCTATGTCGCCTGGAAGGCGAAGGCGCAGCAGACGGTCGACAACGCCCATATGCGCTATTTCATCGTCCACCTGCATCGCCTGCTCGACCCCGAGCCCGCCGGCCAACATTCATGACCGAAGGACTGTTCCCCGGGCGTGGCCTGGGGACAGCAGCCGGTCTCGGACGGATCATGCGCAATCGCTGTATAAGACCGTGATGCTGATTCCGTCCGAACCGACATGCCTTTCGGGGTGCCGATGCCGTTCATGAAGCGGATCGTCGCCTCGCCCGCGTTCCAGGAAACGGTGGGCGCGGTGGGGGCGTGGTATCTCAAGCTGGTGTGGCACACGAGCCGCCCGACGCTCGACCCACCGACGATCTACGACACCGTCAAGACGCCCGCCATCATCGCCATGTGGCACGGGCAGCACTTCATGATGCCTTTCATCAAGAAGGACGACGGCACGCATCGCGCCAAGGTGCTGATCTCGCGCCACCGCGACGGCGAGATCAACGCCCGGGCAGCCGAGCGGCTGGGCATCGGCACCATCCGCGGCTCCGGCGCGCATAACGGCGAGTTCCATCGTAAGGGCGGCGCCTCGGCCTTCACGGAGATGCTTACGGCGCTCAAGGAAAACTATAATGTCGCCCTCACCGCCGACGTGCCGAAGATCGCGCGCGTCGCCGGGCTCGGCGTCGTGAAGCTGGCGCAGCACTCGGGCCGGCCGATCTATGCCGTGGCGATCGCCACGAGCCGCCGCATCGAGCTCGACAATTGGGATCGCACTGCGGTGAACCTGCCGTTCAGCCACATTGCCATGGTGGCGAGCGAAGCGATTTACGTGCCGCCCGACGCCGATGCGGCGGCGCTGGAGACGGCACGGCAACTCGTGCAAAGCGAGCTCAATCGATTGACCACGCGCGCCTACGACATCGCCGACGGCAAGGGGGGCGCCACGCCGTGAGCGACCGGCTGCCGGCCAGCTTGCGCGCCTATCGGCTGCTGTCGGCCGCGGCGCGGCCGTTGACGCCGCTTTTGCTGGCGCAGCGGCTCAAGCGCGGCAAGGAGCATCGCCAGCGCTTCGGCGAGCGGCGCGGCGAAAGTCACCTCGAGCGGCCACCCGGTCCGCTGGTGTGGCTGCATGGCGCCAGCGTCGGCGAACTGGCGAGCGTGCTGCCGCTGATCGAGAGCATCGCCGCGCGCGACATCAACATGCTGGTCACCACCGGCACCGTCACATCGAGCGGGCTCGCCGAGCAGCGGTTGCCGCGCGGCGTGCTGCATCAGTTCGTGCCGCTCGACGTACCGGTGTTCGTGCGCCACTTCCTCGAGCATTGGCAGCCGGACCTGGCGCTGTTCGTCGAATCCGATCTTTGGCCGAACGTGGTGATCGAGACGTCGCGGCGCGGCGTGCCGATGATCCTGGTGAACGGGAAGCTGTCGGAGAACTCGTTCCGGCGCTGGAACCACCTGCCGACCGCCATCGTCAACCTCCTGAATCGCTTCGACCTGTGCCTCGCGCGGACGCCGGCCGACGGCGAGCGCCTTTCCGGATTGGGCGCCGGCAATGTCATCACCACCGGTAATCTCAAGCTCGACGTGCCGGCGCCGCCGGCCAACGCCGAGAAGCTGAAAGCCTTGCAGCTTGCGATCGGGCACAAGCCGATCATGGCGGCCGCCTCGACGCATGCGGGCGAGGAAGATCTGATGATCGCGGCGCATCAGCGCCTGCGCGCGAATTTCCCCGGCCTCTTGACGATCATCGCGCCGCGCCATCCCGAGCGCGGCGCAGAGATCGCCGATGCCGCGATGACCGCGAGACTCAGCGTAGCGGTGCGCTCGCGCGGCGAACTACCCAAGGGTACAACCGAGATCTATGTGGCCGACACGCTGGGCGAGCTCGGCCTCATCTACCGGATGGCCCCAGTAGTCTTTGTCGGCGGCTCGCTCATCAAGCACGGCGGACAGAATCCGATCGAGGCGGCCAAGCTCGGCGCCGCGGTGCTGCACGGGCCGCATGTGTGGAATTTCTCCGAAATCTACGCCGCGCTCGATCAGGCGCATGGCGCGGAGCTCGTCGGCGACTCCGACCGCCTCACCGCCGGCCTTGCCGCGCTGCTGGCGCAGCCGGACACGCGCCAGCGCATCGCCGAAGCAGGACGCGTGACGGTGGAGCGATTGGGCGGCGCACTCGAGCGCACGCTGCAATTGCTCGATCCCTATCTGATGCAGTTGCAGCTACAGCAGCGGAGCGAGCATGCGTGATCCGGCCTTCTGGTGGCGCAAGGCGGGGCTCCTATCGGGCCTGCTGGCGCCGCTGGGACCGGCTTACGGCGCGATTGCAAGCAAGCGCATGGCGGGCGCGGGTGCGCGCGCGGGCGTGCCGGTGATCTGCGTCGGGAATTTCACCTTAGGCGGCGCCGGCAAGACACCGACCGTGATCGCGCTGGCGGCGATGCTGCGCGAGGTGGGCGAGCGTCCGTTCTGCCTCAGCCGCGGCTATGGCGGCCGCGTCACCGGGCCCAAGCTCGTCGATGCGCATGGCGACAGCGCGGCTGACGTCGGCGACGAGGCATTGCTGCTGGCGCGCGCGGCGCCCACCATCGTATCGCGCGACCGCGTCGCAGGCGCGCGGGCGGCCGCGGCGCAGGGCGCGAGCGTCGTCATCATGGATGACGGCTTGCAGAATGCATCGCTGGCGAAGGACTTCACACTCGCCGTGGTCGATGGCCGGCGCGGCATCGGCAACGGATGCGTGTTTCCCGCCGGGCCGTTGCGCGCGCCGCTTGAAACGCAGCTCACGCGCACCGATGCGCTGCTGGTGATAGGCGATGAAGGCGGCGCGAGCGATGTCGTCAAACGCGCGGCGGGGCGTGGCTTGCCCATATTCCATGGCAGACTGGTGCCGGATGTGGGCGCGGTCGTGGACCTGAAGGCGCGCAAGGTCTTCGCCTTCGCCGGCATCGGCGATCCGGAGAAGTTCTTCGCCACGGCGGAAGCCGCCGGCCTTGCCGTCGCGCAGCACAGGGCCTTCCCCGATCATCACCGTTTCACCGAAGAAGAAGCGGCCAAACTGATCATGGACGCAGAGGATGGAGGCCTCGCGCTGCTCACCACCGAGAAGGACCGCGCGCGCATGAGCGGCGATCCGCTGCTCGCGGCGCTCGCCGAACATTCGCACGTGCTGCCGGTGCGGCTTGAGGCGCGGGAGATGGAGGCGCTGCGAGGGATGTTGCAGCAAAGGCTGCGCCTCTGACGGCGTTTCCCGGGCGCAGCGCAGCACGCCTTCGTGGTGCGCTGCAGACCCGGGATCGTCGCGAATTCGGAGCTTGGGAAGGCCCCGGCTCTGCGGTGCATCACTGCGTGTTGCACCGCGTCCGGGGCACGAGCCCGGGATACGCGGCTAGGCCTGCGCCTGCCCCTGGATCCTCTGCAGCACGACCTCTGGCGAGGCATAGGCCTCCTGCAGATCGACGCTCCAGTATTTGAGTTCCTCGAGCGGGATCGGCACCCCGGTCACGGCGCAGCGCACGTAAGCGCCCGGGCGCACGACACGGAAATCGCCGTCGAGGTATTTGACCTCGGCTTCGCCATTCATCGGCGGCGAGCGATCGTAGCGATTGAGCAAGGCGGCCTCCATTCCGGGCGGGTGTGCCAAGCCAAGATAATCGGTCGGGGCGGCGAGCGAAACCCTTGGCTGCGCATGCGGTGCTCACATCGCTTAAAACGAGCCGGTTCCACAGGCCTGCCCGCCCTGCGACAACGACGCGCGGTTTTCCCCAGGAGCAGTAGCCTTCAGCCTCTTGCAAAATGTTATGTTATAACATAGCAGTTGCGGACCGCCGGAACGGGCGGGCCTGCCGAGGGGGCACGGATGGCTTTTGCAGGGGCATGGCGAAGACTGAGCGGATGGCTGGCGCTTGTCGCGCTGGCGCTCCAGCTCGCCATCTCGTTCGGCCACATCCATCCAGAGGACTTCGTCCACGCCGGCCATGGCTTAACGGTCGTCACGCAGGCCGGCGGCGCTACCGGCACGCCGGGCGATGTCGATGGCGACCACCTCGGTTGCGCCATCTGCGCGACCGTGCATCTCGCCGGCACGCTGCTACTGCCCGCACCCTCGGCGATCGCCCTGCCGGCCGAAGTCACGCTCGTCCACCTTACAGCCGGCGAGCATCCCGCAATGGAGCGTACCGCAGCGCTCGCCTTCAACGCCCGCGGCCCTCCCCGCGCCTGACCGGCCTCTCATCGCCGATCTCGCGGCGGCCCGCGCTCTCGCGCGCCTGGCCCGCGGGATCACGTCGTGCGGCGCGTGATGCGCGTCCGCCAGTGTCAGGATTCAAGGTGTCTCAATGTCGGTTCGTTTCCACCGAAGTCTATGGCTTTCGGTTTCTCCCATTGTATTGCTCGGCGCGATGGTCTCCGCCGCCCAAGCGCAAGACGTGCTGCCGGAGGTCGTCATCCAATCGCAGCGTCCAACGCCGCCGCGCCCGACGGCGCCTGCGGTGGCCACGCAGCAGAAGCCCTCGGTCGCCTCGATCAACACCAAACTCGACGAGGCGCGCGACAACCTGTCGCCGCGCTTCGGCGCCAGCTCCTTCGACATCAACCGCGCGGCGATCGAGGCCATGCCGCAAGGCATCAACAC
>DATDMA010000410.1:0-3139 GCA_036519015.1 Pseudolabrys sp. | reverse complement strand
GCTCCTCGCCGTTTCTCGGCAGCCAGCTGATCTCGACCCATCAGGCCGGCATGATCGGCGTCACCGTTGTGTTGCTGATCCTGCTGTTCTTCTTTTTCCGCTTCACCCGGATCGGACTCGCGATGCGCGCCGCGGCCTCGCTGCCTGAATCGGCCCGGCTCGTCGGTATCAATACCTCATGGATGATCGCGCTCGGCTGGGGCATGGCGGCCGCGATCGGCTCGATCGCCGGCATGCTGATCGCGCCGGTGGTGTTCCTCGAACCGAACATGATGGGGGGCGTGCTGATTTACGGTTTCGCCGCCGCCGTGCTTGGCGGCCTGACCAGCCCGTTCGGCGCGGTGATCGGCGGTTTCCTGGTCGGCATCTTCGAAAATCTCGCCGGGACCTACATCCCCGGCGTCGGCAATGAATTGAAGCTGCCGATCGCGCTGGCGCTGATCATCGTCGTATTGGTCGTCAAACCGGCGGGCCTGTTCGGCCGGCCCATCGTGAAGCGAGTTTGATATGAGCACAGTCCAGGAAGTCGTCACCGAAGCGCCGGCGGTCGAAGCCGTTCCCAAGAGGGCCATGACGCTCGGCTACGGGACCTCGTTGGCGATGCTGGCGCTGCTGATCGTGGTGCCGCTGTTCGTGAAGAACTTCATCATCTTCCAGTTGACGATGCTCCTGATCTACGCGCTGGCGGTGATGGCGCTGAACATCCTGACCGGCGGCAGCGGGCAATTCTCGCTGGGGCAAAGCGCGTTCTACGCGGTCGGCGCCTACACGTCGGCGATTCTGATGGAAACCTACAACATCAACTACGCGCTGACCTTGCCGGTCTCCGGCATCATCTGCTTCGGCTTCGGCTATCTGTTCGGCAAGCCGGCGCTGCGGCTGTCCGGCGTCTATCTGGCGCTGGCGACGTTTGCGCTCGCCACGGCGATGCCGCAGCTCCTCAAGCTCGGGGTGTTCGAGCCCTGGACCGGCGGCGTGCAGGGCCTGGTGGTGACCAAGCCTGACGCCCCGTTCGGCCTGCCGATGTCGCAGGACATGTGGCTGTATTATTTCACGCTCGCGGTCTCGATCGCGATCTATGTCGCTTCGGTCAATCTGCTGCGGTCGCGCTCGGGCCGCGCTTTCATGGCGATCCGCGACAACGAGATCGCGGCGTCGGCGATGGGCGTTGACGTGGCGCTGTACAAGACACTGGCGTTCGGCGTCTCTGCCGGCATCACCGGCGTCGCCGGCGCGCTGGGCGCCATCGCCGTGCAGTTCGTCGCACCCGACAGCTACACCATCACGCTGGCGATCTCGCTGTTTCTCGGCATGGTGGTCGGCGGCGTGGGATGGTTGCCCGGATCGATCGTGGGTTCGGCGTTCATCATCTTCGTCCCCAACATCGCGGAGGGAATCTCCAAGGGGCTGTCCGGCGCAGTGTTCGGCGTCCTCTTGTTCCTCGTCATCTTCCTGGTGCCGCACGGGGCGCGGCAGGTTTCGGTGGTTGCCCAGCAATTGATCGGCAAACTCAGGAAGAGCTAGAAACGGCATTTGCCGTCATTGCGAGCCGACGGGCCGCGCCAACGCGCGCCCGACGGCTCTTTTGCCATGACGACGACATTTCCGGCGCGGGTTCGGCTCAGAAGTTCTCTTCACGGACCAGCGACAAACAACAACGAAGAGAACTTCCGTCCGCTACTTGAGGAAATATGATGCTCTCTCGACAAAAATTACGTATCGCCGCGATCTCGGCGGCGGTCATCGCTTTCGCTGCCACCAGCGACAGTGCACTCGCCCAAAAGAAATACGACACCGGCGCGAGCGATACCGAGATCAAGCTCGGCAACATCATGCCCTATAGCGGGCCGGCATCGGCCTACGGCGTGATCGGCAAGATCGAAGACGCCTACTTCAAGATGATCAACGAGCAGGGCGGCATCAACGGCCGCAAGATCAATTTCATCAGCTACGACGACAGCTACAGCCCGCCGAAGGCGGTCGAGCAGGCGCGCAAGCTGGTGGAGAGCGACGAAGTCCTGTTGCTGTTCGGCCCGCTCGGCACGCCGTCGAACTCGGCGATCCAGAAATACACCAACTCCAAGAAGATCCCGCAGCTATTCGTTGCGACCGGCGCCACGAAGTTCGGCGACTACAAGGATTTTCCCTGGACCATGGGCTGGCAGCCGCCCTACCAGAGCGAAGGCCGCATCTACGCGAAATATCTCCTGAAGGAGAAGCCGGACGCCAAGGTCGCGATCATGTACCAGAACGACGATTTCGGTAAGGATCTGCTGAAAGGCCTCAAGGACGGTCTCGGCGACAAGGCGGCGTCGATGATCGTGGCCGAGGAAAGCTACGAGGTTTCCGAGCCGACCATCGACTCCCACATCGTCAAGCTGAAATCCTCCGGCGCCGACGTCTATTTCAGCATGACCACGCCGAAATTCTCTGCCCAGAGCATCAAGAAAGTCGCCGAGATCGGCTGGAAGCCGATGTACTTCCAGAGCAATGTCGGCGCCTCCGTCGGCTCCGTGCTGCAGCCGGCCGGCTTCGAGAACGCACAAGGCATTCTCTCGGCGGCTTACGCCAAGGACGGCGCCGACGCGCAATGGGACAACGACGAGGGCATGAAGAAATTCTACGCCTTCCTTGCCAAACATGCGCCAGAGGCCAACAAGGCCGACGGCTCCGTGGTGTTCGGCTACGGCCAGGCCCAGACCATGGTTCAGGTGCTGAAGCAGTGCGGCGATGACCTGACCCGCGAGAACGTCATGAAGCAGGCCGCGAGCCTCAAGGACTTCGCGCCCGACACCTTGCTTCCGGGTGTCAAGATCAATACCAGCGCCACCGATTTCTATCCGATCGAACAGCTTCAGATGATGCGGTTCAAGGACCAGAAGTGGGAGCTGTTCGGCCCCGTCATCAGCGGCGAAATCGGCGGCTAAGCCACTTACTCCACGTCTCCCCGCAAGAGCGGGGCGAGGGAGAAAAGAGCGGTCGACCAACGAACCAAATTTAGGTCAGCAACCACGACCTAAACCTCTACTAAATAACCGCCCTCTGCGACCTCGTCGCAGGGGGCTTTTTCTTGCTGGGCACCCGGAGAAGGTATTCAATGCGGGAAAGGGGCCGACAAGCGCTTCCGATCAAAAACGTG
>DATDMA010000409.1:0-6757 GCA_036519015.1 Pseudolabrys sp. | reverse complement strand
TTCTTGGCCCCCCGCGCGAAGGCCCGCCAGGTCGAGCCATCGATACGCTTGTGCAGCGTGACCTCGATGCCGGGCTCCGTGCCCCCGCGCCCGATGCGGCGGCCTTTCAGCCGCGCGGCGATCACCTTGCTGTCGTTGACCACCAGGCAGTCGCCGGGCGCCAGCAGATCCGGCAGGTCGCGGATGTGCCGGTCCTCAAAAACCTCTCCGCTCGTCCCCGCGAAAGCGGGGACCCAGGAGTCACCTGCGACAGCCCTGTCCAAGCCACTCTGGACCCCCGCTTCCGCGGGGGTGAGCGGAGTATATGGCGGCTCGCCACGGAAACTGCCCGGCCGCACGACCATCAGCCGCGCGGACTCGCGCGGGCTCGCCGGCCGCAAGGCGATGCGGTCGGGCGGGAGGTCGAAGTCGAAGAGGTCGGTGCGCATAATCGCTTGCTGTCATCGCCCGCGAAAGCGGGCGATCCAGTATCCCAGGGCGTGGGTGCCTAATACAGAGGCCGCCGGCTACTGGATGCCCCGCTTGCGCGGGGCATGACAGTCCGAGAACTAGCGTGGAGGCTGTTACGCCCCCATGGTCGCCTTGATGATCTTGTCGGGGTTCGAGACCGGCTCGCCGCGCTTGATCTTGTCGACGTTGTCCATGCCCTCGATCACCTTGCCCCAGGCGGTGTACTGGCCGTCGAGGAAGGTCGCATCATCGAAGCAGATGAAGAACTGGCTGTCACCCGAGTCCGGATTGGACGCGCGCGCCATCGACACGGTGCCGCGCACATGCGGCTCCTTGTTGAACTCGGCCTTGAGCTTCTTGCCCGAGCCGCCTGTGCCGGTGCCGTGCGGGCAACCGGTCTGCGCCATGAAGCCGTCGATCACCCGGTGAAAGACGATCCCGTCGTAGAAGCCCTCTTTGACGAGCTCCTTGATGCGCGCGACATGGCCCGGCGCGAGGTCGGGGCGCATCTCGATCACCACGTTGCCCTGAGTGGTTTCCAGCGTGAGCGTGTCTTCGGGTTTTGCCATGGTTTATACCTTTCTCTGCTTTCGGTTGTCGGTGAAGCGGAAGGTGAAGAGCCGGCCGGCGATGGCCTTGCCGAGACCATCGGAAACGGGCAGCGGCGAGCAGCGACGGATCGCGTCGGCGAGCGTGGTGTAATAAAGAGCGCGTTCCTGTTCTGAAACGTTTGCGCTCTGATGGGTGATGCGTCCACCGAAGATCTCGCCGTTGCTGCGGAAGCTCAGCATCACAGTGAGTTCCATCCCGGTGCTGATGCTCTCGGCCGGCGGCCACACCCAGCACGCCCGCATCGCGGCACGGATGTCCTTCAGCGTGTTGAGCGGCCCTTTGACCGTCTGCGTCGGCGTGCGGTCGGCGGACCGGCCGCTTTCAGCGTATGCTGGCGGCGGATTGGCAGCCGCCAGCAGGAGCGCTGACATTCCGAGCAGCGCGGCGCCAAACCGCATGGGGAGTTGCCCTCCTTCGCGTCAACGCTCGATCGTGGCTTTCTTCACGCTGTCGAGGCGCGGGAAATCCTTGGCAAGATAGGCATTGCCCTCGCTCTGCATGCGGCTCTGGTCGGGACCGCGGCCGCCCGGCGCGCCCTCGCCGTATTCGGCGTTGAGCTTGTCCACAACGTCCATGCCTGAGATCACGCGGCCGAAGGGCGCGAAGCCCATGGTGTCGAGCTGAGTGTTGTTATTGAAGTTGATGAACACCTGGCTGGTGCGGGTGTTCGGCCCGGCGGTGGCGAAGGTGATGTATCCGCGCTTGTTGCTCTGCGTGACCGGATCGTCCTTCATCGGCGCATCGCGCCATTTCGCCATGACGCCGGGATCGCCGTTGATGCCGAACTGCACCATGAAGCCGGAGATCACGCGGAAGAACCGCACATTGTCGTAGAAGCCGTTCTTCACCAGATTGTAGAAGCGGTCGGCGCCGATCGGCGCCCAGGCGCGCGTCACCTGCACGACGAAGGCGCCCTTGGTGGTGTCGAACTTCACTTTGTAGGTCGCGGGCGCCTGCTCGGTGAGCGCAGCCGGATTGGACAGGTTCGGCGTTTGCGCAAGCGCGGGCGTGGAAAGCGCGGCGAGCAGAGCGAGCGTCAGGATCGATCGGCGGCGTATCATCGAAGGTCCTCGGGTGAAAATTCAGATGCGCTTGACGTGCGCGAACTTGGCTTTAAGTCGCCCGGCGACGGCGGCCGGCACGAAGGCGGAAACGTCACCGCCCATGCCGGCGATCTGGCGCACCAATGTGGCGGTGATCGGGCGCACCATGGGGGACGCCGGCAGGAACACGGTCAGCACCTCCGGCGCCATGGCATCGTTCATGCCCGCCATCTGCATCTCGTAATCGAGGTCGGTGCCGTCGCGTAAGCCGCGGATCAGGAACTGCGCGCCGAGCCGCTGCGCGGCCGTCACCACAAGGTCGGAAAAGGTGATGCACGAAAGCTCGCACTTGGCAGCCTTCGCCAGCGGCCCGCAGGTCTCTTCGAGCATCGCCAACCGTTCGTCGGCGGAAAACAGCGGAGCCTTACCGGGGTGGACTCCGATGGCAATCACAAGCCTGTCAGCGAGCCGCACGGCATTGCGCACGACGTCGAGATGGCCGTTGGTCACCGGGTCGAAAGAGCCTGCGTAAAGGGCGGTTCTCGGCATGCGCGCCGGTCTAACCCGGCCTTTTGCGGCCCGCAAGGCGTACCCCCGAACTTTTGCAGGTCCGGCACGTTGAACGACTCTGCTGGCCGCCGCGACCAATCGGTCGAGAGCCAGAACACGGGGCCGTTATGGTGAAGCTGTTAAACGCCGTCTTGATCGCCGCCGCCATTGCCGCGGTCGTCGCCATATTCACCGCCCCAGGCGGTCCCGTCGTCGCCGGCGCCCTGCCCCCGCAGGACGAGACGGCGCTGAACGCCTGCGCCCATCGGCCCTGGCCCTACCTGAATTGCGTCGGCACCCGCTTCGGCAACTCCCACATCCGGCTGGTGACGACCGACCAACTCCCGCTACTAGCCCGCCCCGGACTTACCCACGCACCGGCAATGCGCTAGGCTCCATGGCTTCTGCGCCGGTCCCGCGATCAAACGCAAAGACCACAACAAGAGACCGGCGCCCCCTAGGGAGACTTCATGCGCCGGATCATCCTGCTCGCACTCGCACTCACGTTCGCCGCGCCCGCCTTTGCCCAAACCTATCCGACCCGCCCGATCCGCATCATCGTGCCGACCCCGGCCGGCGGCCCGGTCGACGTCATGGCGCGGCTGCTCGCCAACACGCTGCCGCCCGTGCTCGGGCAAAACGTGATCGTCGAGAACAAGCCGGGCGCCGGCAACATTCTCGGCTCCAAATACGTGGCGAGCGCCGAGCCGGATGGCTACACGCTGATGGTCTCGG
Source organism: Pseudolabrys sp. (assembly GCA_036519015.1). Lineage (GTDB taxonomy): Bacteria > Pseudomonadota > Alphaproteobacteria > Rhizobiales > Xanthobacteraceae > Pseudolabrys. The sequence continues at coordinate 3,368 of DATDMA010000409.1, read as the reverse complement.
CCGCGAGCGGGCTGATCATGAGCCCGCTGATCTACAAAAACGCCGGCTATGACGCGACGAGCTTCGCGCCGGTCGCGCTGATCGCGGAGACGCCACAAGTGCTCGTGGTCAATCCCGATCTGCCGGTGAAAACCGTGGCCGATCTTGTTGCCTATGCGAAGGCCAATCCCGGCAAGCTCAATTATTCGACCGGCGGCATCGGCACGCTGCCGCATCTCACCGCCGAATATTTCAAGCGCCTCACCGGCACGCAGATCGTGCACGTGCCCTACAAAGGCGGCGGACCGGCGCTGATGGGCGTGGTCGCCGGCGAAACGCAGATGACCTTCGACACCATCGCCACGTCCTTGCAGTTGGTCCGCGACGGCCGGCTGCGGGCGCTGGCCATGGTCGGCTCCAAGCGCGTCGCCGATCTGCCCGATGTGCCGACCATGCCGGAGTCCGGCTACCAGACCGTGACGACCGGCGCGTGGATGGCGCTGCTGGCGCCCGCCGCCACGCCGCCCGCCATCATCGCCAAGCTCAACGCCGCGACCAACGCGGCGCTCGCCACCGATGTGATGAAGAATGCGCTCGCCAAGCTCGGCGCGCAGCCGCGCGGCGGCACGCCGAAGGACCTGGCCGATCACCTCCAGAGCGAACTGGTGAAATGGAAGCCGGTGATCGATGGGCTCGATTTGAAGCCTGAATGAACGAGGCTATGACCGTCTCAGGTCGAACGCCGTCTCCTGCGCGCCATGCCTTCGGCCTGAGGCACACCTTTGATCGTGTCGAATAGCCAAGCCACGCCCGCGTCCATCATCGCCGCCTTGGGAGCGATTGCGCCGATCTGGGAATGCGGCAACTGCAATGGTGCCTCGACGCTCACCAAGCCGAAGCGGCGGCCGTGCATGAGCACAAGCCTTCTCGGGAGAGCCGAGATCAAATCGGTTTCGGCGACGACCGCAAGCGCCATCATGAAATTCGAGACTGTCAGCGCAATCCTGCGCGAGCGGCCCTTCTTTGCGAGAGCCTCGTCCACGAAGCCATAGGGATCACCCGCGAGCGAAACGAGGAGATGCCGCATCTCACAAAATCGATCCAATGTCGGATCGCGTGCAAACGGGTGCCCGGCCCGCATCCCGATGACAAAGTCCTCTTCGTAGAGGGTTCGGTGAACGAACCGTACTGGAATGACGTCGAGGGGCGCGATCGCGACGTCGATCGTGCGTGCCTCAAGATCGGCGAAGACGCGCTCCCAGGCGCGCTCGACCGTCCTGCTTCCATGCGGCGGGAGAAGCTGCCGCATGCTGATATCGATGTGTGGCGCACGCCGTTGCAAGTCGGCGAGAAGCGGGGGCACGAGCACTGCTGAAACGCCGTCGGGCGCGCCGATCGTGAAGCGCCGCGTAGACGTAGCAGCGTCGAACGGCTCCGCATTAAAGACGATGCTTTTGACCCGCGCGAGAACGTCGGCAATCGGTTCGGCCAACTCGGTTGCTCGCGCGGTTGGAACCACGCCCTTGGGTGTCCGCAGGAACAGCGGATCGTTGAGGAGCCGTCGCAGCCTGCCGAGCCCATGACTGACGGCCGATCCTGACAGGCTGAGCCGTTCCGCAGCCCGGCCGACGTGCCGCTCCTCCAGCACGACTTCAAACAACACCAGGAGATTGAGGTCGGCGCGGGAGAGGTGTGTCTCTTTCAGCATATCAGTGAAATCATATCACTGGCTTCATCACGGACCAAATGCGAACTCCCGCCGCCCAGAAAGGGGGAACAGTCCCCTTTTCACCAGAGACGAAGACGGAGAGTTGCATGTCCTTGCCCTACTCGGCCACCTGCGCTGGAGACACGGCAGTCAGCACCCGTGAATCCTTTGTGGAACTGGAATCCTACGCTGGTCGCGGTCTGCCGCGCGACAATGCCGGCACTCACCGCGGCGCCCTCGACCAACGGAACGCACAGACAGCGTCGGTCTTTACGTTGCTTCCGCCCGTCGAAGCCTCAGCGGTTGTCGATTTTTGGCGCGAGGCCGGACCGGAGCGCTGGTTCGCCAAGGACGCCAACTTCGACCTCCGCTTCCGCGAGCGCTTCTTGCCCTGGCACGAAGCGGCGGCCCCTGGCTACCTCGGCAGCTGGGCCAGCACAGCCACTGGCGCGTTAGCGCTCGTGCTCCTCTTGGACCAGTTTCCGCGCAACGCATTTCGCAACACGGCACGGATGTATGCGACCGACGCGAGGGCGCGCCAGGTCGCGGCCGCCGCGATCGACGCGGGACATGACTTCATGGTGCCGACGGACTTGCAGCCTTTCTTCTATCTTCCGTTCGGACATTCGGAAAGCGTGTTGGATCAGGAGCACTCGGTGACATTCAATCGGCGTCTCGGACAACCGCACCTTTCCCATGCGGAGAGACATCGCGACATCATTCGGCGCTTCGGGCGCTTCCCGCATCGCAATCCCATCCTCGAACGTGCGATGATTCCGGAGGAGCAGCTCTTCCTGGATGAGGGCGGGTACGCGGGTTGAGAGCCCGCCGAGCCGTTGCAGACGGCCCTACCCCGGCCGTCTCGCCAGCGACAGCCACACGCCGCCGCCGATCAATGCCAAGCCGGACACCCTTCCGAGCCAGCGCGCGTTGGCGCTTCTGAGGAAGAAGCTGCGGCCAGCGCCGGCGGCAAAGGCCCAGCCGGCATCGGTCATCGCCGCCAGCGGCACCGTCACCGCGCACATGACGAAGAGCTGATAGCCGGCCGGCAAGGTCGGATCGACAAACTGCGGCAGGAAGGCCGTGAAGAAGGCGATGGTCTTCGGGTTCGACAGCGCCACCATGATGCCGCGGCGGAAATAAACGCCGCGGCTCGGCGCGGCCAACGCCTCGCCCGGCTTGCCGGCATGGCGCCAGGCCTGAACGCCGAGCCAGATGAGATAGGCCGCGCCCACCCAGCGCAGCATCTCGAAGATCTCCGCCGTGTAGCGGATGACCGCGTTGAGCCCGAGCGCGATCGCGCCGATCAGGATCGCATTGCCGAGCGTGCTCCCTGCGACCGTGATCAGCGCCGCGCGCGTCCCTTGCGTTGCGCCGGTCGAGATCACCAGCGTCACGATCGGCCCCGGCGTCAGCACCAGGATCAGGGTGATGAGCAGGAACGCGGAGAAGAGTTGGGTGTTCATGTGTTCTCCCCGAACGCGCAACGCACTCTCTTCACCTCTCCCATAGGGAGAGGTCGGATCGCGAAGCGATCCGGGTGAGGGGTTACAGCAGACTGAGATTCACTTACCCCCTCACCCGGCTCGCTTCGCTCGCCACCCTCTCCCCCCAGGGGAGAGGGTGCTCCGTGCTCGCGGCTCGGCGGAGGAACGACTCTACTCCCCCTCTTCCTCGCTCA
>DATDMA010000408.1:0-4408 GCA_036519015.1 Pseudolabrys sp. | reverse complement strand
ATCGACTGCGGCTTCGTGCCGGGCACCGGCTGGCCCGAGCCGGGCGGCTTCCTGCCGCGCGAGGCTTTGAAGATTCTCGGCCTCGTCGCTGCCGAAGGCCTGTGCGGGCTGGAGGTGGTCGAGGTCTCGCCGCCATACGATACGTCCGACATCACCGCGCTGTTCGGCGTGCGCGTGGTGGTCGAGGCGCTCGGCTCCATGGTCGCGCACGGCAAGCTCGGCAGCCACAAGAAGCTGATCGACAAGCCGGTCGCTTATTGACGGAGGGCGTGATGCACCAGGGACACGACCACGATCATCATCATCACGGCAACGGCGCGGCCGGCGCCGGGCACAATCACGTGCAGCCGCGCGGCGCCGTGCAATGGCAGACGCCGCATCTGCCGCACGGGCCCACGGACGACAACGATCGTGGCGAGCCGGACCTCGACCTGGTCGAGATGGCCTTCGTCGAGGGCTTCGCGACCGCCAAGGACCCGGCGAGCTTCTTAAGGCTCGCGCGCATTCCGTTCGAGGCGACCGATGCGGCGGGCCAGCGGCTGGTGATGCTGCGGGTGGAGACGGAGGCGGTGACCGACGTGGGCGCGCTGATGCCGCATGTCGGCGGCGGCTCGCTGCGCTACGACCCGCTGCCGGCACGCATGGTCACGCACCGGCGCAAGCTGCGGTTCGTGTATTTCGACGGGTCAGCGCCGAGGTTGTTGACGCTTGGCGAGGTAAGGGGGCTGAGAGAGGGGTAGCGGTGCGTGTCCCGGATGCGGTGCAGCGCGAAACGAAGTGAAGCGGTGCGCCGCTGATCCGGGACCCCGCTTTCTTCTAAGTTAACCGGGATCCCGGGTCTGCAGCGCACCGTTCGCTACGCTCACGCTGCGCTGCGCCCGGGACACGAAGCCGTGGCTACGGTCCCCCATACAGCCAGGCGATGCCCTCCATCGCCTCGGCCGGCGTGCGGCCACCGACCGCCATGTCGCGCAGTTCGGCGGCAACGCCGCGCGCGTGATAGAACTCGCCATAGACACGCGCCATGATCTGCGTGCGGCCGGTGCGCAGGTAGCGGTCCTGCTCATAGGCGTGGAACGCGTTCGGCAGATCGTCCGGCGTGGCCGCGATCTTGTCCGCCAGCACCACGGCGTCCTCGGTCGCCATGCAGGCGCCCTGGGCGAGGTATTGCAGCATCGGATGCGCGGCGTCGCCGAGCAGCGTGATGTTGCCCTTGGTCCAGTTCTTCACCGGCTCGCGGTCGCACAGCACCCACATGCGCCAGGTGTCGATGCGCTCGAGCAGGCGCAGCACCTGCGGCACCTGCGTCTTGAAGTGCGACCAGAGGAGCTCCTTACTGCCCTCGGCGTTCCAGCCTTCCTCGTAGTGGTCGGAGTGGAACACGGCGACGAGGTTAAAGAGCTCGCCGCGGCGCAGCGGATAATGGACGAAGTGCGTGCGCGGGCCCGCCCACAGCACCACGTCCGGGGTCCACAGGTCATCCGGCACGTCCTCGCGCTTGAGCACGGCGCGGTAGGCGATGTGGCCGGAGACGCGCGGCTTGCCATCGCCGATGATGCTCTCGCGGATATTCGACCACATGCCGTCGCAGGCGATTAGGGCGCGGCCGGCGACGGTCTCGCCATTGTTGAGGGTGACGGTGACGTGGCCGCCGTGGTCCTCGAAGGCATCGACCCGGCGGCTGGTCTCGAGCGTGATCAGGTTGCTGGTCTGGCAGGCGCGCAGGAAGGCCGCATGGATGTCGGCGCGGTGGGTGACGGCATAGGGCTGGCCGCCGAAGCGCTTGGAGAAGGCCTCGTCGAGCGGGATGCGGGTGATCAGCTTGCCGGTGAGCGCGTCGCGCATTTCCTGCGCCGGCGGGACATGGGCGTCGGCGAGGATGGCATCCTTGAGGCCGATCCGCTCCAGCACGCGAAAGATATTGGGGCCGAGCTGGATGCCGGCGCCGACCTCCTTGAACTCTGACGATTGCTCAAACAGCCGGACCGGGAACCCCTTGTGGGCAAGTGCATAGGCGGCGATGAGGCCGCCAATGCCGCCGCCGGAGATGAGAAAGGGTGCCGAGCCATTGCCACCAGCCATGGGTATTTCCTCTCAGGTCGAAGGGGTTATGTGGTTTGGCTCGACCATAAAACGTGCGGCCCCGGAGGCAAAGCACGCCCCGCGCGAGGTCTGCAAAAAAGACATGGCGTCGCGGGCGCGCGGCGGACGGCCGCGCGCGACGGCGCTAAAGGCGGAGAGAGGGCTACTTGACGACCTGGCCGCGGATTTCGCCGGCCTTGTTCGCCTCGGTGTGGATGTTGACGTACCACTTGCCGGCCATCAGGTCGGACGCCTGGGCCTCGGTGAGGACGGCAGTGCCCTCAAACGGGCTCTTGGCCGCGGCGCCGGAGAAGATCGGGATGGCCACGCCGCCGTTCTTGCCGACTTCGCCGGCGTGGAAGTGGGCCGCCGTCGCCGGACCGCTGAGGTCGGAATAGTTGCCCTTCCAGGCCAAGGTCTTGGAGGCCGTGTCGAAGGTGGCGGTCACCGCGCCCGAGCCTTTGCTCGTGGTGGGCGGTACTTCGGTCGAGGCCTTCATGTCGGCCTTGAAGTTGACCGATTCGGCCAGCGCCGGCGCGGCGAACGCGAAAACTGCGGTGCAGGCGAGAGCGGTCAACACGGACCGCAGGAACGGCGTCGTCATGTGTGCTCCTCCACAAGGTTTTAGGCTTCGGTGCAGCCTTTTGAGGCGAACACCGCATCCTAGCACCTATTCCGGATGGAGCACGCGGGAGACCGCGCGGGGGGCACAAGGCCCCTCGCTAAAGTCCCGCCGAGGCTTGGTCTGGGCCGAACGTTTGCACATGCGAACGCGCAAAACGGAGCGCGTCCAGACTCATGCGTCGGCCGTCTCGAGAACGGGGATGGCGGTGGAGGAGGGCTCGCCGCAGGCCTCGCACTCCCAGTGGTGACGGATCTCGCCGCCTTCGACGAACTCCGACGATACCGGGGCGACCATCCAGTCACCGCAGTTGGGACAACGCGCGGGCGCAGCGAAAGCGCGGATAGCCGAGAGCTTCGCCGAATTGCATTGAAGCTGCATATCTCCGCCTCCTCTTCTTTGTTGCCCCACGAACGTGTCGATGAGTAGAGGCACATCGTGGCGCCGCTAAGACCGGTGGATGAAAGTCCGATGGCTGGACTAAAAACTTTTCATGACACCAACGTGCGGCAGCGCGAGAATAGTGCTGCGGTGCAGCGGTTTGTGTGAAGCACGTCACAGATGCTGACCTTCGCGTCGTTCGGCCACATACCTAAGTATGTTTGTTTCAGATGTAACGCGATGTCGCTGCCGCGCCCTTGGTGAAGAGTTTTTAACGATTTAGAAACTACCGCTCGCAGCCCCCCGCATCGCGGGGTACCGCGCTGCCACGCGACTCGCCGCGCGCGCGCGGCGTCGCAAGAGCCGCACAAATTAAACTTCGTCCACGGTCCTGCGCGTTACCTGTACATAATTTCAGCACGGTTGCCGCACGCGGGTGCTTTCTGAATGCGGGTCAGAACCGCTATGAGAGAGCGCTTTCGCCGCGCGCGGGCGCGGCGGTACCTCATGGAGATCGTGATGCGGTTTGTACTGTTGGCTGCCATCGTCCTGGCCTGTGCGAGCACCGGCGCGCGGGCGCAAAGCGTCGCGTGCGACGCCTTCGCCAAGAACGCCGACGGCTCGTGGACGGCGCTGCGCAATGTCCGGGTGCCGGGGCCGGGCACCTCGTACAACATCACCGGCGGCGCGGTCTTTCGTACCAACGAGTCCTTCATGGGGATGAACCTGGCGCAGGACCTCGACAAGGAGTGCCCCGTGCAGTCGCAGGCGCCGGCCGAGGCGGCGACGCGGGTGGAGCTGCCGAAGCTCGCCGATGCCAAAGGCGACATCGACGTGCAGCAGCTCACCTGCGGCCAGCTCGCCAGCACCTATCAGGAGGACGCCGACTTCCTGCTCGCCTGGTACAGCGGCTGGTACAACGGGCAGGCAAAGGGGCGCGTCCTGAACGTGCCGAGGGTCAAGGAAAACGTTCACGAGGTCATCGCCTATTGCAAAGCCAACAAGGACAAGCGCGTGACGCAGGCGATCGATCTGGTGCGGAAGGGGGCAGGGAGGTAGCGAGTTGCCTAATTCGGCACAAATGTCTTTTGACAATGGAATCGGCACCGCAACGGACTATGTAACCACTACCACCGGCAGCGGCTTTGCCCAGGCGCTGGTGTGAGAGCTCGACGCGCTCCCGCCTGACAACAGGGAACGCGCAATGGCCCAGCGGAATTTTGCTGTCGATCGGTCCCCGGCGATCGAGCGGCCAATCTGCACGAAGTGCGAAATCGCGATGTGGCTGGCGCGCGTCCAGCCCAATAAGCCGGGCTACGACAA